>JAFNXM010000028.1 GCA_017383485.1 Bacteroidaceae bacterium
GCACAAATCCTATTTCGTCAAGTCGTTTTGCTAATTCTACGAGGTCATAACTCTCGCCAATACGCAGGGTAATCGTATGGTCAACTATTTCTTCGCGAGAAGCTACCTTTTCTGCCAAAGCAGCAGGGTAAGTGACAACAAAGAGCCATTCATTATTATTGGTATCAAATGTAGACAAACGACCCAAAACATCTGTGCGCAATACCTCATTGGCTGCATCGCGCTGGGCATACTTCACAGCACGGCGATAAGTGGAAGGAAAGAGCAGAACTTGCTTTTCGCCCAACATCTGTACCAAGTCGTGATAAAAGTAACCTGCACTATCTTCGTCATCAAGCAAAAACAGAAAAGGACCTTTTAATGATGATGCATCAGCCTTTCGGTTTTTATTTTTGCTCTTGCTCTCATCAGATTTTTTCTTGCCTTTTTCGCACAGCCCATCATATACATCACCCGAAGCCAGGGCACCAAAAATCATTGGAGCAGCAGAAGCCTTCAACCCCTTTATATATATAGGAGAGGTCTTGCCCTCGTACAACAAAGTGCTGAGAGCTTTCACCTGCGGGTGCTTAGCATATAAATGTAGTAGTTCGTCGAGTTTCATAGTCTTATTTTTTTCTTTCAAATCTAAAGGTTGCAATCACTAAGAATGATTAACTACCCATTAAGTCCTGATATTTTTCAAATATAATACATTATTCGCATCTTATCATACTGCCCATGCATTCAAACCGTATGAATTTTGATGGAAATAAAAACCGCCCACCCTGAGGGGAGAGCGGTTTTTTGAGAATATGTAATTGCGTTATTAGAATTTGTAACGCAAATCTTTCACATTACCCTTGCGAGAAATCAAGTAGTTGAAGAGTTCTGAGGGGAATTGACCTTGTTGACCGAATACGTTGTACATATTTTGCATTGCAACGTAGTTCATGTAGATATCCTCAGTGAATGGAACAGTAGGAGCAGCCTTCTTGATCACGCGAATAGCATAAACTGCATTTGTACCCTTAACGTTAGCCATGAATTCACCTTCCTTCGCCTTTTGGAGAGCACCCATCAACGCAGGTTCTGCGATATGGAGTTCATAGATACCCTTTGAAGTAAGTGTATCAACGCTTACGCCATTGATCTTCTTCATATCATCCATGCTCTTAGCATTCTTAACCAATTCGAGAGCTTTTGCAGCTTTCTTTTGTTGGATAGCGATTGGTTTGAGAGTTTCTTTTACTGCTTCACTATTCCATGGCAAATATTCGTCATTGCATTCAGATACAACAGCAACTGTGAGCAGGTGAGTGTTGCCTTGTACGTCGCGAGTTTCATAAACATTTGAAACTTGACCTACCTTTGCTTCATCGAAAGTCCATCTCATGATTTCACCAGCCTTGTCTGTATAGTTGAATGACAAGTCTGAGTAATTAGATGTGCCCAAAGCAGGAACATCCATTACTTCGTAACCATTTGCACGTGCTACAGAATCCACAGCACTAGCTTCCTTAGCAGAACTTACGAAGTTGTTCATTTTACTCAATGCTTCTTCATAAGTGACATCTGAGAAATCGATTTCATTGCGTACGATAGCAACGTTGATTTTTTCAGACAAAGACTTTTGAGCAACTACCTTCACAACAACATAACCAGAACCACTTTGGAGGATACCAGGTGTATTCATTGCAAGTTGAGCTGGGTGAGTATAAACATTACTATCTGCTTCTGTACGGTCATTGTAGAAAGGAAGATATTCCCAAATCAATGTATCCTTAGCACTCTTAGCCTTTGCAACATCTGCCCAAGACTTACCGCCCTTAAGGTCGTTCATAATACTATCAGCTTGTGCCTTGCTTACAGCAGGGATAAATGCCATTTGCAAAGAGTCCGCAGTAGTCTTCTTGCCTACTAATTTCACTGTGTAAACGCTTTGACCATCGTTGAAAGTAGGACTTACACTACCTACACTCATAGAATCTACACGAGCTACCATCTTGTCCATATTATATGACTTGTAAGTATCCTTAGTCATATATACGTTTTGGAAATCCAAGTTAGAGTTTGCAGTAGAAAGGATAGCCTTGATATCATTTACATTGTTTGTATTCTTCAAAGAATCTTCAGCTGCCTTAACACGTGCAGTAATGTTTGCAACGTCATTAGGAGTAGCGCGAAGTTGGAAGTCCACCAATTTTACAGAACGAGTATCAACGCCTGTAAAGAAGCGATCTTTGTATTGTTTGTACAATGCTTTGTATTCTTCGTCAGTCACGTTCAAATCCACGTCGTTGATTGAATCGTAAGCTACTGCTGCGATTTCGAAATCGTACTTAGTGTAGATATCGTTAAAGAGTGCTTTTGCAGAAACAGGGTTAGAAGTGAATGAACCTTGCATCAAAGACAAATACTTTTCTTGCAAGAGGTTTTTCTTCAGTTTGTTTTCAGCGTAAGCACAAGCACGTTTCACATTTTGTACGAACTCTACCATATCAGGATTACTTTGTGCCATTTGTTGCACCATCTTGTCATAATCCTTCAAGAATTGTTGGTAACCAGCAATTGCAGGATTGCCACCGAAGAGGTAACCTGTCATGATCATCAATTGTACTTCTTCGCTTGGAGTTTGGAAGTTTACATTTTCCAGGTACTTTGTCAATTCTTCGCTAGTAATTGTCAGACCCAACTTTTCAGTTTCTTCGAGCAAAGCCAACTCTTGTACATTTCTTTGCCAAACCATTTGGCGAATTTGTTCTCTTTCTTGTTCAGTGAGCTTCACCAATTCGCTGTTACCATTAGCCATGTTTTGAAGAGTGCGTGCTACTGTTTGGAAGTTCACTTCTTCTTCAATTTCTTGGTTCAGGTCGTTGATTTTAATCTCTTGTCCAAAAGCCTTACCAGCTTTATCGCTTGGACCGAATGGATTGTGATTTTCCACAACCATTGTAATGATAAAGAGCAAAAGTGCGCCACCGATGACACTCATCAGCAGTGCAGGCTTGTTCCTAAGTGTTTGTAATGCTGCCATTATTGTTTATTTTTTTATTATTATTTTCAAATTTGAGAATTCAACGTGCAAAAATACAAAAAATATAGATATATGCGAACTTAAGTAAAGAAAAAATACACCACAACAGATATTTATTGCTCAAAAGCGTTGTCTGTCCGCCTTGCTTGTGGTACAGCCTCATTGCGAACAAACCCACTATCTGCAGGCATTACATTTTCTGCTGATGCTTCACTGGAAGTATTTTCTGCCACAGGCACAAAACCTCGTGATTGCTTTACATAATATTTTCTGAATTGGTCATCGGATTCAAACCAATCTCCTTTCAAATCTTTGTCAGCCGTCGTGAAATGATGATATTTGTTCGAATAGAACAGGTGCTTTTGTGTATCGTAGAAAAGTTCCTCGGAGGCATAGGTCACTTGTTTCTCCAAATCATGCAAGTAGACGCGGCCTCGCAATTCCAACAGGTTTTGGTCGCGAAAGTAGGCTGTGTCGGCCGTCAAGTGCATATCCATGTTGAAATTCCTATCATAGCGTTCGAGGAATACGCCTTTGGGGAACACCCACAATTGTTTGTTGTTCTTGTCGAAGAAGTGCCACTCCTCGGCTACTATTTTGTATTTCACATACCCCGAATCAGACATAAGAGTCGCCACGCCATAGTCCACCATCACTGCCACAGAGTCTTTATCACTGACTGCGGGAGCCATTGGCGGCGCCTCGCTTCCACAAGATGAGAGCGAGAATATGCCACAGAGGATGCCGGCGAATAATGGTGTGCGTAAATTCAAGTTGAGCGTAGATATTATATATTTATATTATACCTGTCGGGCGATATATATGTTGGCGTTTAATCTACCTTCCACTTCATAAACCAGCGTTCGTTGAAAGAGATGCCTACGCTGAGACGTATATAATTCTCGACAATCATGCCCTTCACACTGGGTTGAATGCGTTCGTATTGTACAGCGACGTCTACCAACGAACGATTATTGTATCTGTTCATAATAGGGAATGCCACGCCGAGTGATGCCAGATAACTGCGAGGGCCCTGCTGGCCATTGATTTTGGTATAGGGTGTGCCGTAAGAGAAACCTGCTCTGTAGCGCAAATGATCACTCCAATTCACACCGCTACGATTGGGCACATACTCGGCACCTATTGTGAAGCGTTCCATATCTGTGTATGCACCAACTGCAGAAGTATAAATCTTATTGCCAGAACCATCTGTAGCGATCATAGGAGACTTCACATCACTCCACTTTTGCAAAGTGTAGTCGGCACCTATTCTGAGCGAATTATTATAATTCCACGAGAGACCTGCGCCAAAGGTATGTGGCAATTCATAAGCTTTTTCAACACACAAGGTATCCGAACCAGTAATCGTGCCCGACTCAATGGTCTGGTCGTAGTAATAAGCTGGCGAACCAATCTTGTGTCCAAGGCCGTAGATAAGGCCGAGGGTAAATGAGTTCTTCTTACCGATAGGCTGAGTGTATTGCAAACCAAAGTCCACCTTGTAGGTGCGCAAGTCGGTGTTGTACATCAGGCGGCGCGATTTGATCGCTGTATTACTGAAAGAGGTAAGCACCGTGTGGGTCATATCTCCCCACAAATAGCCAACATTTGCACCGATTGATATCGGTTTGAAGGGGCGCCATGCCAAACCTGCATAAACTTCGTGCAAACCGCCCTCGCCGCTATAGGTATCTGTTTTGGTCACTTCGCCGGTTCCTGGATCAAATCTACCGTCTTGCGTCACGTTATACCCGATTGTGGAATAGGGCATAAGGCCTATTGACATCCCCAAACCAGGTGCCATACGGAAGCCCATAGACAGGTAGTCGATAGCAGCATTGCGAGCATTCACACGCTTGCCATCTTGACTGATATTGCCATTTTGCAAAGACAGGCCCAAGTCAAAGAGAAATGCCAGCGAGTCTATCGAAGCGTATGTAGCGGGGTTTTTCATATTCAACTCTGTTCCGCTCTGCATACCGTATGACAGTCCGCTCATACCCTTGTTAAAACTCTGTGCACGGTCGGTCAATAAGCCGAAGCCATATCGCGAGTAAGGCGAGTTGCTACCTGTGTGCTGTGCAACGACACTCGATGAGATTATCACACCGAGCAAAATGAGTAAGACGTGCTTTGTAATCTTCATTGATCCTTGTATTTAATAACGCCTCTCTATCACTACACCTTGTTCGTGATCAAGCGGCATTCATCTATTTCATTCTATTGTATTATTGTACCGAAAGGGCGTTTTGCAAATACTCTTCGCAGAGCAGGTTGAGACCTTTTGCCACTAAATACCTATCTACATTCACCTCGCCTTTGACATAGTCAGCCAAGTTGAGTTCGTCGCCACCTGTGAGCCAAACTTTCAGATTGGGTATCAAGGCACGATAGCGCTCCACCTCGGACGCGATTTCACCACGCATACCCCACACCACACCACATCTCATCGCGGTATCGGTGTCATGCCCATAGTCGGGCAGAGGGCCGTCGGGCGTGATCAGAGGCAAAGCCGCGGTGTGATCATGCATTGCTCTGAGTCGCATCTGCATACCCGGCGCAATGTTGCCACCAATATAGGGCCCATCAGCCCAGAGCAAATCGTAAGTGATACACGTACCGGCGTCAATCACCAGAACATTATGACCAGGCGAATACGCTACTGCGGCAATATCTGCCGCGATGCGGTCTGCGCCCATACCTTCAGGGGTCTGATATTTGCGATTGAAGGCAATCGGCGAGTGCCATTCCAAACGCGCCACTGGGCAAGGGAGAGCGGAGAGCATTGCCTCGAAACCCTCGGGTATTCTACCCACAGCACTCCAAGCTACCGCCTGAATATCATAGGTTTGCATAATCCTTTGTACCGCCTCGCACAAATCTGACTCCACAGCAAATGCCTCTTGCACCTGATCGTTGCAAAAGAGTACTATTTTCGAGCGAGTGTTACCTATGTCGATTGTCAAGTTCATGTCCAGTATTGTGCTTAGTCTTTATAATATTGGGTGCAAATTTACTTTAACCGCGCAAAAAGGCAAAGAAAAACTACAAGTTTTTAGTTTTTTAGGGAAATCCACCTCACTTTTTCTATTTTTCCCACTCAACATTTGACAAAATGCCTACTTCAAAAATCCTCGACGTTTAGCCACGTCAAAATATGTATTTCATGCTCGACGCCCAATGATATGAAGTTAACAATTTGTCAAGTATAAAAAATCGCAATTTGGATCTCGGCAAAAAATTTCGTAACTTTGTATTACACATTAGGGAAGAACCCATTTGCAGGGGTTTTTCCCTATTTTATTATGTGAAAATCTCAAGAAATTTCGCGACGGGTCGTTGAAAAAACCTTAGACCTTGTTAAAAAAATCCAAGGCCTAATTTCAACGAAGCCTTGGATTTTTATTTTTACACAACGCACCGTACTTCGCGACCGTTAAATTTTCATAAATATCCTTAATATCCAATCTCTGATCAAAAGCCGAGAGCACTCACAACGCTCACCAAAGTAGAAGTCGGCATTTTTGCAATTTTCGCCGACGTTTACTTTCCTGAAAGACCAAAAATATAGAACTTCGGTAGATTTCTCAAATTTTTACTTTGTAAAGCAGTGAAAATTCAGTAATTTTGGCGCACAAAATTATAACACCGCATGAAAAAATATTTACTCTTGCTCATCGGTCTTGTTTTTGCGTGCCAAATCCAAGCCGAGATCAACATCAAAAGTGGTTCGAAATACTATTTCGTCTGCAAAGCTCAATCCTCAGGCAATATGGTCGTAGGGGCCTATCATGGTCAGGCGGCTTATATTTATCACACCAGCAACAGCAGTTTGAGTGACGACAGTTATTGGGTGATCATCGGCGACGAGAAAGGCTATACTATCCAAAATGCCGTAACACGAGAATATATCATCTACAAGGAGGGCCGTGTGCAAAACTCCAGCGGACAATACCTGGCTAAAGGCCTGCAACTGTCAGCAACAACCAGTGGCAACAATGGACTTTGGAAATTTTCTGAAAACACTGACGGCACAGTCATCATCACCAGCGTAGAAGCGCCATCGCAAGGTTTCAACCTGCGTCTGGACGGCACTGGATTGGTGGGCACTTACAGCGTATCTGGTTCGTCAAACGAGTGTTTCATGGTGTACGACCAATACGGCATGAGCATCACTGGCACGAGTGGCGGCGGTGGAGGCACCGTAACGCCAGACAAGCCCGAAACATCGGACGACTATGGCATGACCGCTGCCGGCGAGTATTGGGAAACAGTGGGTTTGGGTAATCCCATCGTATTAACTACAGATACAAAAAATCCCATCTACTATCGCATACAGAACGTACGCTCTAGCAAATGGGTGTATGTCTATGCCAACAACCTGTACCAAGACATCAATAGCGGTACACGCTTCTACTTCATGAAGGACGGTGATGGCATCAAGGTGTACACAGAAGGAGGTCAATATGTATCCACCAGTTTTCTGGCATTTGGCGAAGGCCAAAGCCCATTGATCACCACAACAGGTTCCGCTTCGGGCAAAAATATATGGGAGATCGAATTTTATGAAAACGACAGCTATCCCGGATATGCACTATTCAAGTTGGACAATTTGCCCACTACGGCTGAAGGTTACAACCAAAGCCAATATTTATATTGGAATGACTACAACGTCAGCGGCGGAGTGATTGGTTTATACAGCCGCGACAGTGGTTCTACATTCAGATTCTACTCATCAGACCAGCGCCACATCGACAATCTGAAAGCACAGGGCCTCTTTGGCGGCGGGGCGGTGAGCGAAGGTATTGTGTCGAACTACGTAGACACCCTGCGCATCAACAACAAAGACCTGGTCTACGACAAAAAGGAGAAGGTGTACTACTGCGCCCTACCCTCGTCGGCACGCGGTGAAAATAGTTTTCTCGGCACTCTGACTGCCAGCTGCCACCAAAAGGACAAAGGCTACATTGTCTACATAGACGACACAGCAGCCAACGAAGATGGCGAAATAGACCTGGGCGACATCGACTGCACCAAGGACTATGAAATCACTATCAAGGATGCCGATGGACAATGCGTAGCCTCGTCACCCCTACGCTTTACCTATATGCCAATAGTCGAGGTGACTTACAATTCCTGCAACGGCTCTTATTACAATTCCGGCACCATCCGTGTGACAGACCCCAACACGGCAGGTTATGATTCGACCTATATCGCAGCCTATAAGTATCGTGGCGCTACAGCTCAGAACTACGACAAGAAGAGTTACGCCATCAAGCTACGCGACGAGAAGGGCGAATCCGTAGACCGCGAGTTCTTTGGCTTGCGCGACGACAACAACTGGATCCTCGACGCTATGGCTATCGACAAGGCTTGTATGCGCAACCGCGTCAGCACCGACTTGTGGAACGACTTTGCCACACATCCCTATCACCGTCGCGAAGGTTGGGAAAAGAAAGCTCGTCAGGGCACACGTGGAGAGTTTGTTGAAGTTTTCTTGAATGGCGCTTACCATGGTCTGTATTGTATGACAGAAAAGATGGACCGCAAGCAGCTGAAGCTAAAGAAATATGTGGAGCAAACCAATACTACGGCGGCCGAGATCCATGGTGTGCTGTACAAATCGGCACAGTGGGGCTACGAAGTCTTTATGGGACACGAATCAGATAGTCAGTATTTCTCGGGCACAACACCCAAAAGTTACAGCAACAACAGTTACTCAGAAAACTGGGCGAACTACGAAGTGAAATATCCGGACTACGAAACTGAAAAGATTGACTGGGGACCACTCTGGAACTGCATCAATTTCGTAGCGACTTCGAGTGACAACACATTCATCAAGGATTTTGACAAATACCTGGATGCACCGACACTCGACGACTATTATCTGTTCATCGAACTCATGCTGGCGACCGACAACCATGGCAAGAATATCTTCTTCTATTGCTACGACAAATTGGGCGACAAGTATTCCAGCCGCATCGGTTTTGCACCATGGGACCTCGACGGCACATGGGGACGCAGATGGGATGGCTCAAACTACCTTACTCACTCAAGGCAAGATTTTACCAACTTCTTGTGGCAATACGAGCACGGTACACACACCATCTTCCACCGTCTGCAAAATATCAAAAACACAGGCTGGACAGAAAGATTGGCGACGAGATATGCAGAACTGCGCCCAACACATTTCGATCCTGAAACCTTGAAAGAACGCTTCACCGCATATTGCGACCTGTTCGTAGAAAGTGGAGCAGACCTGCGTGAACAGAAAAAATGGAACTCGTTGCACAGCGACATAGCCGGCGACGTGGAATATATCCACAACTGGATTGACGAACGCGTTGAATTCTTGGACAGACAGTACAACTTTGACCCAATCACCGTAGGCGTGAACGAAGTAGAAGACACCAAATTCTTCCACGCCGTGGGTGGCAACGGTTGTATCAGCATCAACACCAGCACAGCTCAGACCTTGCATATCTACAGCGTAAGCGGTGCTTTAGTACGTACTGCCGACGCAGGTATAGGTCAAACTATCGTTGATCATCTTGAGAAAGGTGTGTACGTAGTCGGCAATCAAAAAGTCATTGTGAAATAAACCAAACATTTAGACACTGGGCGGGTGGTAGACAAGTAACCATCCGTTCAGTTTGTGTAAAATATATTATCAAATTATGGCAACAGCAAAAAACAAACAGTACGCCAACAAATCACGAAACAACCAACATCACAACAAAACTGCAGTGACCCCCCAAGCTGCGCAGACCGAACAGCGCTCTACATTACGAGAAGAATGGCAAAAGTCCATCACATGGTGGCCATATTTTATTACTTGGGCTCTCATCATGCTTTTCTGCACCGCAATCTATGGTGACGTCTTCACCAGAGCACAGCAGGAAGCATTCGTGTCAGACTCTCCGCTATCCATGCAATACCTGCTCAACAAGGACTACGGCCAACTCTATTGGATAGGTCGTTTTATCATGCTGGTATGGAAGACCACGTTGACGGGAAGTTTGTTTATGGCCACAATCCTAACCCTCGCAGCATTTGCTTTGGACCGTGCTCTGCGCATCCCTCAATTCCTGCGCGGAATCAGTGCTCTCCTTTCCTGGGGATTACTACTTTGGATGGTATTTCGTGGCTATAGTTTGTTCTACAAGAATGAACCTTCAGCCATCGTGCTCTATCCTTTGTTTTTGATGGCAGGTAGTCTCCTCTTATGGGGTATTACAGCTTTGGTCGGCAAGTTCGCAAAGAAAGATAATAATGGAGTAGAGAAAACTGAAAAAGCATGGAGCAAATGGAATGTTATCCCTTTCATACTGCCTTTACTCTTTTTCGGCGCACTCACCACTACGACATTACTGCGCAACGACAACGAGATACTGACCGCACGTATGCAAAACCGTCTATTCACCTTCGACATCAATGAAATCGGCGCTTTGGTAGACGATGCACAATTAGCCGAACAACCCTCACGCTCGGTTGCAGCCTATCACGCCATCGGTTTGATACATACCAATCAAATGCTCGAAGGTCTATTTGATATCGAATATGCTTACCCCGAAATGAAATTAGACAAAAAGGACGGTTTCGAAGAGTACGGTGTCTTCCAATCAGATGCCAACCTTTTCTCGGGTCTGTTAAATTCTGCATATCGCACATCTATGGATCACAACGTGATGAATGGTGCTACAGCCTACAACCTCAAGCGTATGGCAATTTGCGCTATACTCAACAATGAACCCGCTCTGGCAGAAAAGTACCTCACCATCATCGACCAAATGCCCTTCGAAGGAAAATTCGTAGAAAAGTTCAGAGCTATGAATGCAGACCGCACATTGGTGGAACAAGATCCGCTGTTCGCCCAAATCCTCAAACTCGTGCCTCGCGAAAAGCGCTTTGAGCAAAACTACCGTCAACCCGTCTTCATGGGATATAATATCGGCGTGCTTGAAGGCAACAACGAGACACTACCTATATCTATCGCAGCATGCCTCTACTCAAAAGATTTCTCAACTTTGATAGAGCGTGCTCAAGCCCTGAAAGCATCACGCGGAGGTTTCCTGCCCAACAATGTACTGGAGGCCTTGGCTATTCGCGGTATGAGTAAACCTGAAGTTTACAAGGCTTTCCCCGAACTCAACCCAGACAATCAAACTATGGGCAACAATGCGACCAGCACACTTTATACGTTCCTGAAAGACATTCAAGCCTATTATGAAAGCAAATATTCACCGAATGAATGGCAAGATTCACTGAAAGCAGGCATCAAGGGAGGCGTTCCTGCAGAGGTCGCCAAGACGCTGAAAGAAGAATGGCTGGGACACTACTTCTACTATTACTACTGCGAAAATTTGGTTAAGAAGGAGGAAAAATCAGACCAAAACAACGCCGGTGTAAACTAATCGTCAATACAATATCCGAAAACCTACATTAATATATAACACGTGCATATGAAAATTCATCTTTTATTTGCAGCAGCACTTATCACCCTATTCACAGCTTGTGGTGTAAATGTAGAACGCCCGACCGACTTCACCAATGTGGACGAGGCAGTAAATATCTATCCCGACTATCGCAACATTACAATCCCCTGCAATATCGCTCCACTCAACGTACAAGTGAAATCTGATGCCAAGGCGTACTTTGCAAGTATAGCTTGCGGCAATCAAGAAATAACAGCTGGTGCAGGCGAAGATGGCAAATTGTTCTTTGACGAAGCGGCATGGAAAGAGCTATTGACTGCGAGCAAAGGCAAACAACTCAAGGTAAATATCTACGCCGAAACAGAAGGCGGATGGGTAAAGCACCCAGAATATACCATCGACGTAGCTCAGGAAGAAATCGACCCCTACCTCACCTATCGCTTGATTGAACCCAGCTACGAGCTCTATCGCCAATTGGGCATCTATCAACGTAACGTCACAAACTTTGACGAAAAGGTAGTCTACGAGAACAATCCCGAATACAACAGCGAAGACAATCACTGCATCAACTGCCACAACTTCCAAAACTATAGCACAGACAATATGCTCTTCCACGTTCGTGCAGGCCATGGCGGTACTGTGTTTATTCAAAACGGCAAGGCACGCAAGCTCAACATGAAGAGCGACTCAATCCTATCTTCCACCGTATATCCCACTTGGCACAGAGAAAAACCATGGGTTGTATTTTCAAGCAACCGTACCGGCCAGGCCTTCCACATGATTCACGGACAAAAGATTGAAGTGATCGACTATGGTTCTGACTTGGTATTCTTTGATGTCGAAAAGGAAACACTCACCAATATCCTGAAGACAGACGACGTGATGGAGACCTTCCCCTGCTGGGCGCCTGATGGTTCAAAGGTATACTATTGTGCGGCACAGACTCCATATCTAAAGGGACTGGATACCAAAGCTGCCAGCGATGCCATCCTGCCTCGCTACGACTCTATCCGCTACAATCTGATGAGCATCCCATTTGATGCACAAACCAAGACATTTGGCACCCCCGAGGTCGAAGTAGATTGTAATGCCATGGGCAAGAGTGCCGCAGTACCCAAGGTTAGTCCTGACGGCCGCTTCGTATTGTTCACAATGGCCGACTATGGCCAATTCCACATTTGGCACCATTCGGCCGATCTCTATGTGAAGGATCTGCAAAGTGGCGAAGTACGTCCATTGGACAAAGCCAATAGTTTCGCAGCAGACAGTTATCACTCATGGAGCAGCAACGGCCGTTGGCTTGTCGTAGCATCGCGCCGCGAAGATGGCAGTTATTCTCGCCCATACATTGCATATTTCGACAAGGATGGCAAGGATCACAAAGCCTTCCTCCTGCCGCAAAAAGATCCCGAATTCAATTTGCTACGCATGAAGAGTTATAATGTCCCAGAGTTCTCCAAGAACGCCATCACCGTAAGTTCAGAAACACTGAAAGAAGTAATTTACGACGACAAGAAAGCAAACACAGTAAAATATTCCAATAAAATCAAATAATAATACAAATACTATTCAAACATGAAAACTTTATCATTAGAACTTGGCAAGACGCTCCCATTTTTGGAAGCCAATGCAATTGAAAATCTCTATCCTCAAGCACAGGCTGCAAATGAAGCTCTCGAAGCTGGTACATGCGCTGGCAACGACTTCCTGGGCTGGTTGCACCTCCCCTCTTCTATTACAGAAGAACACTTGAATGACATCCTCGCTACAGCACAAGTATTGCGCGAGAACTGCGATACGATCGTCGTAGCAGGTATTGGTGGTAGCTACCTCGGTGCTCGTGCCGTAATCGAAGCACTTGGTAACAGTTTCGAGTGGCTTGCTAACGACGGCAAGAACCCTGTAATTCTTTTCGCAGGTAATAACATCGGCGAGGACTACCTCTATGAACTCTGCGAATACCTGAAAGGTCGCCGCTTCGGTGTCATCAACATTTCAAAGTCAGGTACAACCACCGAAACTGCTTTGGCATTCCGTCTGCTCAAGAAGCAATGCGAAGAGCAACGCGGTTTGGACGTAGCACGCAAGGTGATCGTGGCAGTAACCGACGCTAAGAAAGGCGCTGCACGTGTCACTGCCGACAAAGAAGGTTACAAGAGCTTCATCATCCCCGACAACGTGGGTGGTCGCTTCTCTGTCCTCACTCCCGTAGGTCTCCTCCCCATCGCTTGCGCAGGTTTTGACATCAAAGCTATGATTCAAGGTGCAGTGGATATGGAAAAGGCTACCAACACTGACGTACCTGTAGCAAACAACCTCGCCGCAACTTACGCTGCAGCAAGAAATGCACTCTACGCTGCAGGCAAGAAGATCGAAATCCTCGCCAACTTCCAACCCAAACTCCACTCTATGAACGAATGGTGGAAGCAACTCTACGGCGAGAGCGAAGGTAAGAATGGCAAGGGCATTTTCCCCGCTGCAGTAGACTTGACCACCGACCTCCACTCTATGGGTCAATGGATACAAGACGGCGAACGTACTATCTTTGAAACCGTAATTTCAGTAGAAAATCCTCGCCACACCGTACTCTTCCCCCACGATGAAGAAAACCTCGATGGCTTGAACTTCCTCGAAGGTCGCCGCGTAGACGAAGTCAACCGCATGGCAGAACTCGGTACACAATTGGCTCACGTGGACGGCGGTGTACCCTGTATGCGCATCGTGTTGCCCGAACTCAACGAATACTATTTGGGACAACTCATCTACTTCTTCGAGCGCGGTTGCGGTATCTCTGGTCTCGTGTTGGGTGTGAACCCATTCGACCAACCAGGTGTTGAAGCTTACAAGAAGAACATGTTTGCTCTCCTTGGCAAACCTGGCTACGAAGCAGATACAGAAGCTATCAAGGCAAGACTCTAATCGCCACGATACCATTTAATACATATGGGGCTTAGGGAGAATGTCTCTAGGCCCCATTTTTACAATCTCCTATTTTTTCAACAAGTCAAAGATCATTGTCATTCCACTCTATCACTATACTTATATAGATAAGGTACCCGCGCACATGCGACAGGAAAGAATGGCACTGCAAAGATAGCACTTACCACAAAGCGTCTTCATCTTTAGCGTAGATAAGCGTTTGGGGAAATGCTAAGAAAATGAGCCAAAACACTAATAAAATTTAGGGGAGTCACCTTACTTTTTTTACATCTGAAAAGTACAACATATATGTTCACCTCAAAAATTCAAGAATACCTCGACACTCAGCAATTCACAACCTTTGCGCCCCGCGCCGTACTTTTCGACATGGACGGCGTATTGTTCGACTCGATGCCTCGCCATGCCGAATCATGGTCGCACGTTTGCACTGATTTCGGTTTACCCCTATCTCGCGAAGAAGTCTTCATGCACGAGGGTCGTACTGGTGAGGCCACGATCAACCTACTGACACAAAAATACTGGGGCAGAGCCGCCACAGCAAAGGAGGTGCAAGACATCTACGAAGCGAAATGTGTTGCCTTCAATGCGCTGGACGAAGCGCCAAAGATGCCTGGTGCGGACGAAGTGCTGAAGTGTGTGAAGGAGGCCGGTCTGGACATCTACGTTGTCACGGGCAGTGGTCAGTTGTCCTTACTCAATCGTTTGGAGACGCACTTCCCTGGCTACTTCTCGCCCGACCGTGTCATTTCCAGCAAAGATGTGAAGCACGGCAAGCCACATCCCGAACCCTACCTTATGGCACTTGCGAAGGCTGGTATCGCACCTTGGCAAGCCATCGTTGTAGAAAATGCCCCACTCGGTGTGCAAGCCGCCCATGCCGCCCAAATCTTCACCATCGCCGTCAACACTGGTCCACTGCCCGAAAGCGCATTGCTCGACAGCGGCGCCAATCTGCTCTATCCGTCAATGACAGCATTAGCGGAACAACTCCCACTATTTTTAAAGAAGAGACACGAACAATAGCGCAGATTTTATCCTTTTCGTTTTCAAGCAGTGCATTTGTAAAAAAACCTAGACCTTTTTTAAAAAAACCGCCGAGGAATTTAAAAAAGGTCTAGACTTTTTTGAAAAAGGTCTAGGGTTGTTGAATGGGGAAGATTAAAGGCAGAAAGAAAAACAAATTCGTTTAATGATAAACCTTATGCGAGCGCCTTTGTAGTTCGTATAGTCTTAAGAGTCAGTGAAAATAAATGTTATACATTGTAAATACTTTTAGTAGATATATTTGTTCATTTTAAAAAAGAGATTAATTTTGCAAACACGTTACAAATGATTAAATACTTATATGACACTAGTTTTATATATCTAGAACCTAAATGCTATGAAATACAACGTACAACAGATTTCCTATAATTATCGTACATTTCATGACATAAAAGAATGTACCTGGGATTTTATTGGTTCAGATATCTATACGGACAAAGGGTGGCTTGAAGTCAAAGGTTTCCAAGAAGTTGAACAGAATGGTCAGGTTGGTGTTCAATTGAGTGTAGAGGGATGCTTGGACATTGGTGATTATCTTCCTAACTCACCTTTCAACGAACCTGTAATGATTGCAACCCTTGCTATAATGCGACAACCTCACAATATTTGGTTATGGGTTTATATGTTTGATGAGTCTAATAATCCTGTAGCTGCTTTCTGTGGTACCGATAGTTTAGATGGCCTCAATAGTTTTGCAAAGTATGTGAAAGAATTGAACCGCTTATCTGACGGTGGCAAATGTGATAATATTGAAGGACAATACAATGAAGATTTTCCCGAAGATTCTCTCCCTAAAGCCGAAGAAAAAGTAACAAACATTACTCTTGAAGACGGTAAAAAATATAACGGTTGGGGATGTTATCGACATGGAAAATTTATACCTCATGGGTGTGGTAAAAAGTTTTACCCTGATTTTTATGTTTATGGGAACTTTGAAAATGGACTTTTGAATGGTCCTGCTATAAACAGTCATGACCACTATATGTACACAATGTTTTTTAAAAACAACAGAGGTAACGGATGGGGACTATGCATCAATGGTGGCTATCTTGTCGAATTTGGATATTATGAAAATAGTCAACTGAAAACCGATTTAACCCATCTGGTACAGTGGTATTTTGAAGGCAAACTTAGTAAATCTGATAGAGTTGGAGAGAGTATGATGACCATGTACACTTCTAAAGAAACTAATGAAGTGTCTTATTTGCTCATCGGATATGCACCGAAGAAAATCTCTGAAACGATGACTTTGTCTTGTATGGGATTCCGTTTCAAAGCAGACGGTTCTGTTTGGGTAGGTACTGGCAATCTACATAATATGACAGGTAACTATATTAAATTCAGACCAGATGGATGTATTGATATAGGCAGATTTAACGAAGGAATTCTTAAAGAAAGAATGTCTCTTCACAAATTTATTGATTCTTATTTTGGAATTAGTCAAATAAGTCCTGATAGTGATTTATTTGGACTTTTCCCAAAATCATCACTGCAAGTTCAACGTGAAGCTGAAAGAGAACAATATCGGAACATAGAAGAACCCAAAATTGATTTTAATTATTTTATAGGAGAATATATTTGTAGTGATGATGACTTACCTTTTTAAGGTGTTGATTCTATAGAAAATTACATCAAAAAGATTCGCCTTATCGTGCGGATTTTTGACCATGCGGTCGCCTTTTGGCGGTCGCTTTTTTTGTGTCCTTGTCTCTGCATATAGCGCCAAGATATAGCGAGGTGATGAGATTTCTGGCGTAGTGATCGTTAAACTTTATCTCATACTTTTTTACTACATTTGAGATAAATCTCCAATATACTTACGCTCGCTGTGAAAATTATTGAAGCAAACTTCATAATTCTCGCTCGCTTATTCGTATATTTGCATTACATCATAGCATTATTTAATAATTATGGCAAAAATAAAGATCAAAACGACAATGGGCGACATCCTGGTGCGCCTGTACGACGAGACACCACTACATCGCGACAACTTCTTGAAACTGGCCGGCGAAGGTTTCTTTGACGGCACATTGTTTCACCGCGTGATCAAGGATTTCATGATACAAGGCGGCGACCCCGACAGCAAGGGCGCTCCTGCCGGCAAGAGCCTCGGCACAGGTGGTCCAGGCTATACCATTCCTGCAGAAATCAATGCTAAGGAATTGTTTCACAAACGCGGCGCATTGAGTGCAGCACGTCTGGGCGACGAAGTAAATCCTACGAAGGAGAGCAGTGGTAGCCAATTCTACATCGTGTGGGGCAAGACCTACAAATCTGCCGAACTGAAGCAAATGGAACGCCAAATGGAGATGCAACAGGAGCAAAGCATCTTCGGTGCATTGGCAGCCGAACACCGCGAAGAAATCATGACACTGCGTCGCAATCGCGACCGTGCCGGTCTGATGGAACTGCAGGAAAAGTTGGGCAAAGAGGCCATGCAAAAGAGCAAAGAGATGGGACGTCCCTGCTTCACCCCCGAGCAAGTGGAAGCCTACACCACCCTGGGCGGCACACCCTTCCTTGACGGCGGCTACACCGTATTTGGTGAAGTCGAAGAAGGCCTCGACATCGTCGAACAGATCCAAGCTACAGACACTCACCGCGACGACCGCCCAAAGACCGACATTACCATGCAGGTAGAGGTGGTGGAGGATTGAATCACCCCATAAATAGCTTGATGCTCGTCAATTTATCAAACAAGGCACTCAGCCAGACTTAATAAAGAAGGCGTATCAAAATGAAGTAAGTCCCAAAAGTTGGACAAAATATTACATTTTGCATATATGATTACTTTCACCATTGCACTCGTAGTACTCATTCTTGGATATTGGCTTTACGGCTCGTATATAAACAGAGTATTTGGTCCCGATGACCGCCAGACACCCGCCTTAACCAAGGCTGATGGGGTGGATTATATCCCCTTACCAAATTGGAAAATCTTTATGATTCAGTTCCTGAATATAGCAGGACTCGGTCCTATCTTTGGGGCGATAATGGGTGCACAATTTGGTACTGCGTCCTACCTTTGGATCGTGTTCGGAACCATCTTTGCAGGAGCTGTGCATGATTTCTTCTCGGGCGCCCTATCTATCAGAAATGGTGGCGAGAGTTTACCCGAAATCGTCGGGCGCTATCTGGGAGTGCGTACCAAGAAGGTGATGACCATCTTTACCATGATCCTGATGATTCTGGTCGGCGCAGTATTCGTAAGCGGTCCAGCAGAATTGATCGCAGGCATGACACCCGACTGGATGGATGCCTATTTCTGGATTGCCGTCATCTTCATTTACTATGTACTCGCCACGTTGTTGCCCGTCGACAAGATCATTGGCAAAGTTTACCCCCTCTTTGCATTCGCACTGCTGTTTATGGCAGTAGGCGTATTGGTGATGCTCTATGTCAAGAGTCCCGATCTACCCGAGATGTGGAATGGATTTGGCACAAAGTACGAGGCAAATCCTATCTTCCCCATGATGTTTATCTCTATTGCCTGCGGAGCCATCAGCGGGTTTCACGCCACACAATCCCCCCTTATGGCACGCTGCATGCGTTCAGAAAGACATTGCCGCCCGATCTTTTACGGCGCAATGGTAGCTGAAGGTGCAGTAGCACTAATCTGGGCAGCGGCGGCCACATACTTCTTCCACGAAAATGGTGTCATAGATGCTGAGACGGGCAAGACATTTTCGGGAGCAGCAGTGGCAACACGCATTTCAAATGAGTGGTTGGGCACGCTGGGAGGTATCTTGGCGATACTCGGCATAGTGGCTGCGCCCATCACGAGTGGGGATACCGCTTTGCGCTCGGCACGACTGATTGCAGCAGACTTCTTACACATCGATCAAAAACCCGTTAGTAAGCGCTTGCTGATTTGTATTCCATTATTCCTGCTCACCATCGCTGTACTCGTTTACAGCCTCAGCGACGCCGAAGGGTTTAAGATCATCTGGCGTTACTTTGCATGGTGCAACCAAACACTCTCCGTCTTCACCCTGTGGGCTATCACCGTTTACCTGGTGCGCCATGACAAGAACTATTACATCACCCTCCTGCCCGCTCTACTTATGACCTTGGTCTGCTCCACCTATATCTGCATTGCACCAGAAGGTCTATCTCTCCCCCAGCCCATCGCCTACGCCATTGGTAGCAGCTGTGCCATCGTCGCCCTGATCTGGTTTATCAGATGGTACAGGAAAGAGGCTAGAGAGGTAAGGATGAAAGGGTAATAAGGGATTTCTGCCTCATCAAATCATAGGTAATATCCAATCGGCAAAACAAAATTGAGCCGCAAGCAGTGTATGACTGGCTTGCGGCTCAATTATTATTTAGCTAATAGTGCTTACTTCACACGCACCTTACCACCTTGGATATAGAGTGAACCACGTTGCAATTGGTCTGCATTGACACGGCGACCTTGCAAGTCGAATGCAGTGCCTGCAGGTTTATTTACAGTAGTTGTTGCAGCATTGATACCTGCAGGAGCAGCCACTGTGCGGGGTTCAGAGAAATCACTTTCAATAGCGTCTACCATGTAAGTTTCGCCACCATACTCTCCATAAATATATTTCACGGCACGCACAGCGTATGTCACGTCATCACCATGGTAGCGTTCGGGGATGACAACGTCGAGCGAAGTGCCTTCTACTACCTTTTGCAAGAATTGATGAGAATATACCGTGCCAGCAGGCAATTTTTGGGTCAACTTCAAATCGTCGAGCAACATCTGTGTAGCACCGGTATAAAGGATTTGCACATAAGATTGCTTGCCACATCCTGTGAGTTCGAGTTCGACATCCTGCCACTCGCCAGTAGGAGTGATTTCGTTCTTATAGACTGCTTCGAAATAACCATCTACCAACGAGAGCACACTCACGACAACCTGAGATTCCTCGCCAGCCATCACACGGAACGAGAGATTTGCCTTGCCTTCATTGCCCGAGAGATCTAGTTCGGGTGATAGGATATAACCGTGTTCACCATAATTTGCATAGAGGCCTGAAACGGCAGCCATACCATCAGCATAGCAGGGGCAATAGAGCATCCAGCCGGGGAAGTCGCTTGGGCAGATGTCTTCGATGCTACGTGTCATGTTGTCGTAGTCCTTCAAGGGCTTTTCCCATGTACCTCCGGTGTTCACCATATTAGCGAAATCCATATCTGTCAATACGCACACGCCATCCGCACCGACTTTGTGCTTAGCATAACCAAACACGTCGTAAGCATCTGCACCCGTTACTGATTCCCAATTTGCAGTAAAGCTAGTGCCAGTCATATTCTGCTCTTCGCCAACTACGGGGACACCAAGTTCTACCTTTTCTATCACGATATCGTCTATCAGTACGTCGTAGGAGTTTGTGAATATATAGACATAACTTTCTTTGTCGCCATAAGTGGTCACAAATTCCACGTCTGCCCATTCTGCACCAATATATTTGTAGTTGCTGTCCAACACATCGAATGTGTATGGATCAAGGATATTGTACATGAGATAGTCACCCTCTTCTCCTAAACTACGTGCACGCACCTTGATAGTCACCGCGCCCTTTGTGTCCAGCAAAGGCGTACTGAGCAAACCTGTGGCTTCATATTCTGTGCTATAGCCTAAATAAGCCATACCACCAGCCTGATAGACCTCAAGGCCCACCCAACCAGGTGTATTGAAATACTGATCGTCGATGAAGCCGTCTGCATCGTCCAGACGTGTAGCGTCGTGTGCCGATTCAGAGCCAGCAGTAAACTTAGAGAAATCCTCTGCAAGAATAGTTGTAGCAACAAGTCCTTCGCCATCAGCGCAAGGTGTAGCCTTCGTACGATTCAACGTTTTAGCCTTTGTACTCTTTGCATTGTTCTTTGCTGCAACATTTCCTGCTACAGGATTGAAACGCTTTGCCAAATTCACTTGTGCGCTCATCGTCGTAGCGAGGAAAAGCGCCAACAGGGATAGTGTAATAATTTTTTTCATAGGTTTTTTGTGTTAGTTAAGTTTGTTTTCGGTCGCAAATATACACTTGTTTTTCAAAAAAGACAAATATATGTGCATTTTTATAGTATATTGATGCAGATTTTTACATTTTGCACAGAAATCCATAGTTTTACTTTATGTTTTGCCATATGCTGGTTTGTTTTTTGTATATTTGCAGGCGAAAATATCTCTAGATAGTCTAGAATCTCTAGAAAATCTAGTAAATCTAGATAGTCTAGAATATCTAGTGCCTCTAGACAATCTAGCCCCCCCCAAAAAACTCCATCTCTCATCTCTAAAATTCTTCGCAATGAAAAATCCTTCTACGCCAGTATTCCTGCGCAAGCAAGCCAACTGGAAGAATCTGTGGTTTTATCAAAAGGCTGAGGTGCTTTACCAGCTCACTTATGCCTTTACCCGCAGATTTCTGCCCAACTATGGTGACCGCACGGTGGACCAGATGGTGCAGGCTGCTCGCTCGGGCAAACAGAATATCGTAGAGGGGTCTGCAGATGGTGTCACTTCCATGGAAATGGAGATAAAGCTCCTCAATGTAGCCAGGGCAAGTATTCAAGAATTGCTGGAGGATTTCGAGGACTATATACCAGCCCACCACCTCACAAAATGGACGCAAGGACATCCACGCTTTGAGCAAATGATGACCTATTGCCGCGACCACAATCGACTGGAGGACTACGAGCCCTACTTCGAGCAATGGACCGACGAAGAAATGGCCAACATCGGCATTACCCTCTGCCGTATGGTGGACAAGATGATGGTTTCCTTTCAAGAGAAGAAGCAAGAAGAATTTGTCACACAGGGTGGCATTAAGGAACGTATGCACGCTGCGCGCACCGGTTTTCGTCAGCAAGAGGAACAAGAGCTACTTGCCCTTCGCCAGCAAGCCAAACAGCTAAAAGAAGAAAACAACAGACTGAAAGAGGTACTCAAATCCCGTGGCATTGAATTTTAGACTATCCGTGCCTACGACAATATCCAACGACATCTCCCCAACCAACGTCGCATCGAGCCCAAACTCGGTGTTTTTTTGTGCTCATCTAATGCCTCGAGAAGCGCGTAAAAATCACCGACAGGCACTTGGCTTGCATAAAATCGTTTCTCTCGTGACTAAAATCTGCATATTATGCAAACAATATTAGGCTCTATTGACAAGTCCCAAAATCAATTAGATAAAAACAGCATTGTCGGTGAAATTCCATTGCTAAATATCTATATTACAAAAGAAAGCGCACCATGCGGCGCGCTTTCTTCGTTTCTCATCTCTGATATAGTGTATAGGATTACTTTACTTCTTCGAATTCAGCATCCTGGATGTCGTCCTTGTTGCCTTGAGCACCAGTGTTGCAACCGCCGTTGCAGCCGCCTTGTTGGAAACCTTCAGCACCAGGTTGAGCACCTGTTTGTTGGTACATTTGAGCGCTGGCTGCTTGGAATGCCTTGTTCAATTCTTCGATAGCGGCGTCGATAGCAGCAACGTCTTGTGCCTTGTGAGCTTCTTTCAATTTGCCGAGTGCTGCTTCGATTGCTGGCTTGTGTTCAGCTGGGAGCTTGTCGCCGAGTTCTTCCAATTGCTTTTCTGTTTGGAAGATCATTGAGTCAGCTTGGTTGATCTTGTCCACACGTTCGCGTTCCTTCTTGTCAGCTTCTGCGTTTGCTTCAGCTTCTGCCTTCATGCGGTCGATTTCTTCCTTGCTCAGACCAGATGAAGCTTCGATGCGGATAGCTTGTTCCTTGCCAGTAGCCTTATCCTTAGCTGATACGTTCAGGATACCGTTGGCGTCGATGTCGAATGTTACTTCGATTTGAGGTACACCGCGGCGTGCAGGAGCGATACCTGCGAGGTTGAAGCGACCGATGCTCTTGTTGTCGCGAGCGAATTGGCGTTCACCTTGGAGTACGTGGATAGTTACTTCGGGTTGGTTGTCTTCTGCAGTAGAGAATACCTGGCTCTTCTTGCAAGGGATAGTTGCGTTAGCGTCGATCAAGCGAGTCATCACGCCACCGAGAGTTTCGATACCGAGAGAAAGTGGAGTCACGTCGAGGAGTACGATGTCGCTCACGCCTTCTTCCTTGTTCAAGATAGCACCTTGGATAGCTGCACCCACTGCTACTACTTCGTCAGGGTTAACGCCCTTTGAAGGTGCCTTGCCGAAGAAGTTTTCTACCAATTGTTGGATAGCTGGGATACGTGTAGAACCACCTACGAGGATGACTTCGTCGATTTCGCTCTTGCTTACGCCTGCACCGTCGAGTGCTGCTTGGCATGGTGCCTTACAAGCTTCGATCAAGTGGTGAGCCAATTGTTCGAACTTAGCACGTGTCAAAGTCTTCACCAAGTGCTTGGGCACACCGCCTACAGGCATGATGTATGGCAAGTTGATTTCAGTGCTTGCAGAGCTAGAAAGTTCGATCTTAGCCTTTTCAGCAGCTTCCTTGAGGCGTTGCATAGCCATAGGATCTTGTGAGAGGTCAGCGCCTTCGTCGTTCTTGAATTCTTGGATCAACCAGTCGATGATCACGTGGTCGAAGTCGTCACCACCGAGGTGTGTATCACCGTTTGTAGAGAGCACTTCGAATACACCGCCTCCGAATTCCAGGATTGAGATATCGAATGTACCACCACCTAGGTCGAATACAGCGATCTTCATATCCTTGTTCGCCTTGTCGATACCGTATGCCAATGCTGCTGCAGTAGGTTCGTTGACGATACGCTTTACTTCGAGACCTGCGATCATACCAGCTTCTTTTGTAGCTTGGCGTTGTGAGTCTGAGAAGTATGCTGGCACGGTGATTACAGCTTCTGTTACTTCTTGTCCGAGATAATCTTCAGCAGTCTTCTTCATCTTTTGAAGTGTCATAGCCGAGATTTCTTGTGGAGTGTACTGACGGCCGTCGATGTTGACGCAAGGTGTGCCGTTGTTGCCACGAACTACGTCGAAAGGCATACGGCTGATTTCCTTTTGCATGCCGTCAAAGTTTTCACCCATGAAGCGCTTGATAGAGTAGATAGTGCGCTTGGGGTTAGTGATAGCTTGACGCTTAGCGGGGTCGCCCACTTTGCGTTCGCCACCTTCTACGAATGCTACGATAGAAGGAGTGGTACGCTTACCTTCTGCGTTGGTGATTACCACAGGTTCGTTACCTTCAAATACAGATACACATGAGTTTGTTGTACCTAAGTCAATACCAATAATTTTTCCCATAATAGTTTTATTTTTATTTGTTATTAATTCTTGTT
The DNA here is from genome assembly GCA_017383485.1 of Bacteroidaceae bacterium. GTDB lineage: Bacteria > Bacteroidota > Bacteroidia > Bacteroidales > Bacteroidaceae > Alloprevotella. Next base: position 24,657 of record JAFNXM010000028.1, read on the forward strand.
TCTAGGTGGCTCACTTTCCCCAGCTTTTTCGTTTCTCTGAAATTTTCTTGGGGCGCCCCTACGCTTTATATAGTCGCAATAGGTGTGCCAAACTTATTTTTGGTGTGAGAAAAGAAAACCTCTGCCAATTTGGCATAAAAATAGTGACGTGAGTAGTCTGCATGCTGAAATTTTGTCGGTTTTTTGGAGGAAAACACAGAAATCCCCGTCTAATTTTATTTTGAGGTCCGCACCAATCTGATAGAATCTGTGGGAAATTTTGGCTCCATATATTATAATACCTCGAAAAATGCGAAAAAATTTTGACAAATCAAAATTGCAAACTAGAACGCAAGAGAGGTGAGGAGTCAAGGCGATTTTCAACAGATCAAGCCTACAAATGTTCACATTTCCGTTTTACTTCAACCCCATTTTTCGTATAAAAAATTACTAAGTCCATCTATTTTTTATTGCAAAAAATACATTTATGACAATAAATTTATTATGGGGGGGGGGGTAGTTTATTCAATTTAATTTTATACCTTTGCGGGTATATAAAGCGAAATTCGTTTTACACTCATCAGATATCTGGGCAATGGACCAAAATGGTCTAAATCAAGATATCATAAAACCTTGTAATATGAGTGAAAACACAATTAAGGCACTAGTCCAAGGGTGGAGCGTGCCACAGGTTGACATAAAATAGTTGGAGAAGCGATGAAACTGGATAGTTCCGATACTCTTACTATACAAACTGACGTACGCCAAGGCGCACTAAGTGGAATTCGTATTTCTGAGCCAAAAACAGTATTTGGCCCGGAGATAAAGTCGTATCCTGAGAACACATCAGCCACCACGCCATCTTGGTGCTACCTATACGTTCACAATAGCAAAATTAAGTCTATCGTCAGTCAACTTGATGCTGACAAAGAAGTCCCCTACTTCGTACACCGCACCACCCATCATATCAAGCGTGGCAGCAAAGTCATCACGACCGAGCGCCCCACTGTGAGTGGTTTGATTTTCCTGCAAGGCGACGTAAAGCATCTGCAAACATACATCAAGAACGTCCTGCCAGACTATCACTTGGTCAACGATTGCGCCACACACAAAACAGCAATCATCCCCCATTCGCAGATGATACCCTTCATGCAAGTTCTGCAACAAACGCCACAGGACGTTCGACTTCTGCTCAAACCCTTCGAACAATACGCCAAAGACAATACACTACTTCGCATCACCACCGGACCGATGAAAGGGATGGAAGGCTACATCATCCGCATCCATCGCAACCGCCATCTGGTGATGAATGTCGGCGGATACGCAATCGCCATCAATGGGGTACACAACGAAATGTTTGAGGTGGTAGAGGAAAACATAAAGAACTCATAAGTTTTAGAACACGAATCGCACGAATTTCACGAAATATCAGTCAAAAAAATTATATCAAACTTCTTTGCTAATCGCAAAGTGAATCTCACTAATCGAAATTCGCTTGAATTATAATTTATTCTTGCATTCATAGTTTAAAAGACACTATATGATACTATTCAAGGAGGAAAGCTACAAAATCATAGGTGCAGCCCTTAAGGTTTACAACACTCTTGGGCATGGCTTCCTTGAAAGTGTTTATCACGAAGCTCTAAAAATAGAGTTTGATCGAGCAAATATTCCCTATGAGAATGAAAAGGATATCAAAATTTGTTATCAGGGAGTTGAATTAAAACAAACATATAGAGCAGACTTTGTTTGCCATAATAAAATCATCATAGAGTTAAAAGCAGTCTCAAAATTAGAAGATTCGCACCGTTCACAGATATTTAATTATTTGAAAGCAACAAACCACAAGTTAGGGATTCTTATAAATTTTGGCAACCCAGACAAACTTGAATGGGAACGAAAAATCTTATAAACTTCACTCACCCATCTAATCCAGCGAATTTAATCAAGGGGCTTGTTATTATTGTTTCCCTGTAATATACCCCTGATGAGTATTCGTGAGATTTATTTGCGCAAGCAAAAAGATTGAGAGAAACTCACGTTAAAATCATTTCATAGAACATTAATTCGTGTCATTCGAGAAATTCGTGGTAGAAAATAAAATACAATCTCGTTCTATAAATTCACCCAAACCCACACGAGACTCCAACATAGAGCTGCTCCGCATCATCGCCATGTTCCTAGTTCTGCTGGTCCACACCGACTTCTACTCACTTGGCATACCATCCACGAAGCACATCACCCAGCAGCCATTGGACAGCACGCTACGTTTCCTGATAGAAGCACTCAGCATAGTTTGCGTGAATGTGTTCGTTCTCATTTCAGGTTGGTTTGGCATACGCCCAAAAGCGAAGGGCATCTGCAACTTTCTGTTTCAATGCCTATTCTTCTCGTTAGGCATCTATGCCGTTACGTTGTTGATTGGCACAAGTAAATTCTCGGCAGACGGGTTATTAGGTTGCGTCACACTTACGCGGCAAAATTGGTTTATCACCGCCTACCTGCTACTATACATACTCTCACCGATACTCAACGCCTTTGTCGAACACACACCGCGCCACATATTTCGCAATGTACTGCTTGCATTCTTTGCATTTGCATGCACCTACGAGTGGTTGGGCGGAACAAAATACATGATCGACGGCTATAGTCCGCTATCTTTCATGGGACTTTACCTGCTGGCACGCTACCTGCGTCTCTATCAACCCAGCTTAGCCAAATGCTCATTCAGTGCGGACCTCGCCATTTATTTCGGCATAGCAATTATAGCCACACTCTATTCCCTCTTTGGTCATCACATCATCGAGGTGAAGGAGTATCCCTGGTGGGTTTACGTCTGCCCCACCACCATTCTGGCTGCACTCTACCTATTCTTGGCGTTCACCAAAATAAGTCTACGCAACCGCTTCATCAACTTTTGCAGCGCAAGTAGTTTCGCAGTATTCCTACTGCACACTCACCCCGAGGTAATGAGCCACTTCCGCACATTATTTCGCGAGCTGCACGCCGAACTGTCTCCCCTACCCTTTTGGGGATGCACCCTGCTCATCCTCATCGGCATATTTGGCGCCGCCATCCTCATTGATCAGGTGAGAATAATCATATGGAAAGAAGCATCATCTGTTGTAAATAACATTTGCATGAAATACGACAAAAGAGCGGCAACAGATTCTTAATATTCGAAAAATTGTAGTAAAAAAACAAGCATTTATCACACCAATCCCGATACACCACAATACATTCGTGATATTCGAGAAATTCGTGGTTAAACCATTATCATCTTTCCAAGATTCTAAAGATTCGCGTGAGATAAATATTATTCGTGTTATCCGTGAAATTCGTGGTAGAAAACCCTCCCCAAATCATGAAAATAGCAGTAGCAGGAACCGGTTACGTCGGCCTAAGCATGGCCACACTCCTTGCCCAACATAACGAAGTTATCGCCGTAGACATCATGGCCGACAAGGTTGAGAAAATCAACCGCCGCAAGTCGCCCATCCAGGATGACTATATCGAAAAGTTCTTTGCCGAAAAGGAACTCAATCTTACAGCCACCCTCGATGCAGAAGCAGCATACAAAGACGCAGAATTCGTCATCATCGCCGCTCCTACCAACTACGACAGCCAGAAGAACTTCTTCGACACCTCTGCCGTAGAAGCAGTCATCGACCTTGTGCTAAAGTACAACCCCAATGCCGTGATGGTCATCAAGAGCACCATCCCCGTGGGATATTGCCGTAGCCTCTACGTGAAGTATGCACAACGCTTCGCTACAGAGCCTGCATTGCAAGGCAAGAAGTTCAACCTGCTCTTCTCCCCGGAATTCTTGCGCGAAAGCAAGGCATTGTATGACAACCTCTATCCCAGCCGCATTATTGTTGGCATCCCCAAACTTATTGAGCAATATGACGAGGAGAACAATGCGATAACAAATATTGCAGACGTAGAACGCCTCACAGAAGCGGCTCATACATTCGCTGGATTGTTGCAACAAGGCGCTATCAAGGAAAATATCGACACCTTGTTCATGGGCCTCAAGGAAGCCGAAGCCGTAAAACTCTTTGCCAACACCTACCTCGCCCTCCGCGTCAGCTACTTCAACGAACTCGACACCTACGCCGAAGTCAAAGGACTCGACCCCCAAGCCATCATCCAGGGCATTGGCCTCGACCCACGCATCGGTACACATTATAACAACCCATCCTTCGGTTACGGCGGCTACTGCCTTCCCAAGGACACCAAACAATTGCTCGCCAACTACCAAGATGTCCCTCAAAACATGATGTCCGCCATCGTCGAGAGCAACCGCACCCGCAAGGACTTCATCGCAGATCAAGTGCTTGCAAAGGCTGGATATTATGCCTATTCGGGAAGCAATCAATATCAAGCGGGGAGTGAAAAAGACGTTACCATCGGTATCTTCCGTCTCACCATGAAGGCCAACTCCGACAACTTCCGTCAGAGCGCCATCCAAGGCATCATGAAGCGCATCAAAGCCAAGGGAGCCAACGTCATCATCTACGAACCCACCCTACCCGACGGTTCCACTTTCTTCGGCAGCCAAGTCGTCAACGACCTCGAGCGATTCAAACAACAATCTCAGGCCATCATCGCCAATCGCTACGACTCCATCCTCGACGATGTACAAGGCAAAGTCTACACCCGCGACCTCTTCCGCCGCGACTAGATTCCACTACATCCCGCATTATCCCCACCAGCAGGAAGGGAAATTGCGATTAAGCGAGAGCAAAGTCAAATATAGTTTGAACAATACCGAGCACAAGCAATTTATCCAAAGGGAATAGCACCACTGGTGCAGAGGAGGTAGAGCAAGTTTTTCACTTTTTAACGTTTATCATTCAAAAATCAGGTATGAATAAAGGGAAATCCCACATCGTAACCTTAGACAAGGAGAGCGATTTCGATATAAGGGAACATACTACAGAAATCAACTCTAAGCTATTAGCTGAAGTTAATAACAACATCGTTATTATAAGAGGTATACCTGTCATTAGCGATGCAGATGTCGCTAATCTTTATGGAGTAGAGACCAAGAGAGTAAACGAGGCTGTTCGCAACAATCCTGACAAATTCCCAAGTGATTACATGTTCACTTTAACTCCAGGGGAATTGAAAGATTTGCGGTCGAAATTTTCGTCCACAAAAATTTCATCTAAGACACGCTCTGCAACAAAAGTATTCACGGAGAAGGGACTTTATATGCTTGCCACAATTCTTAAAAGCAAGAGTGCATTAAATGTCACATTTGCAATCATAGAAACCTTTACAAAGGTAAGGAACTTAAAACGTGAATTAGTTGAACTACACAAGGAAACAGATCCCCAAGTACAATCATCAAAGATGCATGACTTTGGCAAGATGCTTTCAGACATTGTGATGCCGGACTTAGAAACCTTAGAAACAGAATCAACTCTAGAACTAAATTTCTTCATAGGAAAAATAAAGCATACTGTAAAAAGAGTAAAGAGATCTAAGGAGGAATAGCCCTCTCACCCTTAACCTTTCTATTCTCTTTCACTTCAGAACGAACCATAAGTTTCTCTTAACTTCAGAAAATTCAACTTTCATCGCGCAACACCGACAACTGACCGCAGACTGCAGATCAGCGCAGAAATCTCTATCTCCTGCACAGCAAAACCGTGTAATCCGTGTAATCACGTTGATAATAAAATCCACAGAATCCGTGTCCTGCATAGCAAACAGTTTCATCAGTGTTATCACGTTGACAAAAGATAAAATCAACAGATTAAACTGATTCCACAGAATCCTTGCCCTGCACAGCAAACAGTATA
>JAFNXM010000029.1 GCA_017383485.1 Bacteroidaceae bacterium
GTTTTTATGCACAACTAATTACGATTATCTATCGTTCCATCTGACAATGCATTGCTATATATGCAGTATTGAAACAGGGGAAATAGTACTGCGAGAACATAAATCGGCTCGTTGGCTGACAACTGAAACTCTTAACAATGTGGAATGGCTACCTGCAGATAAAGAGTTGTTAGAAAAACTTAGAGAATAGTGAAGTAAAATTTAATACCCTCAATATACATTCGATTATTATTTCAAAGTGCCAAAATGGCACTTTGAAATGGCACTAAATAAAGTTAATTGACTCGTGAGGATTACTCACGAGTTTTTTATTATTCACATTTGAAGTGGTTAGCTACACTAACCAGTTGGTAGAAAATAGCCAGTTGGTTAGCCGCACTAACCAACTGCAAATCTTATTAAGTTGACTACAATTGTAGTCAACTGCACTTTCCCAAATAGAAAGTAAATTATATACCCTGGTGAGCAAAAATGCCTCAAACAGGGAATCTTTATTTATACATCCTTTAACATAATTTTCTATGAAATTTTACTATCTTTGTACTTGGATTAGGGCTCCAAACAGGTAATCTGAGAAGTGTACATTTACTATAATAGAATGGCACAATTATCTACCCTATTTCGGCTCAAAGTTTACAACTTATTGATTATCAATGCTATTTTCACGCTGCATCGGCAAATAATAATTCAATAATTTATTGATAATAATTATATTATCTGATTTGGTGTGAATTGGTGATTCTAAGCAAAACTATTTCTAACACGTAGAATAGCAACAAAATAAGCGATTCTTCTATTATAATAAGCAAAGTCAAAAAAAAATAATTTTGTCCCTCATTTGTGCGCCAAACACTCGAGGGACGTAATTTGTGGGTGTAGTTCAGAGGGCGTAGAGCAAGAAGAGTACCAAAGGATGAAAGGGGTTTCTAGTGAACGGCTATGCGAATAGTGAGTGGATAAAGAAACTTTTTCACATGACTACTTTTTTATTAAATACACAATTATACAGATAATCGATTGTGTTTGGAGTGATAATTGGATATTGGTATATAGAATATCTAGAGTCTTTCTTCCTAATCCCTCTGGCGTACTCCGCATTCTCACCTCTCTCCACTATTTCTCCTTTTCATCCTTTGACTTCTCCAATATTTTCCGTATCTTTGCGCATTAATAGTAATCCGATATAAACAATATATTATGATAAGAAAAATGTTAGTAGCAGTGATGCTATGTTTACCCCTTGCGATGACAGCGCAAAAGGGTGGGGCAGACGATGCAAAATATTTGGTAGGTGCTGTGTCTACAGAGAATGGATATGTCACCTTCAAACAGATATTTAATACAGATGGCATGACTCGTGAAAAGGTATTTCTCGCCTTGATGGAATATGTCCAAAAAGAGCTGGTCAAGGGTCCAGACGCTTTGCCCAAAGCACGTATTACAGAGGCAGATACACTCGATGGTCTCGTGGTAGTGAGCATGGAGGAATACCTTTATTTCAAGCGAAAAGTATGGACTTCGGACCGTGTGCGATTCAACTACCAGCTCATCTTCCGTGCCATGGATGGTGGCTTCGCTGCTGAAATGCGCAGACTGACCTATCAGTATGACGATGTGCCCAATACCGAATTGCGCCGTGCCGAGGATTGGATAGTTGATACCGTGGCACTGACCGAAGATGGCACGGCTCTCAAGAAGAAACCAGGCAAGCATCGCCGCTGTATCATCGACCGCAAGGACGCTATCTTTGGTGGTGCGCTGGAGTGGGTGAAGAAATAGCGTTGAAAAATCTCTGAGTTCTCCGAATCCTCTGATAAACTCTGAGTCCTCCGAGCACTCCGATATCTCTTAATAGAATCAAAAAACACAATATACAAAATGGAAATAGCAAGCAAATACAACCCTCAAGACGTAGAGGGTAAATGGTATGAGTATTGGATGAACCACAAGTTGTTCAGTTCTAAACCCGATGGTCGTGAACCCTACACAGTGGTCATTCCTCCTCCCAATGTGACAGGTGTACTTCACATGGGACACATGTTGAACAATACTATCCAAGATATCCTCGTGCGCCGTGCACGTATGGAAGGCAAGAACGCTTGTTGGGTGCCAGGTACTGACCATGCTTCTATCGCTACCGAAGCAAAGGTGGTGAAGAAATTGGCAGAACAAGGTATCAAGAAGAGCGACCTGACACGTGAAGAATTCTTGAAGCACGCTTGGGATTGGACCGAAGAACACGGTGGCATCATCCTCAAACAATTGCGTCGTCTTGGTGCATCTTGCGATTGGGACCGTACCTCATTTACGATGGACGAAAAGCGCAGCGAAAGCGTTATCAAGGTTTTCGTAGACCTATATAATAAGGGACTTATCTATCGTGGTCTTCGCATGGTCAACTGGGACCCTAAGGCACAAACTGCACTCTCCAACGAGGAAGTCATCTATCGTGACGAAAAGAGCAAACTCTATTACCTCAGATATTTCGTAGACGAACCAGCTGGCGCTACCGATGGCGAAGTGGAAACACCCGTTGTAGCAGAAGGCGAAGAACCCGCTCAAGGTCAAGTCATCCATCGTGATGCTAATGGCAGACGCTATGCCGTAGTGGCAACTACACGTCCCGAGACTATCATGGGTGACACTGCGATGTGTATCAACCCCAAGGACCCCAAGAATACTTGGTTGAAGGGTAAAAGGGTCATCGTACCTTTGGTGAACCGTAGCATCCCCGTCATCGAAGACCGCTACGTAGACATCGAATTTGGTACTGGTTGCTTGAAGGTAACTCCTGCTCACGACGTGAATGACCACGCTTTGGGTAAGACTCACAACCTCGAAACTATCGATATCTTCAACGCCGACGCTACTATCAGCGAAGCAGCTGGCATGTACGTAGGTATGGACCGTATGGACGTGCGCAAACATATCGCCGAGGACTTGGCAGCTGCAGACCTCCTCGAAAAGGTAGAAGACTATGAAAACAAGGTGGGTTACAGCGAGCGCAACGCCGATACTGCCGTAGAACCACGTCTGTGTATGCAATGGTTCCTCAGCATGCAACACTTTGCTGATATCGCTCTGCCACCAGTGATGAACGACGAATTGAAGTTCTATCCTTCGAAATACAAAGCGACTTACAACAACTGGCTGACTGGCATCCAAGACTGGTGTATCTCTCGCCAATTGTGGTGGGGACACCGCATCCCAGCATACTTCTTGCCAACAGCGGAAGGCGCTGAAGAAAAGTTTGTCGTAGCAGAAACTGCCGAACAAGCATTGACATTGGCACACGCTATCAGCGGATACGAACACTTGACCCTCGCCGACCTTCGTCAGGACGACGATGCACTCGATACTTGGTTCTCAAGTTGGTTGTGGCCCATCTCACTTTTCGACGGTATCAACAATCCCGACAACGAAGAAATCAAGTATTATTATCCTACATGCGACCTCGTGACTGGTCCAGATATCATCTTCTTCTGGGTAGCACGTATGATTATGGCGGGATATGAATACATGAAGGATATGCCTTTCCGCAACGTCTACTTCACTGGTATCGTGCGTGACAAGTTGGGTCGCAAGATGTCTAAATCACTTGGTAACTCGCCCGACCCATTGGATTTGATTGACCAATTCGGTGCCGACGGTGTACGTATGGGTATGATGCTCTCAGCACCTGCTGGCAATGACATCCTCTTCGACGAAGCACTCTGCGAACAAGGTCGTAACTTCAACAACAAGATTTGGAATGCCTTCCGCCTGGTGAAGGGTTGGGAAGTAGCAGATATCGAACAACCTGAAACTGCGAAGGTAGCAACCGAATGGATGAGCGCTTGCATCCGCAAACGTGCTAAGGAAGTGGCAGACCTCTTCAGCAAATATCGTTTGAGCGAAGCATTGATGGAAGTCTACAAACTATTCTGGGACGAATTCTCTGCCCTCTATCTCGAAATGATTAAACCTGCCTACGGTTCGCCTATCGACGCTACTACATACAAGGCAGTGTTGGCACACTTCGACGATTTGCTCCACTTGCTCCACCCATTCATGCCATTCATCACCGAAGAATTGTGGCAAGCACTCGAACCACGTCAAGATGGTGAAAGTCTGATGGTTAGTCCACGTATCTTCGACGAACCAACTGCTGCCGACGAACAACTCCTCGCCGATATCGAAGTGGTGAAACAAGTCATCACTGGTGTACGTGCTGAACGTGCTGCCAAGGGTATTTCTCCACGTGAAGTACTCCAACTCCAGGTCATAGGAGAAAACCCCATCAAGGCATACAATACGCTCGTGCAAAAGATGGCAGGTACATCCGAACTGCAACAAGTAGCAGAAAAGGATAGTGCTAGCGTATCGTTCATGGTAGGTACTACAGAGTTTGCTATCTTGCTCGAAGGTCTCGTAGATATGGCAGCAGAAGCAGAAAAGGCAAAGGCAGAAATCGCACGTCTCGAAGGTTTCTTGAAGGGTATCGAAAAGAAACTCTCTAACGAAAAGTTCGTGGCAAATGCACCTGCTGCTGTAGTGGAAATGGAAAAGAAGAAAAAAGCAGATGCTGAGACAAAGATACAGAAACTCAAGCAAATCTGCGATAGCGTGAAATAATCATTCCTATCTGCTATGAATTTCCAACAATTGATACAGACTGATTTGCGAGACTCCTTGGTTTCGCAAAATCTTATCTTGACACCCTTTCCACAATGTCCCGACTTGGAGGACCTATGGGAGGATACTTGTCAAGCATACATTGGCGATGGCATCCGTGAGTTTACGGATTATCCTACGACTTCGTTGGGTTGGATGATGTACATCGGTATGGCATATGCTCAATGGTGGGACCAATGTCCTGAGGTTTTGGCAAAAGGTGCCGAAGCGCTCTATACTTCGCTCAAGGCAGCACGTGGTTACGACGAGATGGATGAATATATCCGACAGGAAGTACTTGGCATGAATGAAGCAGACTATAAGCGTTGCGAAAAGATTGTCAGCACATGTTCAGCACGCCTTGTCAGCGCTCTGCGTCGTAGTCCCGCAGAACCAGGTACCCCCGAAGCATTCCGTGCCTACGTTACCTGTCTGCACGAACTCTTCCTCTGCGGTATTGCTGTGGAATTGAAGCGATTGGGTTACAATATGGTCGAAGCATAAGTGATTCTAACGCTACGACAATACACTTTGATATTTTAAATATACTGACTTCAGACCATACGATATTTAAACCGATTTAATGCAATAAAAACTCCCGCCGTGCTATCTCAGCATTACGGGAGTTTTCCTTTGTCACTTCCACTTCCCTTAACTAATCGCACAATTGCGCAAAGGGGCATGTCTCGCAATTTCGCTCAATTTGCGTCGGCATGAATGCTCTGTCCTTTGATAGCATCTCTGCCAAGACGCCGCCGAGACCTTTCGCAAATTCCGCCTTGATGGCATTGAAGTCGCTCATCATCTGTTTGTTGTGATTGACGACTACTTGATAATCCTCGTTGCTCTTTACATTGTGGATGAAAATGAGACCTGGTGCAACGGCAGTATAAGGGTGATTGTGTGTGTAGCAATAACTATATATCAACGTCTGTAGGATATAGTGTTTATGACTCTTGCCAGGGTGGAATACATCCTCCCATTTCGTCAACGCCTTCTCCTCCTTACCGCCCGTCTTATAGTCAATGATACGCACTTGTTTCGCTCCATCCATAGTGATGCAGTCCAATCTGTCGATGCTACCGCTCAACTCTATCACCTTGTCGCCCTCGCACATGGGCACTGTGATAGGGGCTGATACCTTGATCTCCGAACCTAGGATGTGGAAGGGAGCCACCTTGATATCGATTTCTGCCAACCTCTTGATGTACGATTTGATGACCGTTGCCGCCAATGGATGATAGGGGATTTTCTCAAATTCGAAAGCTTGACGGATGTGTGTGTCTATCGTAAACTTGCCATCCTTTGACATCAGATGCTTGATGCGCCCTTGCGTCACTTCGACGGGGTATTTTATCTGTTCAATCTCTGCTTCGTCGTAGGTGCCAAGATACAAAGTTTGCGCTACACGGTGGAACAGCGTACCGAGCGTGTTGGGTTGTATCACCTCAGTCTCGGTTTCGACTTCACGCAATCCCATCACGTATTGATAGTAGAACGACTTCTCGCAACGCATGTAGGTATTGATAGCAGAGGGCGAGAATCTCTTAAATCTACTAGCTATGTCCTCGGGCTTTTGTGCAGGCGTACGTTCACTCTTCACTGGCGAAGTGCTTGCTACAAGGTGCTTTTCGAAAATCGGAATATTGGATTCCATCTCGAGCTGTGTGATAAATCTCGATTTCTCGCCACCTGCATCTGTCGAACTGTTGTAGACGAGTGTCGCCCTGCTACAACGACTCAGCATGCGGTAGAAGTGATAAGCATACACGGCAGTGCGGTGTCTTGGCGTAGTCAGCGAAAATGCTTCACGCAAATTGTAGGGGATGATACCCGACGGTGCCTTAGTACTCTGTGGCATCTTGCCCTCGTTGGTCGAAAGCATCAGCACTCGGTCAAAGTCGAGGTTGCGAGTCTCCAATACGCCCATGATTTGGATACCCTGAACGGGTTCGCCATGAAACGGTATCGTGGTCGAATTGGCAATCTTGCGCATCAAACGTTGCAGGGTGGGGCGTGTGATATTGAGCAACCCTTCTTCTGCCAAAGTCAGCAATCTGTTGGTGATAGTGTAGATTTGAAAATACGCTTCGTTGTACAATATCTCGTCCATATTAGGCGTATTTTCCTTCGCCTCCTCTGCGGTGTCAAAGCTCACATAACCCTTGGTTGTGATGTGTTCGCTCACTTGTCTGAGCAAATCTGCTACGCTGCAGTCCTGATGCTCTGTCTTCGTATTGTGCTGCTCGATGTATTGGTCTATCTCGTGAAAGGGCAACGTCTGAATCAGCGGATATCCCTTGGTGATATTCACATATTTCACCTCGTCCGGTATAGCGTGTAGCAAGGGTTGTAGCAGATTTTCGTTGCAAATCACAATAGCAATATCACGCTCGCTGACCTCTTTCAACTGCTCTCGTATCCACGCTGTGGCATAGCGTACCTGACCACTTTCTGTTGGCGAAGCAACTGTTGTGATAGATTCTACTTCTTCTAAGTTTCTGAAGTGCTCTTCGCTCAATTCATTCTTAAACAAAGTCAGATTTTCAAGAGCATGTACACCGACTTCCGAAGACGTGTTGGGGTTTGCATAGTAGGTATCGTAGTCCCAATAGAACAGTGCTTGACCGATTTTCTTGAGGTGCACGAACAACTGTTTCTCTACTTTGTTCAGCACGTTGAACCCTACAAATACATAAGTCTGCTCTTCGGGGAATGTGATATTCCCTACCTTGATGTCCTCCCATACTTTTCGCTGCAAAGCACCTTCGTATGGGTAGACCTTATCTTCCGTCTCGACATTCAGTGCTTCGTAGATGGGCAACAATGCTTGCCACATTTGCAGGAAGCGCTCCTTTATTAGTGTGTTGTCTTTCACAGAGAAATTCAGGAAGAAATTTTTCAATGCCTTTTCCATAGATTCGTCTAGGTAGTCCAGCGAATCCATTTCCTTCAGGTCTACGAAGTTGGTGAACAGCTGTCGTGCGTCAGTCAAGTTCTTGTCGATATCGTTGAAGTCGGACAGCATCTTTTCGCCCCAACCCCAGAAATAGTCCAGGTTGTCCTCGCAATTAGTCTGAGTCCTGTAGTGCTGAAAGATTTTGCACACACACTCGATAGGGTCTGCCACAGTGCCGTCTATCAGCGAAGCAAACAGTTCGCCAATAGTCGTGTATCTTGGTGCCCAAAGACTTTTGCCGTTCGTACTGCTTTCCAGCAAGTACTCGTTCAGAAACAGGCGTGCACGCTTGTTGGGGCAAATTATGGTGACGTTGCTCAGGTCGTTGGCAAACTTTTCGCACAACGATTCGGCAACGAGTTTTAGAAAGGGAGTTTTCATATTCTAAGAAGGTCTGATGTTGTTGAAATTAGGTTAGGCCTCGTTGAAATTAGGTTAGGCCTTGTTGAAATTACATTACGCTTGGTCGATACATACGGATTCTATCACTTCAGCATCTATATACCACAGATAACCCTCCGTTTTCTCGTATCCCATACTCTGCAGATGCTGCATGTATTCCCTCACTTGCTCGTGATAATCCTTTGACGTCTTGGTATCCTGCGAGCGATATTTGCCCGACTTATAGTCCACGACAATAGCCTGCTTCCCCTGTATCATCACGCGGTCAGGGCGGCATGTTTTGTAGTTGCCCTCCTTGTCACGATAGAGTATCTCGCACTCATTTTTCAGTGTCCACGAATGGTCAAACCACCCACGATTTTCCACAAACTTCAACCGATTTGTCAGGTAGGCTTGCATTGATGCTTCGTCGATATCCTTGCCCAGCAGGCCCAACTTAGCATATTTTCTGCACACGGCGTTGATATCGTTGGCTGTCTTGACTTCTGACAACAAGGCATGATACATTTTGCCTCGGTCCAAGTAACTGTCAACTTTGCCTTCTTTCAGTTCATTGACAAACTGCATCGCTTGATTTGATTGCACGAATTGGTAGCGCTCTTTGTGATTCTCGATGGCACAGCCCAACTGATTGTCCTTCGTCTCATCCGTCTTGGATTTATAGGTGTAGTCGGGGTTAAAGATAGCAGGACTTATTTTTCCCTTCACCCCATCTTTGTGGATAGCAGCATGGATGATGTCTGCGATATTCTTCTGTTTCGCCTCTGTCGCCTTATCCTCGTCTTTGCTCACTTTCACCTTGTACCAGGCATATAGATTGTGCTTGGGACGAGTGAATGCTACGTATAGCAAATTCAGATTCTCTATGCGCTGTTGCAAGTGCTCGTGGTGATATTCCGCCTTGAAGTCGGAGTTCTTGATATACTTGCTATTTGTTGGAATAGGCAAAAGCGGCAATTGGTCGAATGGTGCTTTTTTAGTCTCACACCATATCAAGTCGTCATTACGGTCCTTTTCTATTTCCCAGTCGCAGAAGGGCACCATCACCGTATGAAATGCCAGACCCTTAGACTTGTGTATTGTTAGGATACGTATGCCATCGACTTCGCCTCCTGGGATAGGTTTGCTGTTGAGCGTTTCATCCCATTGCTTTAGGAATACAGCGATATCGCCAGGTTTGGAGGTGACGAAATCTAACACCTGGTCGAGGAAGTACAACAGATAGGGCGTCTCGTTCTTATCTCGATTCAGTCCGAGGCGCTTTATCAGCAGTTCGCAGAGTTCATACAGATTCTTGCCTTTGGTTTCAGTAAACAGGTCTTTCATCTCTGCAAATTGGTCCTTGGCATATCGGCGTACGAATGCTTCTGCGATAGTATCTTGATGATTCATTTTGTACTTCAGCGCATGTACCAAGGTTTGCACAGCACTCGAAGCGCTCAATAGGAAAGCTTCGTCCGAACTGATAGGCACCTCGGGGTGATTTTCTGCGAAGTACGACAAAATAGATTTAGCTTCGCTCGTATAGCGTACAAGGATAGCAATTTCGCTGTATGGCAAACCCTGACGGTGCAAACCAGTCACGACCATGCCCATCTTTCTTTCCACTTCATAGTTGTCAGACTCGGCGATTTCTTCGTCGCCTTCTGCCGTTTTGTCACGCTTCCCTTTTTCCTCCACTTCGATGCCTTCCAACCACACTATACCGCCTGTCTTACCACGGTCCTTTTGTCCCACGCCATCTGTGTGATAGACGCTGTTAAGCATCCATTGCTCGTCAGTGGTCGTATCATCGCCTTTGCCAAAGAGCACCTGGGCGGCAGATGGGAAGAAGGCGTTGTTGAAAGCAATGATTTCGTCGGTACTGCGGAAGTTGGTGTCGAGCGAAACAAACTTGGGCTTCACATAACCCATATCGTTGTTGATATTTTGCAGCAAACGGTAGTCGCCACCACGGAATCTGTAGATACTTTGCTTCACATCGCCCACCAGCAAGCAGCGGTCGCCTTGCGAAAGGTTGCCCAGCAGCAGCGTCTTGAAGTTCTGCCACTGAATCTGCGACGTGTCCTGAAATTCATCTATCAGGACGTGCGAATATCTCGTACCTGCCTTTTCAAACACAAAGGGTGCATCCACACCCTGCACCAGGTCGTAGAACAATTTAGGTGTTTTTGCCAGCATGAAGTGTCCTTCTTCCTCGTTCACCTGTTCGATGCTATTGCGGGTCTCATTGAGCAGACAAAGTGGATTTAGGCGTAGCAGTGCCAACTGTGCTGTGTTGTAGATTTCAGAAGACGCTGTGACATAATTGATCAATTGATTCAACTTTAGTCTGATATTTTCTGCCATTGGCACAATGTCTGCCCACTCTTTTCTGTTCCCTTTTTTCAACCAGATGAGACTTGTACTTCGGTCGATATCATCAGATGGCGAATTGGCTGCCAGTCGTTGCACAGCATCGCTTGGATTTTCATTATTACCCTCTTTCAGCTTGTTCAGATATCCGCCAAGTGTCTTTTTCAATCCATTGTATTTCTCCCACGACCCACAATTATTCACGATATAGTCTTCCAGTTCAGTCGCCTGTTTTATCCACTCGTCCTTAATGTCTTTGCATTGTTTCTGGAAGTTTTCTTTCAACTTGTCAATATCGTTTTCATTGAGCGATTGGTTGATGCTGTCTTCGTGCAGCATATATTCTTCCTTGTATAATTGCTTGGCGAAAGTCGCTATTTCCCTGCTGATATCCCAACTCTTATTTTCTGAAATTTTGCCCTGGACATATTTCACCAGCATCTTCAGCAAACCTTCGTCACTCTTTGCACGTTGCAACAGACGCTCTACACCTTTTTCAATAGCCAGTTGCGAGTTGAGGTTAATCTTGTATTCAGCCGTCAACCCCAGTTCCTGTGCCAACAATGCCAGCAACCATTGGAAGAAGGCATCGATGGTCATGATGTTGAAGTTGTCGTAGTCGTGCAGCAGGTTGTTTAGCGCCTTTTTAGCAGCACTGCGTATCTTGTCCTCGTCGAAATCCTTCGGCAGACGTTCCCTTACTGCTTTCAAAAAGTCGTCATCGGGGTCATTATCCTTTGCCAGTTTTTCCAAATTCTCCAGGATACGAGATTTCATCTCCTCTGTCGCCTTGTTGGTGAATGTCACCGCCAGGATGCGGCGATGCATATTCTCGCCACCCTCTAACAAGATGGCGATATATTCGGCTGCGATAGTAAAGGTCTTGCCCGAACCTGCCGAAGCATTATATACTGTTAGTGCGGAGTTTTCCATATTTTGATTTTATTACAGTTGTAAAGATAGGAATTTTATTTGATGGAATCTCTATAAAATCAATTTTTCATAATCAAACCCTATATTTTAAGCGGTATGGATACTTATTATAAAGATAAGATAACTTTTCCAAAAATGCTATCTGAGCGTCAGTATCCAGTGCTTCAAATGTCACACATTTCTTCTTGTCTCTATCAGAGACGAACCAACACTTAATCTCGTCATTGTAGAAGATTTTATTAGATTTCCAGTAACTATTCTGGTAAATGAACTCAACAAAGCCTTCAAGGAAACAATA
>JAFNXM010000030.1 GCA_017383485.1 Bacteroidaceae bacterium
ACGCATAGATGAATTGGTAGGTTTAGGTAAAACCTTCTCCATTGAAACAACGCTGGCTACACGATCATATCTGAACCTTATCAGACGTGCACGTCATGCTGGATATACTATAAATCTGCTGTTCTTTTGGCTTAATAGTCCAGAAGCCGCAATACAACGTGTGGCAAAGCGAGTAAGTGAAGGAGGGCACAATATACCATCTGATGTCATTAGAAGAAGATATCATCTGGGAATAAAAAACTTTTTTGAATTGTACAAGGATGAGGTCGATACCTGGACCTTGGTAGATAATAATAGTAGCCCTCGACAATTGATTGCTACTGATGAAGAAATCTTAGATATTAATCGTTACAAACAAATCGAATCGTATGTCAAGTGAAGAAAGAAAAAAATTTCACCAGGAATTGATTAGTGGTTTGGAATTGGCAGAATATAGAATGTTGCGCGACAAAGCTATGCGTAATCAAACAATTATCCAAGGTGAAGGAACAACTGGTTGGCGAGAAGTCTCGGCAAGAGAAGTCTTCGAAAAAATGTATAATCAACCTGCCCCTACTTTTTAGGATATAGTATGGTTGGGGTTTAGATAAAAAAGATTGAAATGAGCGCGAAGCAGAGATGCTTCGCGCTCTTTGTGAATTTGCTTGGTGCTCATGCAAATCTGGGGGATCTTTGGATAGTCTCACGCGGAGGGCGCGGAGAACACGGAGTTGGCACAGGCTTCGCTGTGCTTGGGGTCTCACGCGAATCTATGGGATCTTTGGATAGTCTCACGCAGAATCCGCAGAATTCGCAGAGTTGCACATCGCTTTGCTCGTGCGTGCCATCCGGATGGTAAGCGGGGAACATGTGACCCGCAAATTCTGCGAGTTCTGCGGATTTTGCGTGAAATAAATAATTAGCATGAGCCGAGATATTTTTGTGTGAGCCTTCTCTTATCCTTGTGATACTCGTGATACGTGGAGAATAGTTTCCAGCGTATCTCTCGTATCTCGTGGATATATTTGTACAATTAGTGTGAAATAAAAATAAAAAAGTGGGTGGGATGGGGGATGACTGCAAATAGGTTTTGCTCTTGCCAAAGAAATTGCTATTTTTGTATGCGTTAATTTTAACTATAGAATTTAGTGTGAGACTAATTATTCGTTTTAAACCACTAATTTGCACGAATCGACACGAATAAATGCAGGGGACTGAAATCAATGTCTGTATGAGCTATTAGTGGAAATTCGTGAAGATTTGTGGTTAAAAGAAATAAGTGCCTAAAGAACATTCGTAGTTTTAATAGTGATATATTATCTGAATATTAACCAAAACCAAATAATTATTATGAGAAAAATCAGCCTACTGCTCCAACTTTTTGTTTGCTTCGTAGCAGGCAACCTTTCCGCACAGCGCGTGTACAATATGTCTGACTTCGGATTGAAACCCGATTCGAAGAAGAATGCATCGCCATACGTGCAAAAGGCATTGAAGAAGATCAAGAAAGAATGTGCCAACGGCGAAGCTGCTGTGCTTAAGTTTAAGCCTGGTCAATATCAATTCCACGAGGAAGGATCCGCTGTGCGCGAGTATTATATCTCCAACCACGATCAAGACAATCCCAAGAAAGTCGGTATTGCTATCGAGGATATGAAAAACCTGACCATCGACGGACAAGGCGCCGACCTGATCTTCCACGGACGTATGTTGCCTATCTCAATGCTCCGCTCTGAAAATTGTGCTATCCAAAACCTGCACGTAGACTTTGCCAACCCTCATATCGCACAGGTCAAGGTGGTGAAAAACTCTCCCGAACATGGTATTACCTTTGAACCCGCTCCATGGGTGAAATATCGCATCACCAACGATTCTATATTCGAAGCCTATGGTGATGGTTGGACCTTGCGTCATAGCTGGGGTATCGCTTTCGAAGAAAAGACTAAGCGTGTAGTCTATAATACAAGTGATATCGGCACACCTACTAAGGGTGCTGTGAAAGTGGGAGACAACCTGATCCATGCACCTAATTGGAAAGATAGCCGCCTTGTGCCCGGTACGGCAATCGCTATGAGAGGGTGGGGCAGACCTACGCCAGGTATTTTCCTGTCTCACAACAAAGATACACGACTGGAAAACGTACAAATTCACTATGCTGAAGGTATGGGACTTCTGGCACAATTGTGCGAGAATATCACGTTGGAAAAATTCTGCGTCTGTCTGCGCGGCGACAACGATCCCCGTTATTTCACTACTCAAGCAGATGCTACGCATTTCTCTGGATGTAAGGGAAAAATCACTTCTTGCAATGGCCTATACGAAGGGATGATGGACGACGCGATCAACGTGCACGGTACATACCTGAAAGTGGTGAAGCGCGTAGACGACCGCACACTGGTCGGCAGATATATGCACGGACAAGCTTGGGGCTTCGAGTGGGGAAATGTAGGCGATGATGTGCAGTTTGTCAAGTCTAACACGATGGAACTCGTGGGCAAGCAAAATAAAATCACTGCTATTCGCCCTTATGATAAAGACCAAATTGCAGGTGCACGTGAGTTTATCATTATCTTTGCTGACCCAGTGGATGCAGAGATTAGCGAAGCGCAAGGTTTCGGTATCGAAAACCTGACGTGGACACCTGAAGTGTATTTTGCAAACAATGTGATTCGCAACAACCGTGCTCGAGGTACACTCTTCAGTACCCCCAAGCGCACAGTGGTAGAGCACAACCTTTTTGACCATACCTCTGGCACAGCGATCCTGCTCTGCGGTGACTGTAATGGTTGGTACGAAACGGGTGCATGTCGCGACGTGGTGATTCGCAAAAACCATTTTGTGAATGCGCTGACCAGTTTGTTCCAATTCACCAATGCCGTGATTTCGATCTATCCTGAAATTCCGAATCTGAAAGACCAACAGAAATATTTCCATGGTGGCAATGGCAAGGGTATTGTGATCGAAGATAATGTGTTTGAAACATTTGATGCGCCTATACTCTATGCAAAATCTGTAGATGGCTTGGTGTTCCGTCGCAATACGATCAAGACCAACAATGACTACAAACCTTTCCACTTCAATAAGAACCGTTTCTGGTTGGAAAGGGTGACGAATGTGACGATCACTGAGTAAGGATCTTGTTTCACGCGGAGTTTTTTTTGTCTCACGCAAATCTTTAGAATCTAAAAAATAAAATTCAAAAATAAATTTAAGGATTTTCAAGATTTGCGCGAGATTACTTATATCCTCGTGATACACGAGCTTCGCTGTGCTTGTGTCTCTCACGCAAATCTTTAGAATCTAAAAAATAAAATTCAAAAATAAATTTAAGGATTTTCAAGATTTGCGTGAGACTCCTTTAATCCCTGCGATACACGTGATACGTGTAGGATAGTTTCCTGCGTATCTCTCGTATCTCGTGTATTTATTTGTCTTAAAAAGATTCTATTGATCTCATAGAAGTTGCCTTTTACTTTCCTCAAACAGTTAAAACATCCTAAAGTTTAGGCATAATTTAGTAGTTGAACTAAAAAACGGTTAAATTTCTATTTATTTCCATTTCTTTTTACGATATTTGCATAACCAACCGATGAAACATAGATTATGAAGTTTACAGCTAAACAAATAGCGGACCTGTTGCAGGGCGAAGTGGTAGGCAATGCCGATGCCACCGTCGAAACTTTTGCAAAGATCGAAGAAGGCATGGAGGGTGCATTATCATTCCTTGCCTACCCTAAATACGAACAATACCTTTACGATACAAAATCAAGCATCGTGCTCGTCAATCGTGACTTCCAGCCTCAACAAGAAGTTGCTGCGACTTTGGTGCGAGTAGACAATGCTTATGAAGCTATAGCACGTTTGCTTACTTTCTATGAACAAGCGACAGCAAAGCGTACAGGCATTCATCCCACTGCTTGTATTGCTGAAACAGCTCAGGTAGGCGAAGATTGCTACGTAGGACCGTATGCCTATATTGGCGAAAATGTGGTCATTGGTAAAGGATCGCAAATCTTTGCGCACACAGTGATTGAAGAAAGAGCGACGGTGGGCGAAAATTGTATCTTCTATCCCAACGTATCTGTATACCACGATTGCGTGATAGGTAATCGCGTAATATTACATTCAGGTTGTGTGATTGGTGCAGACGGTTTCGGTTTCGCACCCGGCGCCAATGGTTATGAAAAGATACCTCAAATCGGTATCGTGACTATAGAGGACGATGTGGAAATCGGTGCAAATGCCTGCGTAGACCGCTCTACGATGGGTAGCACTTATGTGCGTCATGGCGTGAAGTTGGACAATCTGGTACAAGTGGCGCACAATTGCGAAGTGGGTAGTCATACGGTGATGTCTGCCCAAGTCGGTGTGGCAGGAAGTACTAAGATCGGCGAATGGTGTATGTTTGGCGGACAAGTAGGTATTGCCGGACATGCCGTGATCGGTGACAAAGTGTATTGCGGAGCACAGGCCGGTATTGCAGGCAGTATCAAGAATGGCAATGTACGTATTCAAGGTTCTCCTGCAATTGATGCGAAAAACTTTGCACGTTCGAGCGCCGTCTTCAAGAACTTGCCCGATATGTACACCCAGTTCAATCGTATGGTCAAGGAAATGGCTCAGATGAAGGAGGCCTTGGAAAAATTACAAAATCAATAAGTCAATAAAAAGTAGAAGGTGACATTTTGTCATTTCTTCATACCTATATATAATATGTCAAAGCAAAAAACTCTAAGCGGAAGCTTTTCTCTCTACGGAAAAGGACTTCATACAGGATTGTCGTTGACAGTGACATTCAATCCTGCTCCTGAAAATCATGGATACAAGATTCAGCGTATCGATGTCGAAGGTGAGCCTATCATTGATGCGATTGCAGAAAATGTCATAGATACCTCTCGTGGCACAGTTGTTGCAAAAGGAGATGTAAGATGCAGTACGATTGAACATGGTTTGGCTGCGCTCTATGCTTTGGGTATTGATAACTGTTTGATCCAAGTGAATGGACCAGAGTTCCCAATCCTTGATGGCAGTTCAAAGCATTATGTGGAAAACATCCAACGTGTCGGCATCGAAGAACAAAATGCTGAAAAGGATTACTATATCATCAAAAAGAAAATAGAATTCCACGACAAGAAGACAGGTTCTTCTATCGTTATTCTGCCAGATGAACAATTCTCGATCACAGCGATGATTTCATTCGAGTCTCAACTGATCAATAGTCAGTTTGCGACATTGGAAAGTATGTCAGACTTCGCTTCAGAAATCTCAAGCGCTCGTACATTTGTCTTTGTCCGCGAAATCGAACCACTTTTGAATCTTGGCTTAATCAAAGGTGGAGACTTGGACAATGCTATTGTGATTTATGAAAGAGAAATGTCGCAGGAAGCTTTGGATAAATTGGCTGATACTTTGAACGTGGAACATCGCGATGCAACAAAGTTGGGCTATCTGAATTCAAAACCTTTGGTTTGGCCAAACGAACCTGCGCGACACAAAATCCTTGATATCATTGGCGACATGGCTTTGATCGGTCGCCCTATCAAAGGCCGTATTATCGCTACACGTCCTGGACATACCATAAATAATAAATTCGCGCGTCAGATGCGTAAGGAAATTCGCAAGAATGAAGTCCAAGCACCTATTTATGATGCGAACGAAGAACCTTTGATGGATGTCAATAAAATCCGCAACTTATTGCCTCACCGCTATCCCATGCAATTAGTGGACAAGGTGATAGAAATGGGAAGCAATTATATCGTAGCAGTAAAAAATGTAACGTCAAACGAAGAATTCTTCCAAGGCCACTTTCCACAAGAACCCGTGATGCCAGGTGTACTCCAAATCGAAGCAATGGCACAGGCTGGCGGGCTTTTGGTGTTGAGCTCTGTAGAAGAACCAGAACGTTGGAGCACCTACTTCCTACGTATTAATGACGTGAAGTTCCGTCGTAAAGTTGTTCCAGGAGATACGCTGATATTCCGAGTGGAACTGATGGCACCAATTCGCCATGGTATATCTACGATGAGAGGACACGTCTTTGTGGGAGAAACTGTGGTGATGGAAGCTACATTTACTGCACAAATTGTAAAGAATAAGTAAACAAGGACAAAGTAAACACTGGTGTGAAAAAAACAAGTGTTTCATATTATAACTAATTTTGAAATGAGTCAAATCAGTCCTTTAGCCTATATAGACCCTACTGCCGTAATTGGTGAAAATTGCGAAATTGGTCCTTTCTGCTATATCGACAAAAATGTCGTTATTGGCGACAATAATAAATTGATGAATAACGTCACAATGCTTTATGGCACTCGTGTCGGAAAAGGTAATGTGTTTTTTCCAAATGCTGTAATTGGTGCAATCCCTCAGGATTTGAAATTCAGAGGAGAGGAAACCACCGCAGAGATAGGTGACAACAATACAATCCGTGAGAACGTGACCATAAATCGTGGTACAGCGGCAAGAGGAAAAACTACTGTTGGCAACAACAATTTGCTGATGGAAGGTGTGCACTTGGGGCATGACGTTTCTGTGGGGAATGGTTGCATAATAGGTAACGCTACAAAATTGGCAGGCGAAGTTGTTATTGACGACAATGCTATCTTGAGCGGAGGAGTCCTGGTACACCAATTCACACGTATTGGCGGCTATGTAATGGTCGGCGGAGGCTCAAAGGTGAACCAAGACATTCCACCATATATTATGGCGGCTCGTGAACCTATTGCTTATTGTGGACTGAATTTGGTAGGACTTCGTCGACGCGGCTATCCGGCTGAGACGATTGAGAATATACATAATGCTTACCGCATCTTATATCAAAGCGGTAAGTTGAGAGAAGAATGTCTGCAGCAAATAAAAGAAGAAGTAAAGGAATCACCTGAAAAAGACTACATCTTGGAATTTGTGACTTCTTCAAAGCGTGGTATTATTAAATAAGATTATATACAATATTAAATAAAAGGTAAGATATGCTATATCGCATCAAATTTATATCAGACGAGGTAGATGGTTTCTTGCGTGAAATCAAAATTGATAGTGAAGCCACTTTCTTGGATCTTAATAAGGCTATTTTGGATTCTTGCGGTTACCCAGACGATCAAATGACTTCATTCTACGTTTGTGACGACGAATGGGAGCGCGGACAACAAATCACGCGAGAAGACGTGAGCGAACCAGGTCACGAAGACGAAGACTTGTACGTCATGGCTAATACTCGCTTGAGCGAATTCATCGAGGACGAAGAGCAAAAATTCGAATATGTTTTCGATCCATTCAGCGAACGTGTATTCTATTTGGATGTAAAGGAACTCATCCCTGGAGAAAATCTTGATGCCCCTGTCCTGTTGCGCAGTAAAGGCGAAGCGCCCCAACAAGTTGAAGAGTTGGATCTCTCAATTATGCCTACGACAGGAAAGGGTTCAAACTTCTTTGATGAGGATGAAGCTGGCGAATTCTATGGCGACGGCGATTTCAATACAGACGACTTGGATCTCGAAGGATTCGAGTTTAGCGATGGTGGCGATTACTAATAGAGTGAATACTTTATTACCGAAATAAATTTCCACTTTGAGGTATAGACATAAGACGTTGGCCAAAAGTTGCAAGGTTTTCCTTCACATAAGCGATGTCTTTCATCTATACCTCAATGTTTATCTTTCAACAATTTTACCGAGATAACAAATTCATGAAGAAACTTTTTGTCTTGTTGGGACCTACTGGTGTGGGAAAAACTGAACTGAGTTTGCAGTTGGCAGAAATGCTCGACTGCCCGATACTTAGTTCTGATTCAAGACAGGTTTATCGTGATATTCCCATTGGTACTGCAGCGCCAACTTCTCAAGAACTTTCACGTGTGAAGCATTACTTTATTCATACTTTGGGCTTGGAGGATTATTATAGTGCGGCACAGTATGAAGTCGATGCCTTGGCGGTTTTGGAGCAGGAGTTTGCTCAGCGTGACGCCCTCTTGATGACTGGCGGGTCGATGATGTATATTGATGCCGTATGCGACGGCATAGATGATATTCCTACCGTGGATGATGAAACGCGTCAGCTCTTGCAAAAAAGATATGAGACCGAGGGTCTCGAGCCCCTGGCTCAGGAATTGCGTTTGCTTGACCCCGAGTATTATGAAGCTTGTGATGTCAAAAATCATAAACGTGTCGTTCATGCGCTCGAAATATGTTATATGACAGGCAAAACGTATACTTCGTTTCGTGTGAAGGAAAAGAAACAGCGGCCTTTCGAGATTGTGAAAATAGGTTTGTGTCGTGAACGCGAAGAACTCTTTTCGCGCATCAACAAAAGGGTGTTGCAAATGGTAGAAGAAGGCTTGGTAGAAGAAGCTCGCCGAGTTTTGCCATATCGCCAGTGCAATGCACTCAATACGGTGGGATATAAAGAAATCTTTGCCTACTTTGATGGTGAGATGACCCTGGAACAAGCCATTGAGAAGATACAACGCAATACGAGGGTTTATTCAAAAAAGCAAATGACCTGGTTTAAGAAGGATGATAGAATAAATTGGTTCCACCCCAATCAAATCGAGGAAATAAAACAGTTTGTTTTGCAGCAAATGGCTCAGTGATTCTCGCAATTGTGAATGATGCGCTTCACATCACGCTATTTTGTCTATTTCCCACTTTTTTATTTGAAAGAAGTTGATTAACTTTGTGCGAAAGAAATCAACGAATATTGTAAAATAGTCATTATGAAAAAAGCATATTTCTCTTTGTTTATATCTTTATTCCTTTTCTCATCTTGTGGTTCAAAGGAAGAACAGAAAATTGAATTACTGCAGGATGCGACAGAAGCATTCCGCTCTGCAGATACCAAGAAGGATGTGGAAAAGGTCATTGAAAAATATGGTCCAAAGCTTACAGAGTTTGATGATAAACTTACAGCAGAGGAGCGCGAACAATTGGAAAATAGTATACCCGTTTCGCAAGCGCAAGCAGACTACAGCCTCATCGCTGATTCTAAGTGCTACGAGTTTGGTGTATATTAATAATGTGTGTCGTGACTAATATAATATAAAGAATCAGTCTTGTGGCTGGTTCTTTTCTTGTTCAAAACAGTCTTTAAATAATTGAAGAAAATCCCTGATGATAGAAAAACATTATTTGCTCGAGGAAGCTGATCCCCTTCTCTTTTTTGGTGCAGGAAATATTAACCTAAAAATCCTGCGTGCTTTGTTTCCAAAACTTCGTATCATTGGTCGTGATAATGTGATCAAAGTAATGGGAAGCGAGGAGGATATGGTGCTGTTCGAAGAGATCTTTGAAAAGCTCGAAAAGCATTGTGCAAAATATAATTCCCTGGTCGAGGAAGATATCCTCGCTATTGTCAAGAACCGTAGACTACGCGATGAAGGCAGCAGTGATATTATAGTGTACAGTACGACTGGGAAACCTATTGCGCCCCGTTCGGAAAATCAGCGCAAACTGGTCAATGCTTACAACGATAATGATATGCTTTTCGCCGTTGGTCCTGCTGGTTCTGGTAAGACCTACGTGGCGATTGCACTTGCCGTGAAGGCGTTGAAAAATAAGGAAATCAAAAAGATTATCCTGTGCCGCCCGGCTGTAGAAGCCGGCGAGAAATTGGGCTTTTTGCCTGGGGATATGAAGGAAAAGATAGACCCTTATCTCCAACCCCTGTATGATGCTTTGGAGGAGATGATACCTCCTGCAAAATTGCAGGAATATTTGCAGACCAATGTCATACAGATAGCCCCATTGGCGTTCATGCGTGGTCGCACCCTCAACGATGCTGTGGTCATCCTGGACGAGGCGCAAAATACGACTACGGCACAAATCAAAATGTTCCTCACGCGCATGGGATGGAATACCAAGATGATCATCACAGGCGACACCACGCAGATCGACTTGCCTCAGTCTACACGCAGCGGCCTTATCGAAGCGATGAATATCCTGCAGGGCATTCCCGGTATCGCTTTCATCGAGATGAACAAGGGAGATATCGTTCGCCACAGGTTGGTCACTCGCATTGTCGAGGCTTACGAAAGGGGTGGAAAGCAGTAGGCAGTTCGCCGCACATCTAATATACTTTCTCTCCGCTTAAAACTTAAAGCGTGAGGGGAAGTTTTTTTCAAATCAAAACGTCGTATTTTAGATTTCCTATATATGAAAGTCGGTATCATAGGCGCAGGTGCAGCCGGTTTCTTTATGGCTATTCAGGTCAAGACGAGGTGCCCCAAGGCAGAGGTGACTATCTATGAAAAGTCATCGTCGGTCCTGGCCAAAGTGCGTGTGTCGGGCGGCGGACGTTGCAACCTGACCAATTCGTTTGCCGAAGTTGTAGATCTGTCACATGTCTATCCGCGCGGCCATCGTCAGATGAAACGTTGGCTCTCTGAATTCAGCCACACCGATGCTTTTGATTGGTTTGAATCGCACGGTGTCGCCTTGGTCACACAGGAGGATCAGTGCGTATTTCCCAAGGTGCAGGACTCTGCCGCAGTGATCAATTGTCTGACAGATCACGCCCGTCGTTTGGGCGTCAAGGTCTGCTTGAAACATGCCGTGCAGTGCGTAGTACGAACAGAAACCGATCAGTTGCAAATCCAATTCCAGGGACAACAGCCAGCCGCTTTGTGTGATAAAGTTGCTGTAACCATCGGTGGCACTCCCAGAAGCGAAGCGCACGATTGGCTTTCGGCACTCGGACATCGGATGGAGTCACCCTGTCCTTCGCTCTACACCTTTGCCATCAAACATTCAGCGCTCAATAATCTGATGGGCATCGTCGTCGATGCTGTGCAGGTGGGAATAGCTGGCACCAAGTTTCGTGCAGAGGGCACCTTGCTGATTACCCACTGGGGCGTCAGCGGGCCAGCCGTGTTGCGCTTGTCCTCGTATGCCGCCCGCCATCTTTCTGATCAAGGCTTTCGTGCCCCACTCGTCGTATCGTGGGCTGGAGATAGGACAACCGAGGAAGTCGTAGAAACTCTGCAATACCTGTCCGTCGAGCATGCACGCAAGCAGTTGGGCAGCATTCGCCCCTATGGCTTGCAGGCGCGATTGTGGCAATATCTGTTGCAGCGTGCCGAATTGCCGGACACACGCACTTGGGCAGAGTTGGGCAAAAAGGCTTTGAACAAACTTGCGACAATTCTGACAGCTGATACTTATGAAATCGAAGGCAAGGGCACGTGGAAGGAAGAATTTGTGACCTGTGGTGGCGTGAGCCTGAAGAGTGTTTCCACCAAAACACTGGAAAGCAAATGTTGCCCAGGGTTATACTTCGCTGGCGAGGTGCTTGACGTCGATGCTGTGACAGGAGGATTTAATCTTCAGGCGGCGTGGACTATGGCATACGTGGCTGCGCAGGGAATATGCAGGGATTGCGAATGAAGTGGCCGGAATGTATAGATTTGCATTTTATATTTAAGTAATTTAAACTTATAGCCCTATTGAAATGTAATGACCAGGCGAAGCAATTTGATATAATATTTTTACTAGGAAATACCCCTACTTAATGCCTCATATTCCTCGTGAAAATCATCACAGCATGTATGTGTTGCATAAAATCGCTTCTCCCGCCATTAAAATATGCATAGTTATGCAGTGAAATGAAAGAAAGCCTAAGGCTTTTTCAAAACCTCTGCATAATTATGCATTTTCTTTGCAAAAAAAGGGCCTTTTGTCGTTGAAAAAAGTCAAGACTTTGTGAAAATTTTGCGACGTCTCGTATAAAAAAGTCAAGGGCTTGTTTCAACAAAGTCTTTGTTTGTGAAATTTGCCCTTGACAAAATACATTTTCAGTAAGCTATTTTGCCTTTTTGAAATGTCAAAAATTTTCGTACTATTTGGGAGAAATCTTTTCCCCCTTTTTTTATATCCACGCCAATAGGTTGAACATCAAGAAACCGATGTAATTTCCCACGGCATAGCCGGCCAGACCATTGGTGATACCAGTGACGATGACGTCCTTGTTCCTCATTGTCGCTGCAATCATTGGTACGCAAATGGGCGAGTTGATCAGTGTGTTTGAGGTGATGACAGCTGTGTCGGCATCAATGCGGAATAGTTTTGCCAAAAGGACAATCAGTGCTAATGAACCGAAGATGATGACCGCCTGGAAGATCAGGATGTAGAGACTTTGACTCCAATTGATCGTGCTCAGGTCTGCCATCGTTGCCATAACCAGACAGAAAACATAAATCAAGTACATGCCCGCATCGTAGCTCTTGTCCCACGAGCGAACCTCCTTCCAGCTGGTGAGCAACAACGAGAGGGTAGTGATAGACAGAATGAGGGCGATCATAGAAATACCGCCTCCGCCTCCGCACAATGTGCCGATATACACAGAAATACCCATGACGATGACAGAGGCAAACAAAACTTTACCAAGTTGAATCAGACTTTCTTTCTTGCCAAAGCCTCTGTATGGATTATCTTCGGTATATTCTTCGAGATTTACATTCTGTTCTTTGTTGCCTCGTCCCCCGACAATGATACGTGCTAATTTTACGCCGCCGCCCATCAAAAACATCAGGTAAAAGAATGACACAATCAGATTGCAAGTGGATAGTATGACGAAATTTTCGGTGCTTAATCCAAGCATTTGCTTGATGGCTGCAAGGTTGGCTGCTCCGCCAAGATATTGACCGGTCAGTGTCGCTCCCATTATTGCACCTTCGTTGCCCAATTGGTTTTGAAAAACAAAATAGCCGGCTAAAACAAACGCCACCACAGATAGTACCCCCAAAGCAAATGCCCCCATGGACTTGCCCAAGGAGAAACGCTTAAAATTGCAACCGAAAAGCATCATGGGCAATGCCAATGGCACGAGTACTTCGGAGATGGAATTTTGGAACTTCATGAGTTTGTCGTGTGCAACGGCTTCTGTCGGAAAAATGCCGATGT
Organism: Bacteroidaceae bacterium; assembly: GCA_017383485.1. Classification (GTDB taxonomy): domain Bacteria; phylum Bacteroidota; class Bacteroidia; order Bacteroidales; family Bacteroidaceae; genus Alloprevotella. Next base: position 12,870 of record JAFNXM010000030.1, read on the forward strand.
TGGCTACAAGAACTCCCAATAGATACAGTGTCAATACTGGACCGATCTTGTTAAATACTTTCGTTTTACGACAAATGAATAGTATACCAGCTGGAGCGGTAAAGTAGAAAATCAATAAGAGAATATTTCCTAACATATTTCCTTTGTTTGTTGGGATAACTCAACGTCTATCCTAAAAATTAGCACCATAGTTTCACATGAGACTATGGTGCCTAGTGTTTGTATTTGTGATTCGACCCTCCTAATAAATTAGAGTGAATTCAAGTATTCGCATACGTTCTTTTCGATACGGCTGTGGAGGTCTTCTCCTTCTTCACGTTTGAACGTTTCGCCTGTGATGTGCTCGTACAATTCGATGTAGCGAGCCGAGATGCCTTCTACGATTTCGTCGGTCATTTCAGGTACTTGTTGTCCTTCTTTGCCTTGGAAACCATTCTCCATCAACCATTCGCGTACGAACTCTTTTGACAACTGTCTTTGAGGTTCGCCAGCGTTGAAGCGTTCTTCGTAGCCTTCGCTGTAGAAGTAGCGGCTTGAGTCAGGAGTGTGGATTTCGTCCATCAGGTAGATTTCGCCGTTGTGCTTACCAAATTCGTATTTAGTGTCTACCAAAATCAATCCGCGCTCTGCTGCAATCTCTGTACCGCGTTGGAAAAGAGCCAAAGTGTACTTTTCGAGCAACGCATATTCTTCGGGTGTAGCGAGACCCTGTGCCAGGATTTCTTCCTTAGAGATATCTGCGTCGTGTTCGCCGATTTCTGCTTTGGTGGTAGGAGTGATGATTGGCGTGGGGAACTTTTGATTCTCCTTCATGCCTTCGGGCAATTGTACACCGCAGATCTCACGAACGCCGCTCTTATATGCACGCCACGCTGAACCGCAAAGGTAACCGCGCACAATCATTTCGATGGCAAAACCTTCGCAACGCAAGCCCACAGTGACCATGGGGTCGGGAGTAGCCGTCTTCCAGTTGGGGCAGATGTCTGCTGTAGCATCGAGAAACTTAGCTGCAATTTGATTGAGCATTTGACCCTTGAAAGGAATACCTTTGGGCAATACTACGTCGAATGCGGAAATACGGTCGGAAGCAACCATCACGAGACGATCGCCTACGCTATAAACGTCGCGCACTTTGCCGTGATACACTTGAGTTTGACCTGGAAAATTGAAATCAGTCTTTGTTAAAGCACTCATAACTTATGTATTCTTTTGTTATATTTTATTTACGTCTGCAAATTTACCTATTTTTTGAGACATAACGCCTCTTTTCTGCAATCACTTTGCGTCTAATGTTTGAGTAATGCCCTGTTCGCGGTGGCAAATGCGTACTTCGATGCCGAATTTGTTGTGGATAAACTCAGCCAGGTGTTGTGCGGAATAGACACTGCGATGCTGACCGCCGGTGCAGCCAAATGAGAACATCAAGTTGGTGAAGCCACGCTGGATGTATCGTGCTACATGCGCTTCGGCTAGGGGATAAATGTGCTCAAGGAAGGCGAGAATTTCTCCGTCGTCCTCGAGAAAATCAATAACGGGTTGATCCAAACCTGTCAACTTCTTGTAGGGCTCATACCTACCAGGATTGTGCGTGCTGCGGCAGTCGAAGACATAACCTCCGCCGTTGCCGCTCTCGTCAGTAGGGATGCCTTTCTTATAACTAAAACTAAATACGCGTACGACTAGGGGGCCTTGTCCGTCGTAAGCAGATTTTGATATTTGTCCGTTATCTTTTTCTTTTGTCATAAATTGCGGGAGATTTACCAATCTGTATAATGTTTGCTCCAAGTGAGGATAGGGCGTGCAGACCCCATCTTCGAGTGACTGTCTGAGATTAGCGATGGCGTGGGGGATACTGTCGAGGAAATATTGCTTGCGCTCGAAGTAGCCGCGAAGACCGTATGCACCCAATACCTGGAGTGTGCGGAAGAGCACGAATAGGTTCAACTTCTCGATAAAGGCTGCTTTGTCGACTTCAACGAGTGATGACAATTCGTCCAGATATTCTTCGATCATATCGGCGCGCAGTTCTGCAGAATACTTGGCTGAGGCTTGCCACAAGAAGGAAGCTATGTCGTATTGCAAAGGTCCACACTTGCCGCCCTGGAAATCGATGAAGTAGGGTTCGCCCTCGCTGCTGAGCATTACATTGCGTGCTTGGTAATCCCTATAGAGGAATGTGGAGTAAGGCGTTTCGGCTTTAGTCAAGTCTGCTGCCATTTGCTCCATGTCTCGCTGTAGTTTTACTTCGTCAAAGGCTATGTCAGTGGTGCGTAGGAAACAATATTTGAAGTAGTTGAAATCAAACATTGCCGCCTGGGTCGTGAAGTGTGTAGGAGACAAAAGCTGGTCGAAGTCCAACCCTTGTGCACCGACGACTTGAAGGCGTGCTAATTGGCGCAGGCTTCGTGCGATCAATGTGCGCTCTGCAGCATTGTAACCTTCGGCTGATTCGCGTCCTCGCTTTAATGCGTCGAACAGCGATACGGTGCCGAGATCGGTTTGCAGATAGCAGCTATAATCTTCGGCGCAGGCTAAAATCTGCGGAACGGGAAGTCCCTTTTCATAAAAGTGTTGGCACAAGTAGACGAAGCATTGATTTTCTGCCTTGTCTGTGCCGATGACGCCGATGACACTTGCTCCCTGCTCGTCCTCCAGTCTGAAATATTGTCTGTTGCTTCCCGCCTTTGCCAAAGGGGAAGATTTATGCGGTGCCTTGCCAAAATGAGTTTTGTAGAGAGTGTGGAGCATGTGGAGCAATGATTGTGTGTGAATGATGTGGGATGTAAGGAACGATGTGAATCCTTATTTTCGCTTAGCCAGATTCATTTGATAGGTAGCAACGAGTGCTGCCGTTTCGGTGCGGAGTCTGCTCTCGCCGAGGCTGATGGATTGAAAACCTGCTTGCTCGGCCATCGCGACTTCCTCTGCTGAGAAATCGCCCTCGGGGCCTATCAGTACGGTGGCGTCGCCCTCTGCCTCCAATATATCATAGAGGAAGGGCAGTGTGCCGCTTTCCGACAAACAATGTGCGATATATTTTTTCCCCTCCCAAGGTTTGGAAATAAATTGTTTGAACGCGACCAATTCTTCCACTACAGGCTTGTGTGCTTTGTGGCTTTGCTTCATCGCAGAGACTACGATTTTTTCGATGCGCTCGGTCTTGATAACTTTCCTTTCGGAATTTTTGCACAATATGAAGGATAGTCTGTCCCATCCGATTTCCGTCGCCTTTTCTGCAAGCCATTCCATGCGGTCCATGTTCTTGGTCGGCGCTACGGCCAAATGAATATTTCCACGCCAGGAACGTGGCGCAGGATAGGAACGCTCGATGTTGAGCGTGCAAGACTTGGATGTGGTAAAGGCTATGGTGCATTCATAGAAATTGCCTACACCATCTGTCACCAGCACCTCGTCGCCTTCTTTCATTCTCAATACGCGGACGGCGTGGGTGGCTTCCTCTTGTGGCAAACTGTGGTCGCTTGCTATCTCTGGAGCGTAAAATAGATGGACTTCTTTCATTATTTTGCAATATATGTCGATTTCACGATACTCGCTATTCCCTGGTCTCCTGACTCTTATTCCTAAATTTTATCTCGTCTCGGATGATAGAGGCAAGTTCGTAGTTTTCCTCGTTGACAGCAGATTTTAGCGCCTCTTGCAGCAGGTCTGTTGTCATTTCTGAAATTGGAACAGCAACTTTGCCTTCAGCCTGATGTCTGAGGATGCGCTGATTGAAATCTTCGTCTGAAATAATAATAGGTACTTGTTGATTGATGGCGGCAGATACTCCGTCTGCAATATTTGTGGTAATATGTTTTTCTTCTCGTTCAGATTTGAAATATAAAACGGAAGATACGACACCATTATGCGAAAAATGAATTTTCACATAGTCCAAATAAATATCAAAATGGTGTGCCAGTCGTAGCGTCAGGGTAATAGTGGAAAAATCCTGTTGGTATATCGCGCGCCCGATCACCTTGCTCTCGTCGGCAGAGATGAGGAGTGGAGCAAGTCGTCCCGTTTCCTCTTCGCGAAACATGACGAGATGTACGTTTGACAGGGAGACCCCCTGTGTCAAACCGATGGGCTGCAATCTGTGAGAATTTTCTTCCAATGTCTTTCGCTTTTATATGTATAGGCAAAGTTACATATTTTTTGCATTAATTCAAATCTTTGCATGTATTAGTTTTGATTATTTACCGATAAGTCAAAACTTGTTTTCACAAACCAAGACCTTTTTGAAATTTCGCGACGCCTCGTTAAAATTTCGCGACGCCTCGTTAAAAAAAGGTTAAGGCTTTTTTGAAGGAAATTTGTGAATAAATTTGAATAATCTTTAATATTGGAAAATTGAAGTAAAAAACTCTGATGCAAATTTGAGTTTTCTGCTTTATTTCTTGTATATTTGCGCTATGGAAAAGTTTCAAGTACATATATTGGGTTGTGGAAGCGCTCTGCCTACTCGGCATCATTTGCCAGCCTCTCAGGTGGTAAGTTTGAGGGGAAAGCTGTTTATGATGGATTGTGGCGAGGGAGCACAACTGCAGTGTCGAAGGAGTCATTTGAAGTTTGCTAATCTCAATCACATCTTTCTGTCGCATCTGCATGGCGACCATTGTTTCGGCTTGATAGGACTGATTTCAACCTTTGGACTACAGAACAGAACTTCCGACTTGCATATTTACGGCCCGGTGGGACTGCAGGAAGCCCTGCAACCACAGCTTGATTTCTTTTGCACAGGAATACCCTATCGTGTGGTGATGCATGAAGTCTCGACAAAGCATAGCGAGGTCATCTTTGAAGATCGCTCGGTATCGGTGACTACAATTCCCCTGAAACATCGGGTGCCATGTTGCGGATATCTGTTCCGCGAGGTGCAATCTCTGCCGCATATTCGTCGAGACATGATAGATTTTTTGAAAATTCCACATTATGCGATAAATTCAATAAAGGAGGGCGCTGGGTGGACTACTGAGGATGGAAAATTCTTTCCGCACGAACGCCTGGTGACGCCTGCAAAACGGGCAAGGTCGTATGCTTATCTGTCGGACACAACGTATCTGCCACAGAATGCTGAGTTGGTGAAAGGCGTGGATTTGCTGTTTCACGAATCGACGTTCCTGGATCGTGATAAAAGTTTTGCGAAACAGACATTTCATTCCACTACAAAGCAAGCGGCCGAGTTTGCAAAAATGGCAGATGTTGGGCGCTTGATGCTTGGACACTATTCCTCAAGATACGACGATGATAATTTGTTCTTAGAAGAGGCTAAGGAGATTTTCCCCAATACAATTTTGGCTAACGAGGGGTTGGTAGTAGAGGTATAAAGTATAACCGAGAATTAACATATAAACAAATATAGAAATGAATAAGAAGATTGTTTACTTCGACAAAGATGTCGTCGTAATAAATGATGTGAAACAACAAATGCTTGAGAATTATTCTCTGGCAGACTATATGATGTTGCTTTTCGTACGGGGTGGTGAATTACAAATGAGGTTGGAAGAAAAAACTTATCAGGTTCCAGCCAAACATTTATTGATATGTCTGCCCCAGCAGCAACTGCTTGAATGTCGATGCAGTGATGATTTCGTGGGCGGAGCGCTGTATATACATCACGAGATTATCAATCATACATTGCCCAATAAAGTAAAGGTGGTCAATGATTTCTTTCATCTCTACAGTCAACCGATAATTCCAATTACTGACTTGGCTTCCGCTACCCTGAAGAAGTACGTAGATATACTTGAAGCTACAGCAAGTCAACCGGAAAAGGGATATTATAAGGAAATAGCCAATGCACTGTTTACAGCAATAATCTACGAATGTCTGAGTATGATTGAGCGTGATCCAAAAAGCGATGATAGCAGATATGTAAGACAGGGAGAAAGACTTTTCAAAGACTTTATGAAAATATTGGCAACGGATAAAATAAAGTCTCGCTCTGTATCGGCATACGCGCAAAGGCTTTTTATCACGCCGAAGTATTTAAGTTCGGTGAGTAAGCAACTGACAGGTAAGACGGCTTCTGTATGGATAAACGAGGCTATAGTGAAGGAGGCTAAACGTCAATTGAAATATACAGACAAGAGTATTAAGGAAATCGCTATGCAGATGGATTTTCCAAATGTCTCCTTCTTTGGTAAATATTTTAAGACACACGTAGGTGTTTCTCCCATGGAATATCGTAAGGGGAAATAATCATAAACACGCTTCTTGATTTAGGATACAAAATAATAAAGACATCGACAGGTTGCTGCCGATGTCTTTGCTGTTGTTAAGATATATTGATATTTATATCTGCTACTCTTTTTTGAATTACACTTCTGCGTTTTCGTAGAGGAAACGTTTGATACTACGCTTAGGTGTCTTTTCGAATTCTTCGTTGTAGAGTTTGAAACCAGCGATTTGTTCGTAGTTGTTGATCATCTGGTTGAGGTCCTTGCGATTTTGTTCCATTTGTGCATGAAGCGCATTTTCGTCGAGACCATCCTTTTTTGCTTCGTCATAGTCAGGATAAATCAAAGCGTAAAGTCTTTCATTCTTTTGGATGACGATGCTTTCTGTCACGTAAGGCAACGTGTTGAGTTTATCTTCGATTTCTTCTGGATAGATGTTCTGACCATTAGAACCAAGCAACATATTCTTGCAACGACCACGGATATAGAGGAAACCGTCTTTGTCGATTACACCAAGGTCTCCTGTGTGATACCAACCATCCTTATCCAAGGCTTCTGCTGTTGCTTCAGAATTTTTGTAGTAACCTAACATCACGTTTGCACCGCGAACTAAAATTTGTCCTACTACGTTTTCGGGATCTGGACTATCAATCTTTACTTCCATACGAGGTACTGCCTGACCACAAGAAGTAGGTTTCGCGATTTTCCAGTCTGCGTATGTAATGATTGGAGCACATTCTGTCGCACCATAACCTACGGTGAAAGGGAAGCCAATCTTATGGAGGAATTGTTCGATTTCGCTATTGAATGCAGCTCCACCTACTACAACTTCATAGAAACGTCCACCGAATGCTTCAACCAATTGTGTGCGAACTTTGTCAAGGATCTTTTGATTGATGACAGGGAGTTTAAGCAGAAGCTTCATACTTGGCGTTTGTAACTTAGGCAATACGCTCTTTCTGATAATCTTTTCGATAATCAAAGGTACTGATACGACAATATGAGGCTTGATGTCAGCGAATGCCTTGAAGATAAGTTTTGGCGAAGGTACACGTGTCAAGAAATAGATGTGCATACCGTGCATGAATTCGAAGATAAATTCGAACGACATGCCGTATGTGTGTGCCAATGGGAGCATTGAGATGACAGAGTCACCTGCTTTGAGGTTCACACCAATAGCTTCGCGTGCAAATTCCAAGTTTGACCAAACAGCACGATAGGGTACCATCACACCCTTAGAATTGCTTGTCGTACCAGATGTATAGTTGATGATTGCCAACTCTTCTGGTCCGGGATGGTTGGGGTAAACTACGTGTTCGGGTCGGAAGTATTTGGGGAATTTCTTACCAAAGAATTCATTGAGGCGTTCGCGTGCTTCGGTCAATTTCTCAGTGCGGCTCACCAACAACGAATAGTCAGGGATATTCACGATTCCTTCGAGATTTGGCATTTCATCTGCTGAAAGGCCTGGCCATACTTGGTCACCTACGAAGAGCAACTTTGCATCAGAGTGGTTGACAATATTGTGTACTTGCTCGGGTTTGAATTCGTGCAAGATGGGCACTACGACTGCTCCGTATGATAATGTTGCCATAAATGCTACTGCCCAGTTAGCACTATTACGACCGCAGAGCGCAATCTTATCACCCTTCACGACACCTGCGTTTTCAAACAAAATGTGCAACTTCTCGATTTTACGAGCTACATCTTTGTATTGGAATGTGCTACCTTCATAGTCTGTCAATGAATCCTGGTCCCAATACTTTTTGATAGATTCTTCAATGTAGGATACAAAGTCTTTATACTGTTCCATACTGTTATATAAATAATAAGGTATAAAATTCGTCTGTTTTAAATTCGGCACAAAAATACTAATTTTGTGCAAGGTGAAGAAAAATATATAGGAAAATCTTCTATAAAAAGCACATATTTTATATTTTTGCGCAAAAATAGTATACTGGATATGAAAAAAAGACATTTTTGGATTTCTGTTTTAGCTTGTTGCTTGCTGATCTTCTCACTTTTTGCTGCATGGATGTATCGTGTTTGTGGTACGGCAATGTGCAAGGGTGAAGAATCTGTCTATGTATATTTGGATGAAGATGATGATATAGATTCTGTTTATGCGAAAGTTGAAAAAACAGGAAAGGTGGCAGACATTGATAACTTTAAGCAAGTTGCTGAATGGACTAAATACGTAGAATCTGTAAAAACGGGTCGTTATGATTTGGGTAGAGGTCTGTCCAATTGGGAAGTAGTTCGTAACCTTCGCAATGGGATTCAAACACCAGTGATGCTGACAATTCCGCAAGTATGGACTTTGGAAAGTTTGGCGGCTAAACTTTCTAGGAAATTAATGACGGATTCTGCATCGTTGGCAAATACTTTTGCTGATTCCACTTTGCATGAAAAGTATGGAGTCAAACCTGAGACGATGATTTGCTTGTTTATGCCTAATACCTACGAAGTGTATTGGACTATTACGCCTGAAAAACTGGTGGAGCGTATGCATCGTGAATATCAACAGTATTGGAACGAAGAAAGAGTGGCTAAAGCGAAAGCAAAAGGGTTGACTCCCCACGAAGTAATAACTATCGCCTCGATTGTAGACAAGGAAACGATGAAACAAGAAGAAAATCCCATTGTTGCTGGTCTCTATCTGAATCGTTTGAAAAAGGGGATGAAGTTGCAAGCCTGCCCTACGGTTAAATTTGCCTTAAAGGAATTTGGTTTGCGCCGTATTCTCAACCGTCATCTCCAAGTTGAAAGCCCATATAATACTTATAAATATGCAGGGCTTCCTCCTGGCCCAATTTGCTTGCCTTCTATGAATAGTATTGAGGCTGTGCTAAATGCCACAGAACACGACTATCTGTATATGTGTGCCAAGGAAGATTTCTCGGGAACTCATAATTTTGCTTCTACCGGAGCAGAGCATGAAGCAAATGCACGTAAATATCAGCGTGCCCTCAATGAACGAGGTATAAAGAAGTAACCGCTGCTAGTTGTAGAACTCCTAATGCTATTTTCTTATAGAAGAATCTTGAAATAAGTAGTCTATATTAATATATGGTAGTACAGAGACAGACGACCTCGTATGATGCCTCACACGACGAAGTCTATGCTTCGCCCCAGAATACTTTGGAAAGTGGTGGCGCCCTGGTATCGATTGTGGTGCCAGCCTATAATGCTGGTGCTTATTTAAGGGAAACCATTGAATCTATCGTACTAGACGCCTATCCATATCGTGAGATTATTGTCGTCAATGATGGATCGACAGACGACACTCCTGCTATTGCTCAGGAATTGGTTACTAAATATCCTGAAATACAAGTCTTGCATCAGCAAAATACTGGCGTGTGTCGTGCTCGCAACTTTGGAATTTCCAAGGCTCAGGGTAAGTATATTCTTCCTATTGATGCCGACGATATATTGCTGCCAGGTTTTATCAAATGGGCCGTTGATGTGATGGAAAGCGATGCAGAGGTAAAATGCTGTATTCCCAAGGCCGTCTTTTGCGGAGAACGTGATGGTGAATGGCATCTTCAACCTTATTCAAAAGAACTTCTTGCAAGAAAGAATATGATACCGGCATCTGCGCTTTATCGTAGAAGTGACTGGGAAGCGGTTGGTGGTTACTTTGAGGGTATTCAAGCGAGAGAGGATTGGGAATTTTGGATTTCGCTGCTCAAGAATGGAGGAGAAGTCGTCACCAGTCCTGAGGTCTACCTGAAATATCGTATACATGCAGCCTCCAAGCGTATTGCAGACCGAGAGTTGAAACATAAAGTGATTGATGCTCTCAATGAGCGGCATCCTGAGTTTTTTCAGAAAGTTCTCGGTGGTCCGTTGCGTTATCAACGCTCTTGGTCACGACTGATCAATCGTTTGCATAATTTAATTCGCTACCAGCATCTCGTCACTAATGTGGCCTATACTGATTGTAGTGATTTCTTTAGGGCAATGCCTGCTATCTTCAGAACAAATCGTGGAGAAATTATATATAATCGTCGAAATCAATTGAGACGAATGTCTTTTAGTGGTCACACATTTGTGGTGAAAGCCTATCATCGTCCGCATGTTATCAACCAAATCGTTTATGGACTCTTTCGCCCTACTAAGGCCAAACGGGCGTATGATTATGCAATCATGCTGAGACAGAAGGGTATCGGCTCTCCCGAACCGGTGGCTTATTATACAGAACGATTGTTTGGCTTATTCCTGACGAAGAGTTATTTCGTTAGCCTTAATTCTACACTGCCGTTTACTTACAACGATATTATTGCTGAAAAGTTTGATATTACAGAGGAACGCGAATACCTTACGGCGATTGCTGAAACTACGGCGCGTCTGCATGAAGCGGGTATGGTACACCAGGATTATAGTCGAGGGAATATCTTGTTGGGCCGAGGCACGGATGGACAAGTCCTGGTGGAACTGATCGACCTCAATCGCCTGCGCTTTCATCAGGTGGATTTGGATGAAGGATGCAAAAACTTTGCCGAACGCTTACCGGCCAATGATCGACAGCGCCGCATTATGGCGGAGATTTATGCCAGGATTCGCCATTTTGATGCAGACGAGTGTTTCCGACTAATGGAGAAATATAACAAGGAAACCCGATAGTGCCGCTTGATGCCTTGATGTTATATTGTTTGGCGTAATAGCTGTGCTAGCATATATATTATATAATAAGTGGAAGTTCGCTGGGGAAAGGGGTTCCCACTTATTTTGTATCTGTATACCTTGATTTACATCTTTAATTGCTTCAGGGTATAGTCGCCCATAATTCGGCTTCTGTCCACCTCGCCTTTCACACCGGGAATACTACCGGTTGCGCTGTATTGCCACATGATGTAGTCTTGGTTGTCTGTCAGGACAGGGCGTTCAGATTGGTATTTAGCCATCATCCAATGGTAGCCCTTGAATTGTCCTACCAAGTGTTTGTTGTAGAAGTTCTGATAGGTGTAAAGCAAAGGCTTCTTGCCATAGAAATCTTCTACTTTCTTGATAAACTTTTGCAGGTCTTGCAGGAACTTTGCTTCTGACACATTACCGCGCACTTCGATGTCAATCATCGGTACCAAGTCTTGAGTGTTTTTAGTGACATTGCGTGTCAAGTTGTTGAATTGTAGTTCCCAATTGATATTTGGTCGGTAGAAGTGATAACTGCCTACGCTTAATCCAGCCTCGCGTGCTTCCTTCAAGTTGCGCACATAGGTCTTGTCCAGAAAGGATTCTCCTTCTGTAGCTTTCAGATAAACGTATGATATCTGAGAGCAGCCAGCCACTTTCTGCCAATCGATCCATCCCTGGTAGTGTGACACGTCAATGCCTTCCTTGAACCTATTGTTGATGTTGGGGCTGTGCATATCCATGGCGTTTGCTCGTGGAAAGCTCTGCTCCGGCATGGCTTGTGCCACCATTTTGTCCGGCCCAATCTCGCGTGACGCTTTCATCGTCCGACCTCTCCCTTTTTGTTCGAGATCTTCTGCGTTTGCGCTGATTACGGGTAGACTAAATAATAGGAATAGGAAAAATGTTTGAAGTGATAGGCGCATCTTGAGGTTAAAATCAATTTGGGTGCAAAGTTACGATTTTTTGTTGAAATAACTTCACTTCAAATTGTTAAAAAATGGGTCAACCTGTTAGGAACCTATCAGTACTGCTCCGAGGTAATCTTATAAGCAATGAAGTCGATTTCCAATTGCTCATTACGGCATATAATACGCATTATATAATTATATCCCTCTGGTCGATAATTTAACTCAGCAAAAATACATCATAAAAATGGGATAATCCTTCAAAATATATAAAAAAATAGAATTTTAGACCTAAAATAGTACAAAATAGCCCTTAATTCTAACGGTAGATAGCAAAACAAGCAGTAACATTTTTGTAGTTTCTGAAAATTATACATACGACATCATGGTCTACCCTATATAATTTTAATCTCAATCCTTAGATTTATAATGTATTATCTCAGCAGTTGCACATACATATATATAATGCGTATTATATGCCGTAATGAGCAATTGGAAATCGACTTCATTGCTTATAAGATTACCTCGGAGCAGTACTGATAGGTTCCTAACAGGTTGACCCATTTTTTAACAATTTGAAGTGAAGTTATTTCAA
>JAFNXM010000031.1 GCA_017383485.1 Bacteroidaceae bacterium
CCACCTCTTCCCATTCCGAACAGAGAAGTTAAGCCCGTCCACGCCGATGGTACTGCCTAATGGTGGGAGAGTAGGTAGCCGCCGCCCTATACGAACCGCTTGGAAAGACAAAATGATCTTTTCAAGCGGTTTTCGTTTTGTGTAGACCTGGATATACTGGCTTGGTTCTCTATCCTTTCTAGAGTTTCTAGATATTCTAGAAGCTCTAGATGATCTAGGTAATCTAGAAAATCTAGACTCTCTTGAATATCTAGGAACTCTAGATATAATTTCTTTTTAGAAGGTTTTGTTAAAGTTCTCTCTTCGGTGTGACTAGTTATTTCAGCGTCGTCTTAAGAAGGCACTCCTATATTGTTTGAAAGATAAAATATACGATCTAGATGCCAAATATACGCGCACGTGTACATGTACATGAATATTCATATGTATGCACGTGATATTGCTAAATATTTTCCTTTTCTTTTTTATATAGATGTTATAGGGAGGACAGAGTTTATAGATACAATAGGTGGTATAGAGATTATTATAAGGTGATATAGATAGAGTTCATTGGAACAATAGAAATAATATTATCCTTTGTATGAAATAGAATGATTTAAATAATTATCAATACAATTGATACTTTTATAATTTTATCAGTATATTTGCGATTAAAGTAATATATTACAAAATACAAATAATTTTCTACATTATGAGAGTTGCTATATACGGAGCTGGTTCTTTGGGCACCATCCTTGGTGCCTATATTACGAAAGGGGGGCAGCAGATTGAATTGATCAATCGCAACAAAGCACACGTTGAAGCTTTGCAATCCCATGGGGCTAAGATTGTGGGCACAGTGGATTTCACTCAGGCCGTCACTGCATATACTCCTGCGGAAATGAGCGGGACCTATGATATCATCTTCCTGATGACAAAGCAACAGTACAATGCTGAAGTGGTGCAAATGCTGAAACCTTTCTTGGCTGAAGATGGTGTGTTGGTCACCTTCCAAAACGGGTTACCCGAACTACAACTGGCTGAAGTCCTGGGCAAGGAGCGTGTGCTGGGTTGTACGGTGGCGTGGGGCGCGACAATGCAGGATGCCGGCGTCTGTGAACTGACAAGTAGTCCCGATGCGCTTTCGTTCTCATTAGGCGTAATCTCGGAGAAACGCAACAAGCATTTCGACGAAGTCAAGACGTTGTTGGAGCTCATGGGTACGGTGGAAGTTGAGGAAAATTTTATCGGCACACGATGGAGTAAACTATTGATCAATGCCGCCTTTTCGGGCATGAGCGCTGTGCTAGGTTGTACATTTGGCGAAGCTGCTGGACCACGCGATTCGCGTCGCATCGTGCAAGCCTTGATAAAGGAATGTATCGATGTATGCAAGGCGGGCGGCATACGTATCGAACCCATGCAGGGAAAAGATATAGTCAAATTGCTTGACTACAAGAATTGCGTCAAAAGAGCCTTTTCGTACTTCATCATCCCCATCGCCATACGCAAGCATGCTAAGCTAAAAGCGAGTATGTTGCAAGACTTGGAAAAAGGCAAGTTGACCGAGGTGGATGCCATCAACGGAGCAGTGAGCGATTATGGCAGGACGGTGGGATGTTCTACCCCAATGAATGATTGCGTAGTAGACATTGTTCACCGTATCGAACGCGGTGAATTGACACCGGGGCGCGAAAATCTGAAATATTTTAACCTATAATATCACCACATACGGGTATGAACCAGAGGGCACTTTGTGCCCTCTTTTTTATATGTTTCACGCTGCTGAATTTTAGGTTTTTTTACGAAAATTTAAGGTTTTATAGCAACTGTATTTGGCTTGGTGAGAAAAAGATAAGACTTTTTTCAAACAAACCTAAGGAAAATTTCAACAAACCCTTGACTTTTTTCAACGAGGCGTCGCGAAATTTTCAGAAAGTCTTGACTTTTTTCTGTTGAAAAATAGGCAAAATAAAGGGGAATTACCTGTGTTTTGGCAATTCCCCATATTTGTATTACAAAGATACAAAATTTTTCGTCGAAATGCAAATCACTTTTTGCATTCGTTAACAAATGTTCCACGGGCTTTGTCGGCCCCAATTCGCTGTCTTACATTTGCATTTGTATACCTACCAAGAGGCCATCGTACGAGTCGAGCAATTTTGAGAGTGAAGAGACTGCGCTACTCTTGCTCAAAAGGGGTACTTTCTTGATCATAGCCAACAGTTTGTCTGCTTCGAAAAGGAGGCTGAGTGAATTACCACTTTTCACCACGTGTGCAGTAGTCGTTGCCAAGCCATTGAGGTAGGTCATTGTGATAGTTTTGTTTTTAGCATCAAGCGTATATTCGCCAGCCAATTGGTAGGCACCGAGTGTAGCTGTATAAGTACCGTCGCTAGCAAATGCGTACGAGCAAGCGCCCTGCTTAATACCTACTTTCGCCAAATAAGTATCGAGTTGAGCCTCGATCTTGCCTGCTGCCAATTCACCACCAGCTTTCATCAACAGATTTTCACTTTCAAACACACAGTCGCTACCGCTGAAATACCATGTACCGACGAGGTCTGATTGCTTCAAAGTAGTCGCAGAATTCAACAAAGTGCCGAGAAGGCTTTGCAATGCTTCGCCTGTGACATTAGTATTACCTTGTTCTTGTTGACCTTGTGTCAAAGCGCCGAGTACAGAACCCAACATCGAACCAGTACTGCCGTTACCACCCAACTGAGTACAGCTTGAAAACATCATTGTTGCCAAAAGTGCAACTGAAAGAAAAAACTTTTTCATGTTAATCGTATTTTTAATATTGAATGATTTTTATTTGTTTTCTAATGGATGAAAATTGCTAAAAAGTGTTATCATCTCTGCAAATTTGCTTATTTTTTTTAAGATAATCAAGAAAAATCGACAAAAGAGTAAATTATATCTGCAATCTTCTTTTATTTTTCTCTGGGTGTAGCTTTTGTCGTTTCCATTTATCATTGATATACATTTTTTAACGTGCTAAAAGGAGGGGAAATGTTTGTGCCTATCTAAAAAAAAGTTTATTTTTGCATAGCTTTTTAAATTGGGAAGATTGTGTATCTCTGCATGTTGTCACCAATTAGCTAAGGATATTACTTCTATAAAAAGATACCTATGAAACTCTATAAACCGCTCTGCAAGATAGGCCTCGCGCTGTTCTTTCTTGCCATTTCTCTGAATTGTTTCTCACAAAGGGTGGGGGTCAAAACCAACGTCTTGGGTTGGTCAACCCTATCGCCCAACATTGGCGTAGAGTTTCGTTTGTCACGCCACTTTACATTAAACGTCGAAGGTCTTGGAAATTTGGTAGGACAATACTATGGTCGCACACATACAGCCGCCTTGATGCCAGAAGCCAGATACTGGTTTAGCGCGCGTCCCCAAGCAGGGCATTTCATCGGCGTGATGGGTGCAGGTTGTATGTATCAATGGCGATTGTACGACACCTATTATCTGGGAGATGCCGTTGGTGCGGGTCTGACCTACGGGTATAGTTTTGTACTCAATAAGAGGTGGAGTCTGGAAACTACCCTTGGAGCAGGATGGCTACACCTCCGAGAAAAAAGATATAACGAAGGCGATGAAATACCACAATTGGCCAACCGCAGCAAGGATATGTTTGCTCCGCTGAAACTTGGCGTAACATTTGTTTACCTTATTAAATAAACCAGCTCACTTATAAGACCTCGCATCCCAGGATGTCTTTTCACATTCCTTGATATATGAAATCATACTTCTCGAAAATATTCTGCGCCGCTACGACCAGAAGCAAACGTGCACTGACTCTGTGTCTGCTTTTAGTATTCGGCATTCAATTATCTATTGCCCAAGTCATCCGCATCAGCGGCAAAGTCACCTCGAAAAGCGAAGGGCAGCCACTGATCGGCGTCAATATTCAGGATAGCAAGACAGGCCGACTATTGGCCACCACCGATGTCGACGGACGCTTTGCTATGAACGCACACGCCAACGCTACGCTGAAATTTACCATGGTTGGAGCAGAACCCGCTACCATCAAAGTGGACGGCAGAAACGTCATCGACGTAGCACTCGTCACAGAGGATGTATTCCTGGAAGAAGCGACCGTCGTAGCCAAGCGTATTACGGACAAAGTTACTCCCGAACCGACAGAAATCGAGGTCAAGGGTAATTATTTCTACGTCCGAACCAGAGTACGTGTACCTAAGGAAATGTTTGATCACGACACACGCCTGGTGGTCCAACCTTTCCTGAATAATGTCACTAAGCGACAACTCAAACCCATGCGTCCACTGGTTTATGACGCTTGGGAATACAATACTACACAAGACCGCATGTACGATTTCGATATTGACCAAGATCCTCTGGCCAAATATGTCACAATAAAGACTGACAGCATGCGCGAGGCAGGTCGGGAAAATGATATTATCGGTTACACAGATTCTATTTACGTAGAGAATGTAAATCACGAATATTCGTGCGACATTTACATGGCTATAGAAGATTATCGCAAGGTGCTCTATCGCGACACCACAATCATTGCTCGCGGCACCGTCAACCCACTTCGCTTCCTGGAATATGCTTTTGCCGGACAAGACATCACTGACGAAGCGCTCTACCCCAAGGAGGAATTGCAACTACGCGACACCAGGGGAGAAATGAAATTAAGGTTTGAAAGGGCAAAAAGCAACCTTAATATGGACGATGCGCAGAATCGTGAGGAGATGGATAAGCTTCATGCAGAACTCTCAACGATTGAGCTAGACAAACATTCAGATTTACAAACCCTGACTATTATTGGTAGCGCATCGCCCGAGGGGAAATATGCATCAAATATGAAGTTGGCGAAAGAGCGTCTGAACTCGGCGCTGCAAGTCGTATTGTCAAAAGTCAGCGAGGAGCAAAAGGCGAAAGCAGACTTCACCACCGAGTCAAAAGTAATACCCTGGGAAGAAGTGGTCAGGTTGCTGGAAAAAGATAGTCTGAACAAGGAAGCAGAAGCAATAAGAAACATCATAGCACGATACAAAAACATCGATCAGCAAGGTGCGCAAATCAAAAAGCTACCTTTCTTCAAAACGATACTCCTTAATGATTATCTGCCAGAACTGAGAAAAGTGGAATATCAGATGACCTATTCTGTATTTCGCAAATTGACATTCGAAGAAATCCGTGAACTCTACAATAAGGATTACCGACAATTGTCAAAATACGAGTTCTTCCGTCTTTATCGCGAGGAACAAGATAGCGTGATGCGTGAGAAATATTGTCGTCAAGCCTTGGAAATGTATCCAAGCCTTATGGTTGCAGCCAACGACCTTCAAGCTTTGCTCATTTCTCAGAACAGACCAGAGGTAGAACTCCTAGAAAAGTTTGCAGGTGCCAAAGCTCCTGCCACAGTTAATGCTAATCATACTGTCGCACTACTCAGTGCAGGAAAATATAATGAAGCCGTCGAGGTAGCACAATACTTGCCCGACACAGAAGATACCAAGTTTATCAAAGCGATCAGCCAGGCGTTGGGTGGAAAGTACGAAGAAGCTTACCCCATCGTAGCCGAAACGGGTTTACGCAACGAAGTGTTGATGCTTCTCACGATGAAGCGCAACGAAGAAGCCTGGAAGAAGGCACAAGGCCTTGACATAGCAGATGCTATGACTTATTACATCAGAGCCATTTGCTTGAATCGTTTGGAGAAGCCTAACGAAGCTTACGACGAACTGAAGCATGCTTTCAAAATGGACCCCAATCTTATAGAAATTGCAAGACTCGATGGCGACGTCAATGACCTTTTGCCTGAAAACAACTAATCTCAAGATGTACACTATGCACAATATTATACACAAAACGCTCTGCCTTGGACTTTTGCTGTGTTGCGCTCTCACCGCTCTGGGACAAAGTGACAGTAGCGCCCTCAATTATTTGTTGCAACGTCCTCCCGTAGCCAAACACTACGACGACAAAAAGTTTGGCGACCACGTTTTCGTTGAAATCGGTATGGGAGCCAATTCTACAGCCAAAGGCGCCTGCCCCTATCTCGAAGTGCCAGGGATGCAAGCCGGCGGAGCGATTGGCGATTGGGTAACCCCCTTGCACGGATGGAGGATTGGCGTGAATGGAGGTACCAGAGTGTTGGGACGAAAGACCACAAAAACGCTCGGCGTAAGCGCAGACTATTTGCTAAATATCACTGCGCTCAGCCAGCGTCAATATAATATTCCACGCACTTGGGAATTTATCGCGACAGCAGGCGTGGGATATTCACTGGCACACTGGTACACGGATACAAGATACGCCTTGCACACCAAACTCGGTCTGCGCGCTCAAGTCAACATACACGACTACACTTATATCTACTTGGAACCCCAACTGGGTTTGGTCTCAAATGATTTATACAACGTTTCCTCGTGGCGAGGTTATCGCATAGCGGGAAAAGTAAATGCCGGTTTAGGTTATAGGTTAGTCAAGGACACACGACGCCAAGACACCTTTGCAGGTAATTCTCATTTCCTCGACAATACCTTTGCTCAAATTTCCGGAGGACCTGCTTTCCTGTTTACTTCATCTCCCAAGAACTGGGGTAGAACTCTCGGCGGACACATTCAGGGACACCTCGGTAAATGGTGGGACCCTTATTCTGCTACGCGAATAGGTCTGGGCGTAGGTTTGCACCGTCGCGACGATAAAGCCAAAAACAAAAGTTTCAGTGCGTCATTGGGCTACATGCTTAATATGCACAACGTCTTTGGCGGATATAAACCTGACAGAAAATACTGGGTGAATGGTGTGATTGATGTTACAGGAAATCTCTCCGCATCAAACTATGGCAAACACTATACGGCGGGAATTGGAGCAGGTCTGCAGGGACATTTCAAAATCAGCAAGAACAATACTTTTTTCCTCGAACCTCGCGTGGATTTAATGCACGGAGATTATATGCAGGGATATACCACTGTGCGCAATTGGGACTTGATTCCGGCGCTCCATGCTGGTTTTAATTTCATGGAGCAGGGGGATATCAAGACATTGCGAGCACGCAACCAAGATTTCAAGTCGCCTCATGCCTACGACCACCTGTTTGTCGAAGCAGGACTCGGCGCAGCGATGCCTATCACAGGGCACACCGTGTCTCACATGGGATACCACCTTCGCCCGGTGGCTCATCTCGGTGTGGGCAAATGGTTTCATCCTACATCGGGGGTAAGACTCTGGAGCGAAGCTACCCAATACATCAACACCGACACAAAGCGCTACAAGGCCATTGCCTTGGGTGCAGATTATTTGTGGCACATCACCAACACAATGATGGGCTACGAGCCTGGCCACCGCTTTGAAATGATTGCATCTGCCGGCATCAACACGGCAGTACGCCAATATCGTCGTCACGCCTTCTTTGGCGGAAACTTAGGACTCCGCGCACAGTGGAATGCTAATCAAATGTGGGGATTTTATATAGAACCCCAGGCAAGAATCTATGGCAACAATTTTCTGGAAAGAAGTCAGTTCTCGGCATTCGAAGTAGATGTCGTCGGACACCTCAGTGCTGGTGTGCAGGCCAACCTACGCCATTATGATGCTCAGCAAAGCAGACAAAATTATCAGCAATACGATAGACATGCCTTTGTCTCGGCTGCTGGTGGCGTGGAAACGAATGGCCTCGGTCTGAGAGCGCGTAGTCAATATGGTCCGTTGGGCCGTTTGAGCGTGGGTAATTGGTATTCGCCTATATCAGCATGGCGTGTCAATATCAGCGGATTTGAGAAGGAGAACAACAATCGTCGCTACGCACGCATCATGGCTGGTGCGGACTATATGCTGGATTTGTCTACGATGGGTATGGGATACAATCCCGACCGCTATGTCACTTTGCGCGGTATCGCCGGCGTGGATTTTGGCGCAGACCTGGAATGTCGCGGCAGAGGGTATTTCTTGACAGAACTCCACGGCGGTGCGCAATTGGCAGTGAGAGCGGGTAAAGGATGCGAAATCTACGTCGAACCACAAATCGGTTACGAACTCTCCGGCAAGAACTACCGCGGTCGCATGCAGCACATCATTCCACGTGCATACGCTGGTGTCAATTGGAAACTTCACACCGCAGAAGGCAAGCACCGCAAAGAGGCTGCGCCCGAACGCAATCAGTTCGTCAGCCTCAATGTTGGTACGGGCTTTCATACAGGTACGCTCAATGCCAGCATGCCTTTTGGCCGCAAGCTGAATATAGATGCGTCGGTGGCTTATGGTCGTTGGTATAATGCCGTATCGGGTTGGAGCGCGGGTATAACTAATACCACCATACTCACTCCTCGTCGCGACAACGCTAATATTACGTCACTGCACGGCGACTATTTGTTCAACATCCTCACTATCGCTGGCGGCAAGGCGCAATTGAATTCTCGCGCCATGCTCAATGGCTATGTCGGTGCTTCGCTTAACATTGCGGCTCGACCTGATCGTGAGACTCGCATAGCACCTGGTCTGCGTGCGGGTTTGCAAATTGGCGGCAACGTGGGAAAGAATTGGTCGATCTATGCTGAACCTCACGCCAATATCACGACTAAAAATATCTGGGTAGGATCTACTCACCCCGCCGATGGACAAGTGGGGCTGATGGTTGGTACAAAGTATAGATTCTAACTCGTCCCCGAGGATTTTAATCAGACAAAGTGTAATCTCCCCTTACATTATCAGATACGAAAATAGGATGCTCCATTCGCGGGGCATCCTATTTTTTTGATTTGTATCAAATATGCTGAATTACTTGAACTCTACGATATTAGCTGTAGCGCTGCAAGTCACCTTTACATACAATGGAGTGATCATCTTCACAGACATGTGAGTAGTGATGTTAGTCAAAGTTTGTGCGCCCTTCAGGTTTGCATTCCTTGACATTATATCGATGGCGTTGTTGCGAAGTGCTTTCTGAGAAAGCCCACCGATACCGCAGATATAAGTAGCAGTAGATTCGCCGTAAGCTTGACCTATTACTTTGAAGTTCTTTTCAGATAATACCACTTGAGTTTGTGTTAAATTGTTAGAAGCTGTAAAAGCTGTACCGCAACCTGTCAAACCCATTGTAGCAACTACGATAGCGAGAGTGGCAAATATTTTTTTCATAATGTGTTTAATTTGCTTTTGACCCGAAAGCATCTCTAAATTATTAGTAAATAGGCATATGAGAAAAGGTGTGAGTCAATTTTCGCACGATCAATTACCAGCGAAACACTTTCCAAATATGTCGCAGCCTGATTTGACTACATCGCAAAGATATAAAAGTTTTTTTAACAATGAATAAGTTTTCTTTTCATTTTGTCCATATTTTTACATTTAATGTTTTACGGCTTTTTTTGTGGTCCGCCGCAAGGGCAAAATCTTGCTTATTGCAAAGGTCTCACATCAGAGTAATGACCAACCTGCTACCATCAATTTTTTCCTCCTCAAAAAATGCGAAAAATTTTGACAAATCAAGTTTGCATTCTAGAACGAGAAAATCATACGACATCAGACCTCGTGTGAAAAAGTCAAGGCTTTTTTGAAAAAAGGTCTAAGATAATTTTCACGAGCCGTCGCGAAATTTTCACAAAGCCTTGACTTTTTTCGATTATCCCGTCTCGGTTTTTTACGAAATTATCCCACTTTTTCAGTGAAAACCCTGAAAAATCCTGGGGATTTGCAGAAAAAGTCCCAAAAAGCCTGTTTTTTGACCCTGTGAGAATCGCGTATTTCCGACCAACAGATCTGGCGGTGAAAAATAAGCGCAAAATACCCCCTGAAAAATGCGAAAAATTTTGACAAAAAATCCGCTGATACCTCATCTTTCTTGGCATAGGCAATACGCAAACTACAGAAATAGCATTGTAAAACATAAGAAAATCCCGAAAAAACCACCTACGATATTAGCAAAATTGTGTACCTTTGCCTTTAGGTATGTACAAATGTCTGCGGCGCACCTGCCCTTTGGGCACTATTGCTGTAGGTACGAGCACAAACGATGCATTAACACCGAAACGTACAGCCGATAGTTTTTATCATGGAAAAAGTAACAGAGTATAAATACTTATCGCAAATCAACTCGCCAGCCGATCTGAAGCAGTTGCCCATCGACGCACTGCCTGCGGTGTGCGACGAATTGCGCCAATATTTGATCGAAGTCTTGGCTGAAAATCCAGGACACTTTGCTTCGAGCCTCGGCACAGTGGAGCTGACCGTAGCATTGCACTATGTCTACGACACGCCTGGTGACCTGTTGGTGTGGGACGTCGGCCATCAAGCCTATGGTCACAAGATTTTGACCGGACGCCGTGATGCCTTTCCCACAAACCGTAAGTTTAAAGGCATTCGCCCCTTCCCTTCGCCCAAAGAAAGTGAATACGACACCTTCGCCTGTGGACATGCCAGCAACTCGATCTCGGCTGCGCTGGGCATGTCGGTAGCCTCGGTGAGGCAAGGCCTGACCGACAAGCACGTAGTAGCCGTCATCGGCGACGGAGCTATGAGCGGCGGCCTGGCATTCGAGGGTATCAACAACGCTTCGGACACGCCCAACAATCTGCTCGTGATCCTGAACGACAACAATATGAGCATCGACAGCGCTGTGGGTGGTATGCGCGAATATTTGCACCACCTGCACACCAGTTCGACCTACAACAAAATCCGTTTCCGCATTGCGCGTTGGCTCACCTCGTGGGGTTGCCTCAACGAGAAGAACCGCCAGCGCATCCTGCGCTTCAATAATTCGCTGAAATCCCTGCTCAACAATCAACAAAATATGTTCGAGGGGATGAATATCCGCTACTTTGGTCCCACAGATGGACACGATGTGAAGAGTTTGGTACGCGTGTTGCGTGAAATCAAGGAGATGAATGGCCCGCGCATGCTACACCTGAGCACAAAAAAAGGCAAGGGGTACACACCAGCCGAGAAAGAAGCCACAATATGGCATGCACCAGGCAAATTTGACGTAGAAAGCGGCACACGCGCTGAGGCTCAAAAAGAAAATCCGCCGAAGCGCTTCCAAGACATCTTTGGCGAAGCACTCTTGGAATTGGCTAAGATGAACGACAAGGTGGTAGGTGTGACACCCGCTATGCCTACGGGATGCTCGATGAACATCCTGATGAACGAGATGCCCGATCGTGCCTTCGACGTAGGTATTGCCGAGGGACATGCCGTGACCTTCTCTGCCGGAATGGCTAAGGAGGGGATGGTACCCTTCTGCAATATTTACTCGTCCTTTGCACAGCGCGCCTACGACAACGTGATACACGACGCAGCCCTGCTCAATCTGCCCGTAGTTCTGTGCCTGGACCGCGCAGGTATTGTGGGCGAGGACGGACCTACGCATCACGGTGTATTCGATTTGGCATCGTTGCGCCCCATCCCTAACCTCACAATCGCTTCGCCCTACGACGAAAACGAATTGCGAGACCTGATGTACACTGCACAACTGCCCGGCCAGGGCACATTTGTGATACGCTACCCACGCGGTTGCGGCAGAAACAATGCGCCTATCCGCCCGTTCACAGAACTACCTGTGGGGCGCAGCAGATGCTTAAAAGAAGGTACAGATTTGGCCATCGTGACCCTTGGTCCTATCGGCCACACGGCGGCAGATGCTATCGCAAAATATGAAGCACAGAGCGGCCACAGCATAGCACACTACGACCTCAGATTCCTGAAACCTCTGGACGAGGAGATGCTACATGAAATCGGCAAGAAGTTCCAAAAAATCATCACACTGGAGGATGGTTGCATCATCGGTGGGATGGGTACAGCCGTCATGGAGTTCATGAACGATCATGGCTACACCGCACAGATACGCCGTCTGGGCATCCCCGATCATTTCGTAGAGCATGGCAAACCAGCCGAACTCTACCACCTACTAGGTATAGACGAAGAGGGTATTTGCAATACTATCGACGCCTTACTCCACAACAAATAGTCTTCGCCCTAAAGGCATTTTCAACCACAATATATAGAAAATGAAAATCATCATTGCCGGAGCTGGAGCCGTAGGTACTCACCTGGCCAAACTCCTATCACGCGAACGACACGACATCACTCTGATTGACGAAAGCAAAGAGAGATTGTCGGACTTGAGCACCAATTTCGATCTGCTCACTATCTGCGATTCACCATCCTCTATCGAAGTACTGAAAAACGCCGAGGTGGACGACGCAGACCTATTCATCGGCGTCACACCCGACGAGTCGCGCAATATGACATGCTGCATGCTGGCGTCAAAGTTGGGCGCCAAGAAAACTGTAGCACGTGTCGACAACTACGAATATACACTTCCCGAAAACAGAGACTTCTTCAAAACCATCGGCATAGACTCTATCATCTACCCCGAAATGCTGGCGGGCAAGGAAATCATCTCGAATATCAAAAAGAGTTGGGTGCGCCAGTGGATGGAGTTGAAGGGCGGCGAACTAGTAATGATCGGCGTGAAAATCCGCGAGAGTGCCAAGGTACTGGGTCAACCCCTGCGCAAATTGTTCGGCCCCGACGAGCCATGTCATATTGTGGCTATCAAACGCGGTGAAGACACGATTATCCCACATGGTAACGACTCAATCGAACTCGGCGACGTGGCTTTCTTTATGACCACGCCCGAATACACATCCTACGTGCGCGAACTCACAGGCAAGACCAATTACCCCGACGTCAAGAACGTCTTCATCATGGGTGCCAGCAATACTGCCGTACATGCTATATGGAATATGCCAGACGGGATGCACGCAAAAATATTCGAACCCGACGCGAAACGCTGCGAATGGTTGAACGAACACTTAGCACATCACAACAATGTACTCGTGATCAATGGCGACGGCAACGACCCCAACTTGCTGATAGACGAAGGTATTCAAAAAGCAGAAGCCTTTGCCGCACTGACAGGCAACTCCGAACAGAATATTCTGGCTTGCCTTAGCGCTCGCAGACTAGGCATCCGCAAGACTGTCGCTATGGTAGAAAACACAGACTATATCAAAGTGGCCGAAAACCTGGACATCGGGTACATCATCAATAAGAAAACTTTTGCGGCAAGCCATATCTATCAAATGATGCTCAAGGCTGATATTACGACTATGAAGAACCTGGTCGTAGCAAACGCCGATGTCGCAGAATTTCACGTTCATCAGGGTGCAAAAATCACCAAAAAGGCAGTAAAAGACCTCGATTTACCCTCAACAGTTACTTTGGGGGGACTCGTCAGAAACGGCCGCGGACAATTGATCAACGGTCAAACGGTAATAGAACCCGAAGATACTGTCGTAGCCTTCTGTCTGGAGAACGAAGTCAAACGACTGGAGAGATATTTCAAATAGTAGGGGAAGGAAAAATCAATAGTAAGTAGAAAAAATGCTTAATCTGAAAATCATAGCAAAGATCCTGGGCACACTGCTCCTGCTCGAAGCATTGCTACTCCTGACATGTTTGGGCGTGGGTCTGCTCTACCACGAATCAGACTACGCCTCGTTCGTCTACCCCGCTCTGCTCTCTTTAGGACTGGCTGGCGGATTGAAATACTTCGGCAGGAAGGCTGAAAACCGAATGGGACGGCGCGACGGCTATCTGATAGTGTCGCTCACATGGATTATCTTTTCGTTCATTGGGGCTTTGCCTTTTATGATAGGTGGTTACGAAGATCGCTTTGCTTGTGCTTTCTTTGAAAGTATGTCTGGCTTCACCACCACAGGAGCAAGTATATTCAATAATATAGATGCTCTGCCACACAGCATCCTTTTCTGGCGTAGCATTAGCCATTGGTTTGGTGGCATGGGAATAGTATTCTTTACCATCGCCCTGCTCCCCCAGATTGGTATGGGCGACTTGAAATTGTTTTCAGCCGAAGCCACGGGTTTAAAAACTGGGAAATTGCACCCACGCATCAGCACCACGGCGCGCTGGCTATGGGGACTGTATTTATTCCTGACCGCCGTGTGCTCAGCATCCCTATGGTTGGGCGGAATGAACCTATTCGACGCGATAAATCACGGCATGTCGACTGTTGCCACCGGCGGTTTCTCGACACACCAAGACAGTTTAGCATTCTTCCAGTCGCCCTCGTTGGAATATATCGTATCCTTCTTTATGATTTTGTCTGGTATCAATTTTACATTGCTCTACCTTTTAATTGTGAAAAGAAGATGGCGTGAGGTCTTTGAAGACGGCGAATTGAAATATTACCTTGTATTGATTGCATTTTGTATCGTATATTGTACAGCGATCCTGTATTTCGTCGACGGATACGAATTGGAAAATGCTTTCCGCGCCGCCACGTTCCAAGTAAGTTCAATGGGAACGACTACAGGATTTACTACCGAAAATTATATGAGTTGGCACCATTCCACTTGGTTCCTGATTCTGTTTATTTCCCTTGTTGGCGGATGCGCTGGGTCTACCAGTGGTGGTGTGAAGGCAGTAAGAATTTACACAGCATACAAGTATTTAGTCAACGAATTCAAACGTATTTTGCACCCCAGAGCGGTCATTCCGATTCGTCTTAATCATAGCGTCGTCAACCCAACGATTGTACAATCCATCTTCTCCTATTTCACCGCAATGTTCGTATTGCTGTTTATCGCAAGCGTAGCCATGATGTGCCTGGGAGTACCAATGTTGGATGCGGTGTGCTTGGGAATTACAGCTTTCAGTAATACCGGTCCATCAATCGGTTGGCTTGTTGGCCCGCCAGACTCTTGGGGCGTACTTTCCGACCCTGTATTATGGATTAACTCCTTCCTGATGTTGGCTGGACGTTTGGAAATTTTCTCACTCCTACTCCCATTTGCTCCGGCATTTTGGAAAGAACAATAAAGGTATTTTGTCGTAACTAATAGAAAAGATATATGAAAAAGAATCGCACTTTCACTGACCGCATGGTCAAGTCTATTTCAATAATATCCATACTTATTTTATCCTTCACGTCGTGTGAAAAGCGCGACATCCACCAAGTGATTCGCGAGATGGCGGAAATGCCAGTCGATACAGCTGGATTTGTGTCAACACATCTTGAAACAAATGATTTTACATGGGTCGAAGTGGATTGTTTCGCCGATGTCACCTTCACACAACTGAAAGCCGGTGAACCAGCCTCCATTACGATAAAATCCAGCAAGGAGGTTTTGGAAAATGTCAAGACGAAGGTAGAAGATGGTAAGTTGAGAGTGACCGTAAACCGCCGATATCGTATGCCTGAGAAAGCGATTGTGGTGGCAGAGATTAAGGCTCCTGTGGTCAACAAGTTTGTGATGAACGGCACTAAGTGCTTGCGTATCGATACACTCAACCTTTCTTCGCCTTTGGAAGTAGAAATGGACGGCGTGGGTTCACTTGTTGCAAATAGTATTACGGCTTACGAGAACAAGTTCCTGCTCAACGGCGACGGATGTATTGCTATTAAAGACATCAAGACTGGGCACTTGCAAACAGCCCTTAATGGCGGTGGAAGCATCGAAATTGCGGGAGCATGTACAGATATTGTCGCACTTTTAGTAGGAGAGGGAAAAATGAATTTCTCTCAACTAAAGAGTGAAACCCCTATTGCACAAACAATCAATGGTACTGGAACAATCATAGTATCTCAGCAAAAGTAAACAAATAGTAATCTCATTAAAAATACATCTAAATATGAAACCAATCAAGTTTGAATTCCTCCTCAAACCTACTATCTGGGCAGGAGAAGAAATCACCAAAATGAAAAATATCGCCGACAAAAAAGGTATCGGCGAAAGTTGGGAAATCTCGGGTGTACCAGGCGACGAAACACGCGTAGTCGAGGGTGATGACCTCGGCGCTACTTTGCCCGAATTGATTGAGAAATATGGCGCAAAGTTTGTGGGTGAAAAGAATTTGCAACAGTACGGCACAACTTTCCCACTCCTTATTAAATTTATCTCTGCTGCCGAACCTCTCAGCATTCAGGTTCACCCCGACGATGCTATGGCTAATCGCATGGGTCACCCCTACGGCAAGACAGAGATGTGGTATATCGTAGGCAGTGGCGAGGGTGCGAGCCTTTGTTCAGGATTTGCTCACGATTTCTCGGCGGAGGCTTATACCAACAGTTTGGAAGATGGTTCGTTGGAAGAACATTTGGCATACCACGATACTAAGGCGGGCGACTGCTTCTTTATCCCTGCCGGACGCATCCATAGTATTGGTGCAGACAATTTCCTGATCGAAATTCAACAAAGCAGCAATGATACATTCCGTGTGTACGACTTCAACCGCACCGACGCTCAGGGCAACCGCCGCGAACTGCACGTGGCACAAGCTCAGGAAGCGCTCGACTACAAGGCTTACGACGAATACCGCAGTCACTATACCGCCGAGCAAAATGCGGCTACGTTGATGGTAGAGTGCCCACAATTTACCACACGTCTGATTAAGGCTGACCAAGAGTTGGTGATGAACTATGCAGACATCGATTCGTTTGTCATCCTGATAGCCTACGAAGGCAGCGCACAATTGACCGACAGCGAAGGCAACACCACGACTTTGGCAAAGGGCGAAAGCATCCTGTTGCCCGCTTGCAACGAGAATTTGACCATCACTCCCGTCGGCGGAGAGCAATTCTCGTGTGTAGAAACCTTTGTTGTGTAATTACGCCATAGGACTATGGACCAACAAGAATTGCACGAACAGGTACGCAATGTGAAGTTGCATCTGCGCGGTGTGATGAATGGCGTGACCAGCCAGTCTATGCGCGAAAAGGGGTTGACGTACAAGGTCAACTTCGGCGTCGAATTGCCACGACTGCGCGAGTTGGCTGAAGAGTTCCCCCACACGTCTGCTTTGGCCGGCGCCTTGTGGAAAGAGGATATTCGCGAATGCCGCATCCTGGCAGGGATCTTGCAACCAGCCGAGGACTTTTCGCCCGAGATGGCCGATTTGTGGGTCGAGCAAATGAGATTTCCAGAAGAAGCCGACTGCACCGTGATGCATCTGTTCGCCCGCTTGCCATACGCCTCCCAGAAGGTTTTCGAATGGATTGCCCGCGACGAAGAATACTTCCAACTCTGCGGCTGGCAACTGCTCAATCGTCTGCTGGGCAAGGGTATGGTGCCATCAGAGCGCGATCTGAATGAACTGAACGACCAAGCGGAAGCCGCACTCCAATCCTCAAACCGATTCATCCAAAAGGCGGCGTATAATGCCCAAGGGCGCTTGTGGGAATGTACCGAGGAAAGGAGCGAAGATTAAGGAGAAAGTGACGTCCAAGTAACTCCTGATATTGAAATCGTAAAACCGAGAGAATGCAGTTTCGCACTGTACTCTCTCGGTTTATTTTGTGGGCAAATTGCCTATTCCTGAAACAATTTTTGTCGACCATCCATAGATATATAATGCTCCAAAATTCGTTCGCAGTAAATCTCATGAAAACCTGACGGCGCAGAATTTGAAAAAGCTTAGACCTTTTTTAAATTTCGCGACGCCTCGTTAAAATTTCGCGACGCCTCGTTGAAAAAAGGTCTAACCTTATTTTTTGCACGTAAAAATATGTTGTACAAATACTTTTGGCAAAAAATACACTTGCTGATAGCCTGAAATATTTAAAAAACATTAAATTTGCGAAAAATGGTTTTGATGCGACGATATTTGATATTGGCCCTGGCGACACTGATCCTGCTGACCATAGCTCTGGTCATGGGGCTAAGGAGTCAACGCAAGCAGCCATCGTCAAGCATCGTGATGCAAGTAGTCGTAGATACGACACTGCTGCGCGAGGGAGATTTGCTCCTGAGAATGGGCGAGGGCTGGCAAAGTCGGATGGTGGCGCATTTGAGTGGAGAGGAATATTCGCACATCGCTTTGGCGCACCACGGCACTGAAGGGTGGATGGCCGTACATGCCGTGCCCGACGAAATAGAGCCTGGCGAGCAGCACGAATATCTGAAGGCCGAACCACTGAGTCAATACTACGCCATACATCGCGCCGTCGGTGGAGCAATCGCCCGGATTGATTGCAGCGAAGCCTGCGCCAATCGTGCCGTGCAATACGCCCTGGACAAAGTGCAACGCCGATTTGAGTTTGACCATCAATACTCGCTGTCGGACAGTACTCAGTATTATTGCACAGAGTTAGTCTATCGCGCCTATCTCTCACAGGGCATAGACTTTTTCCCAGACTTTGCAGGCACTGCGGCAAAACCTCAGAGCAACGAGACTTGGCTCTATCCCAACGCCTTCCTGAGGCATCCACGAGTAGCCTGGTACAAAGTGCTCGATATCCGACCTGCGACAAAACAATGAAAGCATCGCGGCCCGCCAGTGTGGCGGTGCCATGCTCAGATAACAAATATTTATTAACTCTTAAAACCTATTCCAACTATGAAGAAGTTTTTTATGTATCTCATCGCATGTGTATTCACATTGAGTTTGGCTTCTTGTGGCGGTGGCAACGAACCATCTGCAGTAGCTAAGTCTTACTACGACGCAGTATTTGCAGGCGATTTCAAGGGCGCTGTTGAACAAATGCATTTCTCTACTGAATTGACAGCAGAAGACAAGGAACAATTTGCAGGTTTGATGCAAGGTCTCTGGTCAGCAGCTAAGTATACAGGATATGAAATCACTGGTGAAGAAGTGGCTGAAGACGGCAAGACTGCAAAGGTGTTCTTGAAGATTACCGAAGAAGGCAAGGACGAGCCCAAGGAAGATTCAGTTAAGATGATCAATGTCGACGGCAAATGGCTTGTAGATTCAGGCAAATAAAGTATTGCGCTGAAGTCATATAAAGACATCATTGAAGCGGTGCATACGGCCCTCAACAACCAGTGTGCACCGCTTCCTTTTGTAATAGACACACTGCATCCAGGCTATGCCTTGGCGGCAACAATGCCTACTGTGATGTCTACAGAAATAGGCCTCCCGAATCGCACAGCATTCATGCCACAAACAAACCGAGGACTTCGCAACACTGCGCGTCCTCGGTTTCTCATTTATTTATATATAATGTCTGCTTGGTGCTTGGGCGCACCAAATGGCCTTACGCTTTGTCCATCCAGCCTTACTCTCCAAACACCTTTTGGTAGTCTGTTTCGAGTGAGCGGTAAGCCTTGTTGAGCGACTCGATGGCTTGTTGTAGCGCATTCTGATCTTCTTTGTACCACTTGGCAGATGGATACCAATGCACGTCGTTGCGTTTCGGCGCCACCTTGAGTTTTGCACCCTGGAAGAGGTCTCCTGGCAATCCATTGTCGGTGGCTGTCATCATGAAGCCTTTCTCTTTCTTCGCCAAACGCTTGTCATCAGAATTCAACCAACCCCATTCAGCCGAGAAGGTCTGCATTGCGCCGCAGGTGAATTCGCCTGTTTCTGCATTGTAGTCGAGCATTTCCAAGCGGTAGCGACGTGGCAAAATTTGGAAGTCGGTGTGATTATTAAGCGCCAGGAGCGCCGTGAAATACAAGCCCATCATTCCGTTACCCTCGGGATGAACTTGCAAGTTGCCTATTGCATAAGCACCACCCTCAAGGACCATCCAGCGGCGATTAGTTTGCTGATCGAACTGATAACCGCAAACTTCGAGCGGAGCAGTGAAGATGTGCGCGGTAAATTCAGGCATTTCCAATAGTTTGTCGGGGTCTACCATCGCCGTGATGAAACCGTAAGTCTTTTCGCCGTATGGTGAAGAAATGTTGGGCTCCTCGCTAATCTCGGCGTAGATCTCTGTATCCATCGACCAGTCTTCGTTCTGAATAAACTTGTGTCGTGTACCCTGCAGAGCGGTGGTGTGCTGCGGCGTTTCGGTAGTATCCTTTTCCAAGAAATGAACGGTTAAGGTCATATCTGTCGTTACAGCAAAGGTCTCACCAATTTTAGGAACTTCATAGCCTATGGCATCGCTTGTCACACGAGATACAGCCCAATTCTTGTTGGCTTTTGCAGTGAGTGTAGCCATATCGCCATATTCGAATACTTTGGCAGGTGAGATGCTGGCACTTCCGCCCTTGGCAGGTTCACATTTCACTGTCACATTGTATTTTTGCTTTTGGCGTATCTTTGGCCCGACTGGTCCATCTTCTGGTGGGACAGGTTTGGGCATTCGCGGATCATTAAATCCCGCTGAATCTCTTGGCTCAGGTTCTGGATCTTCGGGCCAATCTCCCCAATCCTTTGTATACTCTTCGGTCGAGAAGAGCCATTCCAACTCAGCTGTGGTGTTAATGATACCTTGATAGCGTTTGTTGTTCATCTGTATATTTGTCATCACTGCATAGCCATCAGCCGTAAAGTTTCTGAACCCTGAAATTCGGTCGTACCCTTCGCCATCCCAAACAGAGATAAGCACATCGCCCTTGTTGTTGCGTATTGAGGCGTCGTTCATATCGCTGTATACCACGGTGCCAAGTGGCGAGAACTTCATTCTGTCGAGATTGTAGGCAACGAAATCATCAAAGGAGAAATGACGAACGATTTCGCAATTGTTGTTGATAAGTTTCACACCATTGTTGTCGCCAGAATTGTCAACTTCAACAAAAGCATAGCCGTCGTAAAAAGGCATACCATTGTTGAATTCTGCCAATTTCTTGCCTGTGATATCGTAGTATTCCAGGTTGGCGCTGTTGGAGCGTTGGATATAGAATTTCCCATTCACTACGTCTGAATAATAGTCGTACTTTCCAGGTGCAAACACTACTTTACCCGTCTTGTCAATCAGTTGTGGCTCGCCCAATGTCTTAACCACCCAAGCATAACCTTCACTAAAGTTTGTCGCCTTCATATATGTGGCAGGAATCACCACTTTGCCGTTGGCGTCCATATATCCCCAGGCATACAGTGTGCGAAACTCCTGGCTCCATTCCTTGTATTCACGAAAGGCGCGCAGCCCATCTTGCAACGGACGCATAGCATCGTCAGCGTCGCCGTTCAATCGGAGATTGGGAAAGGCCTTCTCGCCTCGCACATTGATATAAAAATATTGGTCCTTGTAGTTCACCGTTTGCTTCACGATAGCCAGACCATCGCTGAAGTGTGTAATTTCCTTGTACGTCGGATCCAGTTCCTTCACGCTGCCGTCCAAATAGAGCAGGTGCCAGCGCTTTTTACCATCAGCAGCAGGTTTGCTGCTCACCATCGGACACACGCCGCTATTGAAATAGGGGAAAAAGTTATACGACGACTCTGGGTGCTCCCACTCGTCGGCATAAAGTCGCTTGCCCGTCACACGCCAGAACTCATACCTATAATTCTTTTTCACGGAAAAGACGCCTTCATGCACATCGCCCACTGTATTGTCATAGAGGTCGGGCAATCGCAAATACTTCGTATTGGCTGAGATGAAGGGGGTGGGGTAGGTTGACTCCACGGTCTTCCACTTGCTTCGGTCGGGTGCAGTCGATGCCGCAGCAGTCGATGCCGTTGCCGTAGCAGGCGCCGCAGTTGAAGTGGTGGGTGCCGTGGTCGAAGTTTCAGTCTGTTTCTTCTGCGATTTAGGGGTCAGAGTAGGCAGTTCGCCATTCTTCATCTTGTCCAGTCCTTTATTTACCTTTTCCAGGCCCTTGTTCACCTTCTCCAACCCCTGTCCGAGTTTCTTCAGGAATTGTGCTTCGCTGGTCACAGGTACCGCAAAAAGCAACAAAGCGAGCCATAGTGGCAATGCAGATAGGATACGTTTTGTTTTCATAGTTGATATATTTAGAGGTGAAAGACTTTCTATTTTGCAAATATACGCATAAGCGAGCGAGAATTATGAAGTTCACTTCAATAATTTTCACAGCGAGCGGAAGTATATTGGAGATATTTCTCAAATATAGATATTTTTTTCAAATAGAACACCTAATATGTCGTACACCTTATTTCAGCAGCGCTTCCACCTTCAGTTCTGTCTGACTGATGGGGATATTTCCACCGAGTTGTGCAGCACGGTTTCTGTAGCTTCGCATCATTTTTAGGCAACTGTCCTTCAGATAGGAGCGAGCTCTCGAGCGGCGTTGTTGTTCGTGTGTCCTGGTCATCTGACTGATGCCGGGCACTTTCAGTTTGGCATCAGCTTCGATATATTCTTTCATTTCTCGCTCAGCTCGTTGCACCCAATCGTTGTACAACTTTTTAGCGTGTCTCAATTCGTTGGCATTGATATTGCCGACTTGTTGATTGTAGTGCGCATTGTAATTGCGGTTGGTGCTTACCTGGGGTTGACGGTACTGAGGGTTGTATCGTTGTTGTACAGCATTATTTATGCCTTGTGCCATGGTGGCCGCTGCAGCAGCTACGTTTGCCCAAGCCTGTAGTTTCTGTTGGCGGCGCTCCTCGGCAGCACGTTGTTGAGCGGCATATTGGCGCTGGCGTTCATACTCTTCAAGCTGTCGGCGTTCCTCAGCCAATTGGCGTTCCCTCTCTCTTTCCAACTCTCTTTGCTCTCTTTCCCAGCGTTCCTTCTCAACCTTTTGTGCTTGCAGACCTTTTAGTTTTTCGATCAGCAGATCTATCTGCCCTTCAGCGTCGCCCAACTTACCCTTCACTGCAGTGTATTGCTTAATGGCTGTATAGTATTCGCCCTTCTTCACATTCCATCCTGCCAGTGCTAGCTCGTAGTGCGTTTGGATCATATTGTTTTTCAAGATGAAGGCCAGCGTCTTTATTTCATCCCTCAACCTCCAGTCGTCGCCATATTTCAAGGTCGTTGACAGAATATTGTGGTCCGTCACTTCCTTCCCATTCGAATTGATCTTCAGGTATTGGATGAAGTTGGTCATTTTTTGTGGCTTTACATTAAAATATGGACCTGACGAATTCGCGTCAAGGATATGGTACCAATCCTTGAAAGTCACTGCCACGGCACTATCTGTCAATACCACTTGGTCGAACATGGCGTTGAAGAAATAGTCGTTGCTGACCAATCCCTTTTTCGTGCCACGTGTGATGAGCAGGAAGTTTTTGAAGGCAGAATTTACGTCGGGTTTTACCTCACCCAGCGTTTTCACTGTGGTGTAGTTGAGTGCTGTGGATGCCTTGGTCACTGTGTTGTATATGCCGTATGCATCCTTGTATTTCAGGATCTGGTATTTGCCTACTTTTTTCACCACTTTCGACATTTTTACCAAATCACTTACATCCTTGAACTGTACTACTGACGCACCATCGTGTGTGATAAAGGCGTGGCGAGCCACTCCATTCTTGTCCGTCACCGTAAAGACTTCGCTCAGTTGGTCAGGCAGTTCGATGGCTTTGTATTCTGCGGGCAGAATCATTTGGTCCGTCTTGCTGTTGTACAATCCGACGGCGCCTTCTTCGTTTTCCATCAACCAATAGGTGTGCTTCTTGTCGGGCATTACGTCAAATGGATATTTAGGTAGCAATCCACCACGACAATTCACCTGAATGCTATCGTCCAATAGGCGGAAGAACATTTTCTCGTCGTCTGCCGAAATGTAATAGATGTCGCCCAAGCCACTCAGCGCAAAGTCGAAACCTCTGTCTTCACCTCTGCGCAACTTGTGTGCAAAAATTTCACGGTAATTGTTGTCCAAGATACAACGCATGCCATCTCGCTGCATGATGATGTGGCTTGCACCAGTGTTGGGGTTTATGTAGTCAACTTGGGTCAAGTATTTCTTCTTTCCAGCAGATTTTCCGCTATGTTGTCTTATAGTGAAAGAGGTAGAATCATATTTTGTGGGTAATACAAATTTCTCTCCGTCAAATATCCCATATTTGCCATTCTTTCCAAGAACCTTCATACCAGACTCGTATTTCTTGGTGACCCATTTGGGAGTTGTGGCTTTTAGGTCTAATTTAGAGATAGAATCGATCTTCATTTCTGTATATTCACAGAGTAGAATACGGTCGAATTGTGTTTTCGCAGCGTTCCAGCGCACCTTGCCAATCTTGCCATCTATTTCAACAGTGATACCTGGTTCTTTTACTTTATAGTTGCCGCTATAACCATCTATTTTATCAAATTTAAAATTATCGTATTCCCCATAAAGTTGTCTGACTATATGGTGGCATTTGTTGTGATATCTCTCCCCGTTTTGCCTTACATGATAAAGGTGCTCTTTGCCATTAGTCAGTTTGCCCCAAATAAAACAGTCGTTTTTCTTATTGAAATCGCAGAAACCAAAAGCATAATGCAAACTATATTCTTGATATAAACAAGGTATAATCACTTGTCCCTTTTGATTTATATATCCACAGCCTTCAGAGGTACTTACCTCAATAAGCGCCATGTCGGAAAATTCAATTTCCTTTGGATCCTTTTTATCCCAGTATTTGTATGAACAGCTGTAGTCAGCATCAAAGATAAAATCCGTCACCTGCTGCCATTTTCCTTTATTATCCGGGCGATAGAGCAACGCCATCTTGTCACCCTTGCGTTTCCACTTGTTATAATAATACTTTTTCGCCTCAGCATCTGCTACCATAAATAGCAAGAGGCCTACCAATGTTAAGATTTTCCAGTGTTTCATGACGATTATATTTTAAGAGTGAATAATGTTGTACTGATTAATAAGTCTATAGATTAATGCTCATTATTTCTTCATTTTACCTGTGCCATGACACTTGCTGCATTTGCCAGTACCCTTGCAATGATAGCATTTTGCCGTGCCTTTGCAATAGGTACAAACGCGTGTGCCAAAGGATGTGGTGACCAGTCCGTCGATGCAATGTTGGCATTTGCCTGTGCCACGACAATGGCTCTTGAACAAGGTCATATTTGTATTGACACGTGTACATGTGCCACTTCCGCCACAATGGTCGCACCTCACATAATTGGGTTCTGATTGGGCTGTGGTTTGAGTGTAAGTTCTCGCAGAAGTCGAGTGGTTGTTGTAGTGTTGCTTTTTCACTCTGCTTGCATTGACCGTAGCATTGACATGGGCAACGCCATTGCTTACGGCAGCAAGTGCGTCTATCCAGGCCTGCTGGCGTTGTTGGCGTGCTTGTTCGGCAGCGATGCGTTGTTGGCGCAATTGTTCCTGACGTTGGCGTTCTTCCTCTTGTCGTTGGCGTTCTTCTTCCTCCTGCTGCGCTTGAATCTGCTGCCGCTTGTCAGAATAAACTGCATAGAGGTTTTTATAGGTGGATTGTAGGCTTTTTGAATATTCACTCATTTGCTCATAGTCCAAGTTGATAAAAGAGAAGAGGCACAGACTGCGCAATTGGTCGAATTCCTCAATAAAAGACACGCCCCTTTCCGCATCTGCCCACATTTTGTTTTCCAGATTTTGTATGCGAGCATTGATGGTGGCTTCCAGCAGGGTGCGATTGCCCGTGATGATAGCAGTTTTGTATATTGATTCGAAGTAATTATTAAACTGTTCTTCAATAACATTGGCTAAATCGTGTTCCCAATCGTATTTGACACTTATCACGCTGTCCTTTACGCTAATGGTCATATCATCAGAATGATATTGTCCGTTGTCCCGTAAACTGATACTACTACGATAAACACTAATATAGGGGAAATAGGGACTTGCCACAACTGCATCATGGGAAATCAGGCCTTTAAAATCCTTGTCATAATAAGTTACAAAAAACTTTCCTTTGAGATCGTCACTCACCTCTTTCTTTTGATCAAACTGTTCTATGGGTTTGATACTATCATAAATACAAGGTACAATCAACCCACTCTCGCTATTTGTGATGCCATACCCACCGTCCTTTTTTACCAGGGAAAGGGTGCTGTCGATAGGCAAAAATTCAGCACCAGCATAAGCGTCCCTTTTGTCTTTGAGCAACACTACCGAGTCTCGAGCGTGGGTGATATAGGCATAACTACAGTCTGTAGAATCCCTTTCCACCAAGAAGAAACCATCTTGCAGATCAGTCTTCATGATTTTGGTATAGACAGGAGGCAAGAGTTCCTTTTTCAACTTGGCATTGTACAACCCCACCAATTTTTCGTCCTTAACATTCTTCACGATGAATATGTCTGAAGTAATGCTGGTGATTGGTAAAAAACATTCAATGTCTTCACCATAGTGTGGGGGAATTGAGAATCCATTATCTATCACATAGCCCCAACCCTTGCCATTGTGGTATTGATAATAGATGTTTCTGTCGCATTGTGCAATGTGTTCGCTTTTGGCATCGTCCACAGGAATGATATTGCCGGTTTTCGTGTCATACCACACTTTCTTACCATCTTTCAGCAGGTAGAACAGGCGATTTTGGATAGAAATCTTTTGAAACGCCTTGTTACTTCGATAGATGCTTTCGTCGAATATCAATCCATTTCTGAGGATATAGGTATTTTCACCCTTTTTCTGCAAGTCATGCGATTGGATGCTGAATGAAGCTTTGTCAAACAAGGGAGGGATGGACACTTCTCCAAATGCTATTGCGCCAAATTTGCCATCTTTTTCTACAATGGTGTATGAGTCATAATGTGAATGCCTAAATCCAATATATTTTAAACTCACATTGGTGAGATTCCAATGATAGTCGCTGATATATTCTTGTGGTTTTTGAATAGTCAAATGATTATCAACACCACCACCTAATCTATGTGTATAGATACTGTCAAATTGAGGTTCTGTTATATTTGTATCATATCCTTCATTATAGTAAACCGAGCCCCATTTCCCATTATCGCCCTTTACGTGAAAATACGAAATCGTTGAGATATAGCCGCCTACACGATGGAATTCTTTATAATTGTACTCAGAATTATTTTGTATATTTCCATAGTCGTCTTTCGCCGCGATATATTTACAAGGTACAACCTCGTGCCCCAATAAATTGATGATTCCAAACCTTCCATTACATTCAACGAGCAAACTCAATCTATTAAGATATTCTGAGGAACTATTAATAAAATAAACCTTCTCCTTTGCTACCAACTTACACACGCTGTATTTATAGTCAGTCAGCACGATATCCTCCTTGCCTTCCTCTCTCAACGCCAAGGCGTATTTCCCTTTTTTCTTCTTCCACCAAAACGACATTTTATTGTCTAATCGAGGATATTTTCCATAGCGTTTCTCTATTTCCGCTTGTGCCGCCTCTTGAATAGGAGACAAGGGTTGCTTTTGCTGCGCCATGATAGGGGATAGCAATAACAAATGGATGATGATGATTGATAACAGACGCTTCATGACGATTATATTTTAAGAGTAAATAATGTTATTGGTTGTATGTATTAATATATAGTAAATTCAAGGATTAGCTTGTCGATACAAGTCTTCCAATATTTATAGACGCTGTCGTAGACGGAGTGTGCTTCGGTCTCCATCGTTATCTTGTTGTAACCCTTTTTGGCATTATAGAGTTTGCCGGCATAGGCTGCCTTGTAGGCGCCAGTATTCTTGTTCCTATAGACGGTGATGTCGGCAGATCTTGGATTGGCAGGCGTAGTTTTTCCTGTATTGGGACAATAGTAATAGGGCAAATACCCTGGTGCTGTACCTTTCACCCATTCGGGACCAAGACTGCTTTCCTCGCTACTTCCACCGCCCGTGCCACCTCCGCCACCTGAACCGCTTGGGCCTTGTTGGTTGACGGTGACTCTGTGTGAATAGGTCTCGCCTTTGACGTCGGACACCGTGATATAGATATAACCCGTGCGTGCTGCTCCACTGTTTGCGCTATTGGCCCATAAGAGGTGCATACGTGTGTAATATTTGCTCTCAGCAGGTAGGACTGGCGCCAGTCGTGCCGTCCACAACCACGAATCGGAGTAAGTGACGCTGATTTTGCTGACATCAAAATCTGGTTCATATACATAAAAGACATAGGAGCTTGTATAAGTCAATCCTGCCGCAGGCACATAACTAGAGCCTTTGGAACTGATATTGTAAGTTTCTTCAAGAAAGTCTACCCGCTCCAAAGTCGGCGTTTCTAATACTACCAATGTCTGATATTCTGTGCCATCAGAGGTGCTGCCGTAGACGAAAGATGTGCCCTTTGGAAATATCCACTTACCCTCATCACCGCTCCACGAATCCCTATTGTAATACCAAAGATTATAAATATTGCAATTGATATTCGTACTGCCGGGCACAAGGAACGCCCCTTTGTCATTATAATATATAGCGCTGTCGTCGGGGCGCAAATAATAGTTCAAGCTCAGATGCTTATGCTGCGCCCAGCACTCCTTGTACTGGAAACCATAGGCTTCGGGTTCTGCAAGGACAAAGTCGGGGACGCGCTGTTCATCCTTTAAGTCGATCAGTGGGCGGTCTGTTGATAGAATATAAGTCTTACCATTGCTATTAAACAGACAGCCCTCGCTCAATCTCCACGAATAGCCGCCGGTATCGAAAGTCACGTTCTTCTGGTACTCGCATTTACGTATCACCGACTCCCCCTTGATGGCGAGCAGTTTCCTTTCCTTGTGGATATAAGCCACGTCCTGCACAATCCATTGATCGTCCTGCCACTCCCATTTGGAGATCTCCTCGAAGTCATACCATTTCGGATGCGCAAAGAGGTCGGCTGGGATGGGATTTCCCTGCCACAAATCATAATCAGACTGCATTGTGTAGGCCGTCCAGTTCGAACCGTTTGATAACCATATATTGGTGTCGTCATAGCGCGTCACCGTGTAGGTCTCCGTTTTGTTGATGTTGTCAAATTGCAGTGTCAATCTGCTCAGATTGCTTGCATAAGTCCAATTGAAGGTCTGCGTCTCAAGCACACGTCCATTGCCATAGCATCTATGCTTTTTGCCAGAGCCATTAGGCGTACCTATGGTCATACTGCTGAACTCATACACATACATTTCGCCACTGACTAGCGGTTCGGTGCACCACTCGCTGCGTGTCAGGTCTGATGGAAATGTGTCAACCTCTTCCTTTTCACAAGCGCACAATAATATACCCATGAAAAGCGTCGTGATAACATAATACATTTGTTTCATAAAAAGTCCTCCTTTTTAATATTAATACTGTCGACGCTTATTTAAAAGGGAAAACAAAAAAGGTGAAAGCTAAACTCTGTTGTCTATCAGAAGGTATCGCCAAACACCTATAACCATACAACAAAGCGATGCTAACACCTTTGAGGGTGCAGCATTCGCCTGCTTGCAGTTGATGGTTATATCTGATTGAAATTGGCGATTTCTCTGATAACATCATGCAAGAAGCAAACACTTCTTTCCTATTTTACCAAGTCGTTACATACTTTTTCTTCACTTGTTTGTTTATAACATTTGCAAAAGTAACATTTTTTATGATACAATGCCTGCCAAAAGCTCCATTTTTCTCTACAATGATACACTTTGTCCGACAAAGTGCGTATATCTCCTCTGCATATCCTGGCGGTGCTCTTTTGTACCACGCCTGATTTTTCAATACATTTAACGGCAAAAAAACTTTGCGACGGGGCGTTAAAAAAAGCCTAGACCTTTTTCAAATTTCGCGACGGCTAATTTAAAAAAGGTCTAGGCTCGTGATTTTGGGGGTTATTGCTTGTTGAATTTTAGCGGCACATTGTGAAAAGTCAGACTTAGTTCGTTCATATTTGGACCATCCGTATGCTCCGTTCTGAGGACGCCGTCCAATATGGCCGTAATACTGTTAATCTCGTCAAAATGCGCATGTATGCGTAGGTTGCCAATGGAGTAAGTATAGTCAGGATAATTGCCAGAAGTGCTTATCTGTGTCCAAGCCCCGGCGTCATCCCCCTTTATGGTCGCATCAAATCTGATACATCGTCCGTCCTTGATCAATATTTCGGCAGCAAGGTCAAGGTTTTGCGCCCTATAGCATCCATCGATGTCCACAAGTTGTTCGTCGGGTGTACATGCCATAGCTAGACAAATACATACCAGCAGGAACAGATGCTTTATTGCCAAATTCAACTTCATGAGTTTCTATTACAATGTGTCCTATCATTTTCCCCACTGCGTAGGCACTTCGCTCATCACGAGTTCGAGCGTGCCGCCTGCTTCGAGTTGCTTGTGGGTGAAGAATGGTTTCTTCAATGCCTTGCCATTGAGTTTGGCCGACTTGATGTATTTTGCCTTGCGGCTATTGCCCTTAGTCACGATGGTGAATTGCTTGCCATTTTCCAAATTGATGGTCACTTCGGGGAAGAGGGGACGACCGATGGAGTAAGTCGGATTACCTGGGCAAACTTGGTAGAAACCCATTGCATTAAGGATATACCATGCAGACATTTGACCACAGTCTTCGTTGCCCGAGATACCTGCTGGCGCATTACGGTATTGATTGATCAGGACGCTGTCCACCAACTCCTGAGTACGCCATGGACGGCCCACGTAGTTGTAGAGGTGAGTGGTGTGGTGACCGGGTTCGTTGCCGTGGGCATATTGTCCGATGAAACCAGATACGTCGGGAGAAACATCGTCGCCTGTCAAGCCCGAGGGTGCAGAAAAGAGACCATCAAGCTTGTTCGCAAATTTTTCCTTGCTGCCCATCAAAGCCACAAGTCCGTCTACATCGTGGGGTACAAACCATGTCCACTGCCATGCAGTACCTTCGCAATAGTCGTCGGCACGGTGGCGCGAACTGCGAGGGTCAAATGGCGTGCGCCAGTTGCCCTGTGCATCCTTTCCACGCATAAATTGTGTGGTTGGGTCGAAATAATGTTGATAAGCCTTGCCAAATTTATAGTACTTCTCAGCCACTGCCTTATTCTTCACACCATTTGCCAAAGTTGCAATACACCAGTCATTGTAAGCGTATTCCAATGCCTTTGCCACAGTCTCGTGGTCGCAATCGTAGGGGGCATAGCCCATCTCATTCTTATACTTACGTGCAGGAGGCATGATTTCGCTGGTCAACTTCCACTTGGGCAACGTCTGCGTAATGCCTGCGGTGTCATATTCAGCCATACGTACACCAGCAGCCAAGGCCTTCATGGCATCAAAATTGCGATGGCCCTTAGCATAAGCATCAGCCGCAAGAGAAGTAAAGTGGTAGCCTATCATACAGCCGGTATAGTTGGATGCCAATTCCCACTTGGGTACGATACCACCTTCCTCGCCCTTGCGAATCAGGTTGCGGATATAAGCTTGGTTTTGCTTAGGCGAAAGGATAGTAAGCAGTGGGTGCAATGCGCGGTGAGTGTCCCACAATGAATAAACGGTATAGTTGGGCGAAGCTGGGTCGGCTTGGTAGATCTTCAGGTCCATACCTTTGTAACGACCATCTACGTCTGTAGCCAAAGCGGGAGAGATATTAGCGTGGTAGAGGGCGGTATAGAACACTTGCTGATGTTCCTTCAGGAATTCACCTTCTACTTCAGGTATTTCGATTTTGCTCAATACCTTGTTCCACTTTTGCTTCGCTGCAGCACGCACGCCGTCGAAATCCCAACCAGGAATTTCTGCCATCAGGTTCTTCTTTGCACCTTCGTAGTCGACCATAGAAATAGAGGTCTTCACCATCACCTGTTCGCCTTCGTCGGTCGAGAACTTCAAGATTACTTTGCAACGAGGTTCTATGCGCTTGCTGGTCTTCACCGTATCGCGTACCACTTGTGCAGTGAAGGGCTTGGAGAACTTTGCATAGAAATACAACTGCTGATTGTAAGCCCAACCCTGGCTTCTGCGGTAAGCACGAATCGTCTGGTTGTCGACAATTTCTACATCCATAGCATGCATCACTTGGTCGTGGATGCCATAGTCCAGGTCGAGGATCATACCAGCCTCGGTAGCTTTGGGATAAGTATAACGATGCAGCGCAGCACGTTCGGTAGCTGTGAGTTCTGCCTTCACGCGATAGCGGTCCAACACCACAGTATAATAACCGGGTTCGGCACTTTCAGTAGACTTACAGAAAGGCGAAGCAAAAGCCACACGTTGGCCAAGAGGTTCCTTCTCGCCAATATATTGCAAGTCGGGACGGCCTACAATAGGCATCAACAAGAAATCGCCATAGTCTGCACAACCTGTACCACTCAAGCGTGTATGAGCAAAACCATTGATGCTTTGGTCCTCGTAGTAATAACCCGAACAAGCATCCCACTCGTGAAAACGTGTATCTGGCCCTGGTTGAATCATACCATTGGGCACCACTGCAGCAGGGTGTGTGTGACCGTGATCAGCAGTTCCCACAAAAAGATTTACGTACTTTGTAAAATCTCTCTCTTGCGCATTTGCCATAAAGATAAAAGCACAGAGCAAACTTAAAATTCCTATTTTTTTCATAGAATATAGAACGGTATTTGTTATTTTCCCTACAAAAGTAGCAAAAGGGAAACGGGTGACAAAAAAAACAGTTGGTTTTATGATGAATTGATAATCTATTTCTTCAATTCATCGTATGAATGGAGAATATTCCAGTAATATATTTTCGGGTCACACGACTTGTATCCACTAATGAACTGTTTGCCACAATCCTTGCACTTATGCATTTGTTTTGACCCTCTATGCCTATCCCTTACAACGTTTGAAGAGCCACAAAAAGCATTTAAAC
The DNA here is from genome assembly GCA_017383485.1 of Bacteroidaceae bacterium. Lineage (GTDB taxonomy): Bacteria > Bacteroidota > Bacteroidia > Bacteroidales > Bacteroidaceae > Alloprevotella. The sequence goes on from JAFNXM010000031.1 coordinate 32,316, forward strand.
CTATAAAAATATAAAATTAAGTATAACAAAAAAAGGAAGCTGAATTTCTCAACTTCCCTTTCGAGTGGTGCCACCGGAAAATGAGTCTCATTTCTAAATGGGTCTATATGTTTGTGTTAAAGAATTACAATGAACGTAATCTCCCGCTATTGCTCCATCTAAATTCTGCACCATTCTGCAGTGTCTCGCAGAGTCGAGTTCCTACTTTGATGCAAAGGTAATGAAATAATTTGAAACAGAAATAGGTACACTAAAATTTTGCTCCACCTCAGTTCGGAATCCCTAATATTCAAATTTTATCAGTTATGAAATTGCCATCTTTGAGCGAATATTGTGCTCGTCTTAATCTATCATATAATATGCAAAAACAGCACTTTTTCTTTATTTTATGATAGGTTGAGCACTTGCATGGTGACTTGCATAGTCACTTGCATGGTAGTATCATTAAATTAGCTTATACACAACTTATGCACTAACTTGTACACCCTCACATCAACTGGGTGCCAACTTAGTTCTATCTTAGTGCCTACTTGGTGCCTACTTGGTGCCATCATGGGCACTATCATGAGCAGTTCATGAGCACTAAACTAAGAAATATTTAAATGTTGTAGCTATTGTTTAAAACATATTAGAGAAAAGCAAAATTCTATTATCTATCTTCTACTGCATTATTGAAAAGTCTTTCGTTTGATAGTAAAATAAGATTGTATTCCTTAAAGTCATCGTGTAAAAAGCAAAATATCGTGTTTTAGAAAAAAAACAAATTTGACTATTTATAAATGGCGAGGTCAGGAATATGGGATAGGTCAAAAAACATATATAAACTTTATATCTCTATTGATACATTCTATCTCTACAAATCCTTTCCATGACATTTTTTAAATTTTTTCCCACTTCCACACGGACAGAGGTCATTTCGTCCAACTCCTGAAAATGTTGATTTAATTTTCTCGATTTTTCTTTTGTTGCCGTAATTATCTATACACTTATCTATTTCCTTTTTCAA
>JAFNXM010000032.1 GCA_017383485.1 Bacteroidaceae bacterium
ACTCATCTACTATTTTCCCTCTTAAAAGCCCTATAAAGTGCATTTTCTTGTTATATGCCCGAAAAATATATATAGGAAATTTCTGTTTCTCATAAAAAAAAGCGAAATTTGCAGAAATTAAGAAAAATGGCCATGGGTTATATTACAGAAATCACGGACCTCATTATATACATCATCAAAGGTGTCATCATTGGTATAGTAGCATCTGCGCCAATGGGACCGGTTGGTGTGCTTTGCATTCGCCGTACGATCAAGAAAGGTCGCATTTATGGCCTGATGACAGGAGCTGGTGCGTCAATGAGTGATTTGATTTATGCGATCATTACGGGTTATGGTATTTCACTGTTGCCCTTTTTGCAGAATCCCCAGAATGAATTTTGGATGAAATTGGTAGGTTGCGCTTTGCTCTGTGGATTTGGAATTCACATGTATCGTACAAAGCCAGCGCCAAAGCTTCAACCAGAAAGTGCTAAGAAGGGTTCGCTCTTCAAGAACTTCTTCACCGCCTTTATGATTACGTTGTGCAATCCGATGATTGTCTTCTTGTTTATCGCCTTGTTCAATATGTTTGCCCCCTTTGTGGGCACGGGCGAGAATTTCGTCTACACAGCAGCAGGCTTTGCCGCTATTGTCGGTGGTGCAATGCTCTGGTGGCTGGGTTTGACGTATGTGATTAATAAGACGCGAAATACCTTTGGCGAGAAGGGCATCATTCGTATGAATCGCACTATAGGTGGTGTAGTCCTGACGCTAGCCTTTTTCTACGCTATGTTCACGTTGCTGAATATCTCTATTACAGGTTTCCTGTTTGGCGTGTAGATTTAAGGGCAAGTGTAATAGCGAATGGTTAATACGTCAACTTGTCTTCAGGTTGCTTCGTCCCCTCATCTAAAAATAGTACAAAATGATAATTGCCGATAAACTAAGCAAAACGAATCGTGCTGAATTTATCCTCTATCTCTGGCAGGTAGAGGATTTATTGCGTGCCTTCCAATTGGACTTTGAGCGTGTGAAGTCAGAGTATCTGGTGCGTTTTGACCTGGATGAAACTAAACGTTCTGAGACAGAAAAATGGTATGAGAATCTCTGCACGATGCTGCGTGAAGAGGGTTTGCAACAAGGTGGACACTTACAGATACACAAGAACATCCTGGCTGACCTCGAGGACTTCCACCTCCGCCTTTTGGCTTCACAGAAGTTCCCCTACTATAGAGAAATGTATCACCGTGTACTCTCCTACATTGTAGAGGTGCGTGCTAAGGGCGAGAATGCTAATGCTACAGAACTCGAAACCTGCTTCAATACCTTGTATGGTTTGTTGCTCTTGAAACTTCAGAAGAAGGATATTTCAACCGAGACCCAGCAAGCCGCAAGTCATATCTCAAATATGCTTGGTACACTTTCAGACTATTATTTGAAAGACAAGGCAGAGCCTATTGAATTTTAAGTCTATTAATTTAGTTTAATCACAATAATAATATTTTATATATTTCAAATGAATCCCGAAATCAGTCGTCGTCGCACCTTTGCTATCATTGCTCACCCTGACGCAGGTAAAACTTCACTTACTGAAAAACTCCTGCTCTTTGGTGGACAAATCCAAGTTGCTGGTGCTGTGAAAAGCAATAAAATTAAGAAAACAGCTACATCCGACTGGATGGAAATCGAAAAGCAACGTGGTATCTCTGTCACTACCTCTGTGATGGAGTTTGACTACCGCGACTACAAGATTAATATCCTTGATACCCCAGGTCACCAGGACTTTGCCGAAGATACCTACCGCACGCTCACTGCTGTGGACAGCGTAATCATTGTTGTGGACGGTGCGAAGGGGGTAGAAACGCAAACGCGTAAATTGATGGATGTATGCCGTATGCGCAATACGCCCGTCATCATTTTTGTCAACAAGATGGACCGCGAAGCCAAAGACCCATTCGACCTGATGGACGAACTCGAAGAAGAACTGCAAATCAGCGTGCGTCCCTTGACTTGGCCTATTGAAAGTGGTGTGCGCTTCAAAGGTGTGTATAATATCTACGAGCAAAACCTGAACCTCTTCCAAGCCTCAAAACAAGTGGTGGCTGAAAAGGTCGAGGTGGACATCAACACGCCACAATTGGACGAGCATATTGGTGCTGATTTGGCTGATAAGTTACGCAGCGAGTTAGAACTCATCGAAGGCGTCTATCCAGAGTTCAACGTTGCAGATTACCTCGAAGGCACAGTGGCGCCAGTATTCTTTGGTTCGGCGCTCAACAACTTTGGTGTAGAGGAATTGCTCAATACCTTCGTCGAAATTGCTCCTTCGCCTCGTCCCGTTATGGCAGAAGAACGTGAAGTACAACCCGACGAGCAGAAATTCAGTGGCTTTATTTTCAAAATCACCGCCAATATCGACCCTAATCACCGCTCGTGCGTCGCCTTCTGCAAGGTCTGCTCGGGCAAATTCGTACGCAATGCGCCTTATTTGCACGTCCGCCACGGCAAAACGCTACGTTTCTCTTCGCCCACGCAATTTATGGCACAGCGCAAGACGACTGTCGACGAAGCATGGGCTGGCGACATCATCGGTTTGCCAGACAACGGCACCTTCAAGATTGGCGATACGCTCACCGAGGGCGAAAATCTGCACTATCGCGGTTTGCCATCCTTCTCGCCCGAGATGTTCAAGTACATCGAAAATGCCGATCCAATGAAGACAAAGCAATTGCAAAAAGGTATTGAGCAGTTGATGGACGAAGGTGTGGCACAGCTCTTCGTCAACCAATTCAATGGTCGCAAGATTATCGGTACCGTAGGCCAGTTGCAGTTTGAAGTCATCCAATATCGCTTGGAAAATGAATACAATGCCAAGTGTCGTTGGGAACCTATATCACTCTATAAAGCGTGCTGGATAGAGAGCGATGACCCTGTAGAACTGGAAAACTTCAAGAAGCGTAAATATCAATATATGGCCAAGGATCGCGAGGGTCGTGATGTCTTCCTGGCCGACTCTGGCTATGTGCTGCAAATGGCACAAAATGACTTTAAGAATATTCGCTTCCACTTCACTAGCGAATTCTAAAATATGCTATTTACAATGGGGATGTGCACGATGGTGCATCCTCATTTTCTATTTACTATTTATTAAAATATAAGGCTATGAAGAAAACGATATTGGCCCTGCTTGCCTTGGTTGGCGTCACTGCTGCCACTGCGCAAAATAGCAATGAATGGATTAATCTGGGCTTTGAAGTCAGAGCCGACTATCAGCACGAGTTGATCGATGGTAAGACCGTTGATGCTAATTCTGGCTTCAAGGGTAAATACTTTAATGTTCGTTTGAAGGGTAAGATCACCGACCAATTGTACTACGACTACCGCCAGCGCTTGAATAAGCCCAACAAAGATGCGACTTTCTTCGACGCTACCGACTGGTTGCATTTGACCTATAAGCCGACTCAAAATTGGGAAATCTCTGCCGGTAAGCAGGTCGTGGCTATTGGTGGTTTCGAGTACGACAAAGCGCCTATTGATGTCTATTTTGCATCGGAATATTGGCATCACATCAATTGCTATCGTTGGGGGGTGAGTGGTGCTTACATTACGCCAAAAGGATATGATAAGGTACTGGCACAGATAGTGACAAGCCCGTTTGATTATATCAATGGCAACAGAAAGCACAGTTTCGCTTACAACCTGATGTGGATGGGTCAGCACGATTGGTTTACCTCGCTCTATTCTGTCAACTTCTTGGAATACCAACCCGGCAAGTTTGTGCAGTACCTGAGCCTGGGTAATCAGTTTAATTGGAACAATTTCTGTCTGCAACTTGATATCATGAATCGTGCGACGCTCGACGATTTTACATTCTTCAAGAACTATACCATTGTGGGCGATTTGTCGTATATGATAAAGGATCGCGTCAATGTCTTTGCTAAAGCCAGTTATGATGTCAACAACAGCCAATCGGGTGCCGACCTGTGCGTCATGCCTGGCACCGAGATGACGCGCGTTGGTGGTGGGGTAGAGGTGTACCCCCTCAAGGACAGTCATGACCTGCGCCTCCACGTCAATGGTGGATACTCCTTCGGCAAAAATAGCGACCCTGCCGGTGCTTTGCAGGACAATCAAGCCTTCTTTGATTTGGGCGTGAAATGGAAGGTCGATGTTATCTCAGCAGTGCAAAAGGTGATTAAGAAGAAATGATGGTAAATAGTGAAGTGTTCAGAGAATTCCGAGAAATCTGAGCACTCCGATCCCTCCGACTACCCCCTCAAAAAAATCTAATTATGAAAGCATCAAGTATAAAGAAGTTTATCCCAGCAGGCATTCCCTGCTTGCTTATCGTCTTTGGCTTCTTTGGTTATATTGGCAGTATAATGGGTGTGCCCAATATGCTCAATACCATCATGAAGACAGCACACGACCTGTTGCTCAACACCTGTTTTTACCTGATGGCCATTTGCGTCATCACCGGTGCAATTGGTGCTATCTTTGTCGAGTTTGGCGTGGTCAATCTGCTCGAGAAGTTGTTGCGTCCATTGATGCGTCCACTGTTCAATCTCCCCGGTGTTGCCGCCCTGGGTGCAGTGATGACCTTCCTTTCGGACAATCCTGCCATTATTTCCCTGTCGCAAGATAAGCGCTTTGCAGGCTATTTCAAAAAGTATCAGTTTATATCGTTGACCAACTTCGGCACAGCCTTTGGTATGGGGCTGCTTGTGCTTGTCTTTATGTTTGGTCAGGGCTTCTACGCCGAACCCCTGATTGGTCTGTTCGGCGCCTTTTGTGGTAGTATTATTTCCACACGCCTGATGCAGCATTTCATCAAAAAAGCACACCCTGAATATGTCACTGAGTTCGTTCACGAGCGCATTGAGGAGGAAATCGACGTGTCCACTTTGTCTCGCGAACCCATCTTTACCCGCATCCTCAATGCCCTGCTCAATGGCGGTCGCACTGGCGTCGATGTCGGTATAGCCATTATCCCAGGTGTGTTGATTATTTCGTCCTTGGTGATGCTCCTCACCTTTGGCGCCTCGGCTGATGGCTCTTACACAGGTGCCGCCTACGAAGGCATCGAACTGCTGCCACTGCTTGCAGGGCACGTCGACTTCCTGTTTGACTGGCTGTTTGGTTTCAACGATCCTCACCAAGTCGCCTTCCCCATCACCGCACTTGGCGCCGTAGGTGCAGCCCTTGGCCTTGTGCCAGGTTTCATTGAATCCGGTTGGGCTGATGGCAATGCCATTGCCGTCTTCACCGCTGTCGGGATGTGCTGGAGCGGTTACCTCAGCACACACACCGCCATGCTTGATTCGTTGGGGTATAGACATTTGACGTCCAAGGCGATATTGGCTCACACCATCGGTGGAATAGGTGCAGCATTTATGGCCCATTGGATGTATGTACTATACAGCCTGATTGCCCTTTAGCGCTAGGGCCTCTTCAAATAGAATAGGTATGCGAATACTATTGCATATAATGACATGTGCAGTCTTCCTTTTTACGGGAAGTCTGCACATATTTGCTCAGCGGGAGGCATGGATGCAAGCCTTGCCCGACGATCGATCTATCTCTGCGCTCTCCATCCCAGGTGCTCACGATGCCGCGACAGGACATGGTGTTGTCGGTCCCTTCCGACTAGGCGTCACTCAAACCTATACAATCTCTGGACTTTGGGATCTGGGTGTCCGAGCTTTCGATTTTCGACCTGCTGTCAAGGGCCAGGCGCTTCACATTTATCATGGACCATTGCGTGTCAAAACGACTTTTTATGAAGTTATTCAGACGATTTGTGACAAGTTGGAAGCGCATCCCACGGAATTTGCCATCGTATTGTTGCGCGAGGAAGTCGAAGCGGAATCTGATAAGGAAAGAAAACTTTGGGCACATAGGGTGGGAGAGTGTATCAATAAATATAAAGAAAAGATAGCGCCTCTTTCGCATAGAATGTGTGTGGCAGATTTTCGTGGTCGAATATTGTTGCTTTCTCGCAATGCTTATGCCGGTACCACACTAGGCGGTATTGTGCATGGATGGTCACATAGTGCTGGTGGTACCACTGAAGCTCGTACCATGCCAAGCAATGGAGGCGCACCAATCCCCTTACGTATTCAGGATTATTATAATTCAATGGGAACCGAGCGTATGATGAGCAAACAGGCAGCAGTACAGATAGCCTTTGATTGGTCTTCGCAGAAGGACTTTATTACATTCAATTTTCTCAGCGCCTATGCCAACACGCTTATGCATTTGCCGGGATTGGCTACTTCGCGTGGCTATCTACAGAATGCAGAGGTAGTTCACTCGCAATTCCTTCACCTTCTTGATACTCACCCCGATGTCATCCCTGCTGGCATACATTTCATCGACTTTGCTGGTGTTGACAGCATACGGCGCGGTGGTCGCACCTATTCGCCACGAGGAAGAGAAGTGCTGAGTCGCATCATTATGGCCAATTTTAAGTAATCAAATTGATGCACGATTTCTTTACTTTACACAAACCTTAACCTTGTTGAGATTTCGCGACGTCTCGTTTAAAAAAGTCAAGGCTTTTTTTAAAAAAGGTCTAGGTTTGTGAATCACAGGTTTGTTGCTAGAAAACAGATCAGTTTTTTGATAAATGAAACTTCTTCTCCAGTTGTTTGTATGTGGTTATGACCTGTAAAAATCAAGAAGGAGACTGATATACCAATCGGTATCAGTCTCCTTCTTGTTGCATATATTTTCGACAGCAAAAACTGACAGATTTTTCCTATGATATTAACACAGATTCTTTTCTAGTATAAATAATCGTTAGCGCTCTCCGTCGTTCTCTGCCTTTTATTTTTTATTTACTCTGTCGGCAAAAGGTATTTGTCGCCAGTCTCGCGCACGATAGTTGCTTTTTGTGATTCGTCGAAGCCAGGGCGCACGGGGGGCACAGCAATACCATCAGGGGTGAGTTCGAACTTTCCGTCCTTTTCTGGCTTCACCACCATGTCGTTGAATTTGACGATTTGATATTCTGCCAATTTTAGCCAAGCCGACATCATCTCTTCAGAGCATTGTTGTGAATAGGTTGTCAGGTATTTCACTGCGTCTGCTGGATTGTGCTCGAACAATTTGCCAGCAGTGCCCTCGATTTGCTTGGCTCTGTCGAAGTAGGTCGTTTCGAGACGATCGCGTACGGCCTTGAGTGAGGGGAACATTTGCGAGTAGCGAGGATAAGTCATGTTGGCTACCCAGTTGCACACCCAAAAGGCAGATTTGATAGAGAAGGTCACGTCATCTGCTTCGGCCACATTGTAGCATTCAGGCACAGCGTTGTTGGCACAATAGACGGGTGTGTATGCTGCCATGTTGGGGTCGTCGTTGGCATACCACAGCACGCCGCCGATAGCGTTGGGCAGATAGTCGCGCACTTGTGCTACGACAGTGAATGCAGTTTGTTGGGTTGAGATGGGACGCTCGTTGAAGTAAGTCTTGCCTTCGTGCTTCCATGTGAGTGGTGATGGGCGGTAGGGCATGCAGTAGGCACCTGCTCCAGCGTCCTTGGTTATGTCAAATGGAGTGCCTTCGTAGTGGTCGCGATTGCTTTCCATCACGTCGGCCAGGCTCAATTTGCACTTAGGCTTGAAGTAAAGCGGCATGGGTTCGTGCTTGCCAATGGCTTTGCCTGTGGCATAGTAGAGATATTGGTCCATACCCTCTACCCATTTGTTGTAGAAACTCCATACGCGGGTGTCGCAATAGCGGATGGCGCCAAAGTCAGCTGGTGCATAGGTGGTAGAGAATGAGAAATCGGCGTCCTTGCCAGTGAAATAACCCTTTTGGCGAGCAAATGTGATGACGTCTTTGGCGTACATCACGTTGTCTTTGTCTTTCAAGTTGAACTTGTGGATGCGGCTGTGGTTGGCGTGTGCAGCGATGCAGTCGTCAGGTATTCTGACTGCCACCCATACGGCGCCTTCACGACCCTTGCCCTTGCCGATCATTTCCATTATCCACACTTCGTTGGGGTCGGCGATTGAGAAACTTTCACCGCTGCTGGCATAGCCGTATTTGTTGACCAGTTCGGTCATCACCTTGATGGCTTCGCGAGCTGTCTTGGCGCGTTGCAAGCCCAGCGTCATCAGGCTCACATAGTCTATACCTTCACCAGCACCGTCTAATTCTTCGCGGCCGCCAAAGGTGGTCTCGGTGATAGCCAATTGGTACTCGTTGATTTGTCCCATCACGGCGTAGGTTTCGGCTGCTTCGGGGATGTCGCAGAGGTAGTGGTTAGTGTCGCCATCAACTATGCGGCGCATAGTGCCCTTGGGGTGCTTGGCAGCAGGGTAGTATTTGAGACGACCAAACATGCCATAACTGTCGGCATTGTAGGTGATAAAAGCAGAACCGTCGGTAGAGGCTTTCTTACCGACCAGGAAACTGGTGCAAGCATCAGCAGATTGAAATGCAAATGTTAATACTGCTATGAGTGCGGTGATGAATAGGGATTTTTTCATGATTTGGGGTTTTAGAAGGTTGTTGGTCGGAGTTCTCAGAGTCCTCGGAGCCCTCGGAGCTCTCAGAGTATTCAGAGTTCTCAGAGTATTCAGAGACCTCAGACCTTATTAAAAAGACGAAGGGTCAGGGAGATGGGTTAGGGGACCTTCAGGAGATATGTCTGTAGTGCATGCAGTGTGGGCATCACTACTTCTCTGGACCCTTAACCTTTAACCCTTACCCTTCGGGAAAGATTATTTTACGGCTTTGAATGACATGTCGAGACCCATGACAGAGTGGGTGAGGGCACCTACTGAGATAAAGTCTACGCCGCATTCTGCATAGTCGCGGAGTGTATCGAATGTGATGCCGCCGCTTGATTCCACTTCAAATTTGTGGTTGATGATTTCAACGGCTTTCTTTGTATTTTCTACAGAGAAGTTGTCGAGCATGATACGGTCTGCACCGCCATGTTGCATCACTTGTTCGATTTCGTCGAAGGTGCGCACTTCGATTTCAACCTTCAGATTGAGTCCTTTTTCTTTTTGATATTGTGCGCAACGATCCAAGGCATTCTTGATACCACCGCAGAAGTCGACGTGATTGTCTTTGAGCAAAATCATATCAAACAAGCCGATGCGGTGATTTGTACCGCCACCAATCTTGACTGCTTCCTTCTCGAGCATGCGCATGCCTGGAGTAGTCTTGCGAGTGTCAAGTACGCGAGTGCCAGTACCTTCGAGCTTTTCGACATACTTTGCTGTCATTGTCGCGATACCACTCATGCGCTGCATGATGTTGAGCATCAGGCGCTCGGTCTGCAGGAGGCTTCTCACCTTACCAGTCACAATCATTGCGACATCACCGGGCTTTACGCGAGTGCCGTCTTCGATGAATACTTCCACTTCCATAGTGGGGTCAAAGCGGTGGAACACTTCCTTGGCGATACGGATACCAGCCAGGATACCTTCTTCCTTGATAAGGAGTTGAGATTGACCCATTGCGTCCTCGGGTACGCAGCAAAGCGTAGTATGGTCGCCATCGCCGATGTCTTCTGAGAATGATAAATCAATCAGCAGGTCGTTGAGTTCGTCAACTGTGTACATATCTAAGTAATTTGTGAGGGTTAGACGATAATTTGTGCAAATTAGAATTCGGCATTCTTTGGTGTACGTGGGAATGGGATCACGTCGCGGATGTTTTGCATACCAGTCACGAAGAGGATGAGGCGCTCGAAGCCGAGACCGAAACCGCTGTGAGGACAAGTACCAAATTTGCGTGTGTCAAGGTACCACCACATGTCCTTCATAGGAATACCCAATTCGTTGATGCGTGCCACGAGTTTGTCGTAACTTTCTTCACGTTCCGAACCACCGATGATTTCGCCGATTTGTGGGAAGAGCACGTCCATAGCACGTACGGTCTTGCCGTCTTCGTTTTGCTTCATATAGAAAGCCTTGATTTCCTTTGGATAGTCGGTCAGGATGACGGGCTTCTTGAAGTGTTCTTCGACCAAGTAACGTTCGTGTTCGCTAGCCAAGTCTACACCCCAGTATACAGGGAATTCAAATTGTTTCTTGCCTTCTTTCGCTGCCTGTTCGAGGATTTCGATACCTTCGGTGTAGGTCAAGCGGACGAAGTCGTTGTCTACGACGAAATTCAAGCGTTCGAGCAGTGACTTGTCGACCATCTTGTTGAGGAATTCTAGGTCGTCTTGACAATTGTTCAAAGCCCAGCGCACACAGTATTTGATGAAGTCTTCGGCCAAGTCCATATTGTCGTGGATGTCGTTGAAGGCTACTTCGGGTTCAATCATCCAGAACTCAGCCAAGTGGCGTGGTGTATTTGAGTTCTCAGCGCGGAAGGTTGGGCCGAAGGTATAGATAGCGCCAAGTGCTGTGGCTGCCAATTCGCCTTCCAATTGACCAGACACGGTCAGCGATGTAGTCTTGCCAAAGAAGTCGTCTGAATAGTCAATCTTGCCTTCTTCATCCTTCTTCAGGTCGTAGAGGTTCTTTGTAGTCACCTGGAACATTTGTCCAGCACCTTCACAGTCTGAAGCTGTGATGATAGGGGTGTGGAAGTAGAAGAAACCGCGTTCGTGGAAGAACTGGTGTACAGCCATAGCCATATTGTGGCGAATGCGGAACACAGCGCCAAACGTATTGGTACGCAAACGCATGTGTGCATGTTGGCGCATGTATTCAAAGGTCTGACCCTTCTTTTGCATAGGGTAGTCTGCGCCACATGTGCCGAGCACTTCTATCTCGTTGGCTTGGATTTCCGAACTTTGGCCAGCACCTTCGCTTTCCACAAGTGTACCGTTCACTGAGAGACAAGCACCCGTTGTGATTTGTTTGAGCAACTCTTCGTCGAATTTTTCAACGTCTGCTACTACTTGTATATTCTTGATTGTCGAACCATCGTTCAGTGCGATGAAGTTGACAGCCTTGCTACCGCGGCGAGTTCTCACCCAACCCTTCACGCATACTTCTTTGCCGTATTCGGTGCTTGATAGCAAGTCTACGATTTTTGTACGTTTCATATTCTTATGACGTTATATTTATACGTATTATGATGTTTTATTGTTGTGATTATTCGTAAGCACCCATCTTGAGCATTGTTACTTCTTTTTCAGTCAGGAATCTCCAGTCGCCACGTTTTACGTTTTTCTTGGTCAATCCTGCGAAGTAGACGCGGTCCAATTTTGTCACGCGATAGTCGAAGTGTTCGAAGATGCGGCGTACGATGCGGTTCTTTCCCGAGTGGATTTCGATACCCACCTGCTTCTTGTCTGTGTCGCTCACATACTCGATAGCATCAGCTTTGATATCGCCATCTTCCAGCGTGATACCTTCAGCGATTTCTCTGATGTGTGCTGCGGTCACATTTTGGTCGGTAGTGACGTGATAGATCTTTTTCTTCAGGAATTTAGGGTGAGTCAGTTTCGAAGCCAATTCGCCGTCGTTAGTCAAGAGCAATACACCTGTAGTGTTACGGTCAAGGCGTCCGACGGGATAGATTCTTTCGGGACAAGCACCTTTCACCAGGTCCATCACAGTCTTACGATTTTGTGGGTCTTCGCTTGTAGTCACATAGCCCTTGGGCTTGTTCAGCAAGATGTACACTTTTTTCTCCATCTTCACAGCATCGTCGTGGAAGAGGACGACATCCGAGCGCATCACCTTTGTGCCGAGTTCAGTCACGACTTCGCCGTTTACAGTCACGACGCCTGCTTGGATATACTTGTCCGCATCACGGCGCGAACAGATACCTGCATTAGCCAAATATTTGTTCAAGCGTACGGGTGCGTTGGGGTCGAAGAATTCTTCTTTGTACTCCATGCGCTTCTTGGGACCATAGACGCTTTTCTTCTTGAAACCGCCATTTGGTCTACTGCCATAGCCAGAGTAGGGGCGACCTTCGCCTGCTGCAGCACTACTGCCGGCACCAGAACGATTATAGCCTGCGCCAGCTGGACGCTTGTTCCAGCGATTTTCGCCACCGCCTTGTGGGCGACGGTTAGGATTGTTGCCGATTGCACCACCTTCGGGCGAAAAGAATCGGCGCTCTCTGGTTTCGCCTCTGCCTTCGTTGTTGTAATTACTACGGTATCCACCACCGCGTGCATCTCTGCTGGCAGATGTTGAATAGTTGCTGCTTCCCACTTTGCCATCGCGGCTAATTCGGGGGCGAGAAGGTCTACCATCAGCTCTTCTGCCATTAGCATACTGTCCGTTGTTCTCATTGCGATTCATATAGCCGTCACGGCTTCTGTTCTCGCTTTTTTTGTTAAAGAAATCGTCGTACATTTTCTTTCTTTTTTGAATTAAATTTCAAGTATTGGGATATTCTCCCATGCATAGTTTGGGAATTAATATACACCAGTGTAGTTGTATGGTGTGATTTTTTTGAGTTCCGCCTTGAGTTCATCGCTTACTTCAAGGGTGTCGATGAAGTTGTGAATGCTTTCGCCGGTCACAGCAGCGTTGGTGCGTGTCAGTGCCTTGAGTGCTTCGTAGGGGTTGGGATAGGCTTCACGGCGCAATACGGTTTGGATCGCTTCAGCTACGACTACCCAGCAGTTTTCCAGGTCAGCCTTGATGCTGGCTTCGTTCAGGAGCAATTTGCCCAAACCCTTCATTGTGCTTTGGAAGGCAATGAGGGCGTGTGCCATAGGTACGCCTACGTTTCTGATCACTGTTGAGTCGGTCAAGTCGCGTTGCAAGCGGCTGATAGGCAATTTTGCGCTCAAGTGTTCGAGGATAGCATTAGAGATGCCAAGGTTGCCTTCCGAGTTTTCAAAGTCGATAGGATTTACCTTGTGAGGCATAGCGCTCGAACCAACTTCGCCAGCCTTGATCTTTTGCTTGAAATACTCCATCGAAACGTATTGCCAGAAGTCCTTGTCGAGGTCGAGCACTACAGTTTGGATGCGCTTCATAGCGTCGAAGATAGCCGAGAAGTTGTCGTAGTTTGAGATCTGTGTGGTGTATTCTTCGCGCTCGATATCCAGACGTTCGGGCAAGAATTTGTTAGCTACTGCTCTCCAGTCGTATTCTGGGTACGCTACATTGTGGGCGTTGAAGTTACCAGTAGCTCCACCGAACTTACCGCTCACGGGACAAGCCTTCAACTGCTTCAGTTGTGTTTCCAAGCGGTATACGAATACCATCACCTCTTTGCCCAATTTTGTAGGCGAAGCGGGTTGTCCGTGTGTTTTAGCTAGCATAGGGATATCCTTCCACTCTTCAGCGTAGGCCTTGAGTTGGTCGATCATCTCTTGCAACATAGGACAATATACTTCGTCCAGCGAGTCCTTCAGCATCATTGGGAGCGAAGTGTTGTTGATATCTTGTGAAGTCAGGCCGAAGTGGATGAACTCCTTGAAAGTATCCAAACCGCCGATAGCATCAAATTTTTCCTTGATGAAATATTCGATAGCCTTCACGTCGTGATTAGTCACGCTTTCGATAGCCTTGACGCGTTCAGCATCAGCTTCGCTAAAGTTTTCGTAGATACCACGTAGGGTAGGAAAGAGTGTAGCGTCGAAACCTTCCAATTGCTTCAATGGTAATTCGCAGAGCATGATGAAGTATTCGATTTCCACCTTCACGCGGTATTTCATCAAAGCGTATTCCGAAAAATAAGGCGCCAGTGCCTCAGTCTTGCTTCTGTATCGTCCATCAACGGGAGATACTGCAGTAAGCACATCCAATTGCATCATAATTGATTTAGATTAAGTATGATTGTGATTATTTTATTGTTTATTTGTCAAACCGAAGGTCGTGAATATATTTCACGCGCAAAAATACAAAAAAATCTTTAATTTACCTACTCATCCCTTCAGAATCATTGTTTTCTGAAAAACAACGGCGTCTTAAATGTGCCGAATGGCAATACCTCTTACCATATAATTGTGGCTAAAATAACCCAACTCAAAATAGTGATAATACTACATCATAATAGATATAAAACCAAATAAATACAATCGATAGTTAATCTAATTATAAAATATATTCTGGAATAGATAAATTAATGGCTTTTTTTGAAATAAAGCAATACTATTTTTTTCATTACTATTGTTATCCTATAAGCAAATTTACACCCTCTTGAAAAAAACCTTAACCTTTTTCAAAAAAGATAAGGCCTTTTTTAAAAAAGCTTAGATCTTTTTTCAACAAGGTTAGACCTTTTTTGCCCAACCTATTTGAGCGGAATAAAAACAATTCATACAGATTGTTCTTTCTGTATCTCTTATTTTGAATATTTCATTGATTTTTGCTAATTTTGCCCGCATAATATATATAGTAAATTAATTTGCACCATTATGAATACATGTCGCGTCAGATTTCTTCTGAGTTTTCTGCTATTATTTTTTAGTCTGTCACAGTCGTGGGCTACTCGGCCTAGGTATCCCTTTATGTACGTCAAACAATCTGATGGGACTGTGCTACAAGTAGAACGGTGGAAAAGCGTGGATGGGTATGTCAATTACACAACACTTGACGGCGTGTCTGTGATGCGAGATGCGGATGGCACGATGAAATATGCCGTGAAAGAAGGCGGTAGTGTGCGCCCTTCCAAAATGTTGGCGCATGATGCCCTGCAACGTGGTACGGACGAATGTGAATTCTTGTCTCGATATGGCTTGAACTCGTCTGATATACTATCGTTCTCTGACTCAAACAAACCGAAATATAGCCGCGCCATCAGCTCAGCTACAGGTGTGACGGCTTATGGTCAAAATGCAGGTGGCACGGTGCCCAGCATCGGCGAATTGCTTATACCTGTCATTATGGTGGAATATCCCGATATGCACTTCACTGATACAACAACGATCGACAAGGTGTCACGTCTACTGAACGAATCTGGCTATGCTGATGAAAAGTATTGCCAAGGCTCTGTAAGGGACTACTTCAAGGATCAGAGTGGGGGACTGTTTGTGCCCAGTTTCGAGGTTGTAGCGCGAGTTGTTGCTGATAGCTCTTACACATATTATGGTGCTAATAGTAGCAGTGGACGCACAGATGTCAATTGTACAAAACTCATTAGTGAAGCTCTTCAAAAAGCAGCTGCGGCAGGTGTAGACTTCTCTAAGTTTAAGCACAATGGAGGTGATATCCCATTGGTGAGTATCTATCATGCAGGACCAGGAGAACATTCATCCTACGAAGTTGGTTGCGACGACTACCTTTGGGCACACTTCTCTACACGCTCATTTACTGTGCAAGGTATCAATGTGAAATCTTACTTCGTGGGCAATGAATTGCTGCAAGCCTATAAACTGCAGGATGGTGCACCAGTGCCCACCAGGGCTAATGTTGACGGAATGGGTGTATTCGTACACGAATTTGGTCATGCTCTCGGTTTGCCCGATTTCTACTATACAGGTAGCAATACCGTCCTGGCCGAAACGTTGCAAACGCCTCACTACTGGTCGGTGATGGACTATGGACAATATGCCTACGATGGATATCGCCCGATGGGTATGTCGGCCTACGAACGTGCTATGCTGGGATGGCTTAAATATAGCGAATTGACTACTGCTGGTATTTACAGTTTGTCTACCTTCGATAGCAGCTCTGATGCGCCTTGTGCTTATAAGATTACTTCCAACAATAATGGTTGCGAATTTTATTTCCTTGAATATCGTACGCCATCTAGGTGGTATCCTTCGCATATGGGCGAGGGTATGCTGATTACCCACATAGACTATTCAGCCAATGCATGGAGCATGAACCAAGTGAACAATGATCCCAATCGTCAGCGTTGTCAAGTGGTGGCGGCAGACAATGAGCGAGGCAATATGGATGAGAACGACAAATTGTCGTGGGCGATGGTGCGAGGTGACCTATGGGGTACGAGTGACGCATGTCGTGAATTCTCTGATACTTCTACACCAGCAGCTGTGCTCAATGATGGCGGCAAACTTTCACAACCGCTATATGCAATTGATTTTACAGCAAGTGGTGATATGGAATTCGTCTTCATGGATGCTACATTGGTAGGTATTGAGCAAACGCCGTTGGAACAACCTGCTGGTATCACCCCACCAGCTCAAATCTTTGATATATCAGGCAAGAAGTTGTCTGGCGGTGGTGTTCTTGACAAAGGACTCTATATCATTCGCCAAAATGGTGTGAGCAAGAAGGTGATGGTGAAATAATTTTTTTTGACCTGGTAATACAAAAACAAATGAATTCAAATTCCTCCATAATACAAGGACTTGATCCATCAGATACTATCTGTGCACCCTGCACTGGGTCGGGTGGGGCAATCACAGTGATACGTGTTTCCGGACCGCATGCTGTGTCCTGTGTCGACAGTATTTTCGCTTCACCCAAGGGGCTGCCTCTATATGATAGAAAATCGCATACCATTGCCTTTGGCAGAATCCTCGACGCAAAACGAGAAATCGTGGACGAAGTGGTGATATCGCTCTTTCGTGCTCCACATTCATATACTGGCGAGGATGTCGTGGAAATCTCTTGTCATGGCTCTCGCTATATCCTACATACTGTTTTGGATTTGTTGGTGGCGAACGGTTGCCGCATGGCCAAGCCAGGTGAATTCACCAGGCGTGCTTTCCTCAATGGCAAGATGGATTTGAGCCAAGCCGAAGCTGTAGCAGATGTGATAGCCTCTGACTCTGCCGCATCACACCGCGTGGCGATGAATCAAATGCGTGGCAATTTCAGCAAAGCGTTGCGCACTCTGCGAGATCAACTACTTCATCTCACATCGCTCATGGAGTTGGAATTGGACTTCAGCGATCATGAAGAACTTGAATTTGCTGACCGAAGTCAATTGCTGGATATCTCTAATCAAGTTCAGCAGACGATATCCAAATTGGCGAACTCATTCAAGTTGGGTAATGCGCTGAAAAATGGTATCCCCGTAGCAATTGTCGGCGAAACAAATGCAGGCAAATCTACACTTCTCAATGCCCTTCTTGGTGACGACAAAGCCATCGTCAGCGACGTGCATGGCACAACTCGAGATGTGATTGAAGACACGATTAATGTACGTGGAGTGACTTTCCGCTTTATAGACACAGCTGGTATTCGACACACCGACGATCCTGTGGAAAGTATTGGTATTGCGCGTTCTTATCAAAAAATGGAGCAAGCTGAAATTATCCTGTGGGTTGTCGCTGAAGCAATGGCTAACGATGCACCCCTTCTGCAAAAGATTAAGGAGATAGCCCAAGAGAAAAAGGTAATACTTCTTTTCAATAAGTCGGATATCCTGAGCGAATCAGACCGCAGCACCTTGGCAGCACACTATACCGACCTCGGTATCCCCCATCTCTTTATCTCAGCCAAATGTGGCCAAGGCCTTTCAGAACTAGAAGAAACTCTCTCACACATAGCCGACCTACCACAGTATGCATCTGAGGACACCATTGTCACCAATCTGCGACACTACGAAGCCCTAATCTCTGCACTCAAAGCCATTGAGCGTGTACAATATGGCATGCAGTCAGGCCTCTCAGGCGACTTCATCTCTCAGGATTTGCGTGAATGCATCCACCACCTCTCCGATATCATAGGCGAAGTCTCAACAGACTCCGTCCTTCAGAACATCTTCAAAAATTTCTGCATCGGAAAATAAATGGCACTTTTTTGAATTGAAAACGGATGCAAAGAAAATCGTATAAAACGCAAATATCAGCAATTAAAATGCTATAAAACAGCAGATTGCGGCATTTGCGTTTCTTTGCATGCGAAATCGTTGCTTATTTTGCAGTATCAGATATTTGTTTTAATTTTGTCCCCCAGATGGTCCCCCGAGACAAAAAAGGCACTAAAATTTTGTCCCTTTTTGTCCCTCGGGATTCTCGGGGGA
>JAFNXM010000033.1 GCA_017383485.1 Bacteroidaceae bacterium
ACTCTCATCCGTGTAGATACGAGAGATACGCTAGAGCCAAATCATAATTCGTGGTTAAAAACTCTCCACTTATCACGTGTATCACGTGTATTCGTAGTAACTCTTATCCGTGTAGATACGAGAGATACGCTGGAGCCAAATCATTCGTGGCAATTCGTGGTTAAAAACTCTCCACGTATCACGTGTATCACGAGTATTCGTAGTAACTCTTATCCGTGTAGATACGAGAGATACGCTAGAGCCAAATCATTCGTGGCAACGGGTGACCTTACTCCACTCTCAAATCATCCGCTGCATGAAAACCGCGAAGGAATTCTGTTACCTCCATGCGCTTCTTACCAGCAATTTGTAGGGACAGAATGTGCAAGTAACCTTCCTTTGTAGCCACCTTGAAAGTGCTCGGTGCTTCTACGACCACTGTGCCTGGGGCTTCTGCCGGAGTGGTTTCTTCCATTGCTGTGCGGTAAATCTTCAGCACGCTTGGACCTTTGTCTGTGATCAATTCCGTCCATGCTGCGGGGTAGGGCGATAGTCCACGGATATGGTCGTAGACTTCCTTCATAGACTTTTCTGCCCAGGGGATGCGGCAAGTTTCTTTGAAGATCTTGGGAGCGTGGTGCAACACCGTGTCGGCGGTTATCCACTCGCTTTGTGGACGTGGTCGGATAGTGCCTGCAATGATGTCGTCGACTGTCTTTACCACCAAGTCGGCGCCTACATACATCAACTTGTCGTGCAGGTCGCCAGCATCGTCGGTCAGTGTGATGTCTACAGGAGTCTGGTGAATGATCACACCCGTGTCAATATCTTTGTCCAGGAAGAAAGTAGTCACACCGCTTTGTGTCTCGCCATTCATCACCGCCCAGTTGATAGGCGCTGCGCCGCGATATTGTGGCAATAAGGCTGCATGCAGATTGAATGTGCCCAGGCGTGGCATATCCCAGACGACTTCTGGCAACATCCTGAAAGCTACTACGATTTGCAAGTCGGCATTCAGCGCACGCAAGGCTTCCAGAAATTCAGGGTCTTTCAACTTTTCGGGTTGCAATACAGGGATACCTTGCTCCACGGCATACATTTTCACTGCCGAGGGTTGCAATTGTGTGTGATGGCGACCTACGGCTTTGTCGGGCATAGTCACTACGCCCACTACGTTATATCCACCTTCGACCAGTTTGCGCAGACTTTCTACGGCAAAGTCGGGTGTGCCCATATATACGATACGGATATCTTTGTTCATGATTTTATGGTATAAATATATGATTTATCTTTTCTGTGTCTACTCCTCTGAAAAGTCCTTCATTACTTTGCGATAGGCTTCGTAGAGTCGGCTCTTTTGTATGAACCCAACAAATTTGCCATCGGCATCTGTCACCGATAATGTGCCGGCATCTGAGTGTTCGAAAGTCTCCATTACGGCAGGCATCGACATATCTGTGCGCAATAAACCCTGTGGTTTCTGCATCAGTTGTTCGGCTTTGTACATGCGGTAGAGTTCGCTACGGAATATCAGTTTTCGCAGGGCGTTGATGTTAATAATTCCTTGCAAATTGCCCGTCATATCGCACACGGCAAAGTGGATGCTCTTGCTTTGCGAGATAATTTGCACCACCTCGCCCAGATTCATATCGGGCTTCAGGATTGGTCGGCTCTTGTCAATGATGGCGTCCATCGAGAGCAGGGTGAGCACCGAGCGGTCCTTGTTGTGTGTGAGCAATTCGCCGCGGCGAGCCAAACGCATCGAATAAATACTGTGCGGCTCAAAAGCATGGATGGTCAGATAACTGCATGCTGAGACTATCATCAAGGGGATGAACAAGGCATAGCCACCTGTGAGTTCGGCAATAAGGAATACGCCCGTCAGTGGTGCGTGGAATACACCACTCATCACACCTGCCATGCCGAGCAGGGCGTAGTTGGTGCAAGGTGCATAGATGCCGAAAGGCTGATACATATTCCAAATGGAAGCAAAAACGTAGCCGCCAATACAACCCAAGAACAAACTTGGCGCAAATGTACCACCGCAACCTCCGCCGCCATTGGTCGCTGTAGTAGCAAAGACTTTGAAAAGCATGGTCAAACCCAAATAGACCAGCAGCAAGTTGCCATGACCAGCAAAGAGTGAATTGTTCATCACAGAATCTGCCCCCGCATTGCCACCTTCCCTCAGCAATGTCGTGATAGTGCTATACCCTTCGCCATATAGTGAGGGGAAGAAGTAGATGAGTGCAGACAGCACCACGCCACCCAGGGCCAGTTTGCTATACATATTGTTAACTTTCGCAAAAATGCGCTCAAAACCGTTCATTACTCGGGTGAAATAGAGCGACAACAGACCACAGCACACACCGAGCAATACTGCTGTCGGTACACGGTCTATCACGAAAGGATCCATCAGTTCGAAGGAGAACATAGCCTCAGTTCCTGTCAGCGCATAGGTGATGCACGTAGCCGTCAGACAACTCACCATGATTGGCATCAACGAAGCCATCGTCAGGTCTATCATTAAAACCTCCAGAGTAAACGTCAATCCTGCAATTGGCGCTTTGAAAATGCCTGCCACAGCGCCAGAGGCGCCACAGCCTATCAGCAACATCAGCGTCTTGTGGTCCAAATTGAATAAACGTCCCAAACTCGACCCAATAGCCGAACCTGTCAATACAATGGGCGACTCTGCTCCCACCGAACCACCAAAGCCAATAGTTGTGGCCGAGGCTACCACGCTCGACAGGCAATTGTGCGACTTGATAAATCCCTGTTTGCGAGAAATGGCATACAATATCTTCGTCACGCCATGCCCTATGTCATCACGCACGATATATTTGATAAATAGTGCCGTCAGCAGGATACCCACAATAGGGTAGACCAGATACAGCCAGTTTGACCCAGTTGCAATAAAGTGGGATGTCAGCAGGCGTTCGATTTCGTGAATCAACCATTTCAGCAACCACGCCGCCAGCGCTGCACCGATACCTACGAAAAAGCTCAAGACGAGCAAAAACTGCTTTGGCGTCAAATGTTTTTCGCTCCAAACGTGGATGCGTCTAACGATATTATTTGAAAAAGTAGAAATACTTTGCATTTTTAACGATTAACGTTTAACGATTAATGTTGGGGAGGGAATGTCGAGAGTTATGGGGAGCCACCACGAATGGTTTTATTTAACCACGAATTGCCACGAATGATTTGGCTCCAACGTATCTCTCGTATCTACACGGATGAGAGTTACTACGAATACTCGTGATACACGTGATACGTGGAGAGTTTTTAACCACTAATTGACACGAAAGGTTTTATTTTATCCACGAATTTTCAAGAATTTCAATGCATGTCATAGACCAAATACATACGGCAATCATTCCATTGGTGGGGAATAGAACGCTGAATGTCTAACGCTAAGCCCTCCTTAGCTCCCCCTGAAAATTCCTCTCGATTGTCCAAATATCATTCGCGTACGATGACTATCTCGCCATTGCTCTTCAGTTTGATGATACTCGAGGCCGCAGGGTTTTCTCCCTCTTCTCTGCGCGAAGTGCATACATAGTCCACAGCTTTGAGCAAATCGGGGTTGATGTCCGTAAAGCAGCGGGGCGAGACTTCGCCACTTATGTTGGCCGAAGTCGACACTAATGGTCGCTTCAAGCGCATACACAGTTCGCGACTGAAGGGTTCGCTCGTCACCCGTATAGCTGCACTGCCATCTTCAGCAGCCAAGCTCGGCGCCAGGTATCTCACGTCGTCATAAATGATAGTGAGCGGACGCGATGCCACTTCTATCAAGTCCCATGCCACATCGGGCATTTCTTTGACATAACCTTGTACCTTGATGGGCGAATCCACCAGCGAAATCAGTGCCTTGCTGTCGGCACGATGCTTGATGTCAAAGACACGACGCACTGCCGCCTCGTTCGTAGCATCACAACCTATCCCCCAAATCGTATCTGTGGGATAAAGTATCACGCCTCCTTTGTTTAGCACCTCGAGTGCACGGGCTATATCCTCACGCCATTCTGCAGGCAGAGGTTTACCTTTTGCTTTTCGTTCGTTGTTCATAATTGATGCGAAGTTAGTGAATCGTGGACAAACACACAAGCGAAAATGCCCCGATTTTTTCAAGATTTCACAAACCCTTGGCAAATTTAAAAAAACCTAGACCTTTTTTGAAAAAGATTAGACTTTTTTAAAAAAGATCAAACCTTTTTTTCAGCCATCAATTACCTAGTATTAGGAAACAAAAAAGGAGAAGGATTTTGTCCTTCTCCCTTTGATGTGTTATTGGCTGTGAGTGTTATTTCACTACAACTTTTTTGTCTCCTACCAGGTAAGTGCCTGTGGGTAGTTCAATAGTTTTTCTACTAGCGACTTCGCCACGCCATATTTGTTTGCCTGCCACGTCAACGATAGTTACAGTGGTAGATTCGGGCGCTTGGATATGGAGTTTATGTCCCTGTACTTTTACGTCAATGGTCGCCAGACTGTGTGTTGCGATTTGTGTGGGTTCAATCAACTCAAGGCGCATGCAGTCGATGTCTGCTGCCCAACCTGCGTCGGTATAGAGGCGCACGACGTTATTACCTGGGTTGAGTGTGATTTCAAAATCTTGATAAGCAGCGTTGCTCCAGCTACCGCCGTTGAGTGTTGCAGAGATAGGCGCGCCGCCATTTACGCTTATCTTGATATTGCGGTTTTCGCCAGTGATAAATGCAAGGGTCATCTTGTACTTGCCACCCGTCTGGCTGTAGACGTTGCGCCACTGCAAGTCGTTGCTGGCACGATTGCCCAACCAACCTACAATAGCGCCGCCCGATGCGTCTGATTTTTCGCTATAGATAGCTGTGCCACGTGATTCATTATTCCACAATTCTTGGTATTCGCTGAGCCATGCCGTTTCGGCTTCGTAGACTGTGCGTTCCAAGCGCTGGGCTGCTTCCAAGGTATAGATGCGTGTGCCGTGGGCGGGAACTGTGACGGACATTTCGCCGCTGAAGGAACCTACGTCTTTGCGCTGGAACAGGTCGCGCGCTTTCACTTCGCCAGCCAGGTCGAGCATAGAGAGGTCTACTGTCACATTCTTTATGCCATTCGAAGGGTTGTAGACGGCGATGGCGCGCTTCTTGCCGTAAAGCTCTTCAACGTCCTTGACGAGTATGTAGCAGTCGTTTTCCTTTTCCACCACATAGGCTTGAAGACCCAGGGCGTTTTGGTTGAGTGCAATGAGTTCTTCGTTTTGCATTAGTTCCAAAGCGTTGCCCTTGATATCGTGCAGGTCGCAACCGATGAGCAGGGGCGAACTCATGATGCACCACATGCCAAAGTGGGTCTTGTCCTCCTCGTCGGTGAGACCGCGGCCCACTTCGAGCATATCCATGTCGTTGTAGTGGCCGTATGTGGTGTAGGCAGAGAGGTAAAGGCTCTGACCAATGATGCTCTTAATAGATTCCCAACCGAGGTAGATGTCCTCGGTGGTGCGCCAGGAGTCGACGATGTCACACACCCAAGTGCCAGGGAAAGCCCAGCGGCAGATGTTCCAGTTCAGGTCCTTCTTGTTCACGCCACGAATAGCAGCAGCGATTTCCTTGTAGCGTTGCTCTTCGTCAAGGTCCAGGCCTTCGGCATTATTGCCAGCATCGGCACCGCAATAGTCCACCTTGATGAAGTCGAAATCGAGATCGTCGAAATAGAGCGCCATATCCTCGGCATCGTGACCATACAGACCTACGCCGATACCGATAGTATCTTTAGGATTGCCCCAGAATGAAGCGCAGGTGTTGCGCCCTGCGTCAGAGTAGATACCTGCCTTGAGTCCCTTGCTGTGGATATAGTTCACCAATGGTCGTAGTCCGTTGGGGAAGCGGGTAGGGTGGATTAACAACTTTCCCTCTTTGTCGCGGCCGCCAAAGAAGCCGTCGTCGATATTGATGTACTTATATCCCTTGTCAAAGAAACCGAGGTTGACCATAGCATCTGCTTGAGCGCGCACAAGCGAGTCGTTGATTTGAAAACCATACGTGTTCCACGAACTCCAACCCATGATAGGTGGTTGCTGAGCATTGGCTGAGGCAAAATAACCTGCTGAGACTGCGAGCAAGGAGAGCAAAAACTTTTTCATTGTAACCATAGTATTATATAATAGGTGCGTAAAAATAATATTGGAATGTATCTTGTGGGTGTCGCTGACAAAATTAGTCAAAAAATTTATATCTCACTCGAAGAAATGAATATTTCCTATCAAAATACTTCGGAGTATGGTACGCCAAATAGTCGCTCTTCGCTGAATCAAAATGAAGGCCACAACTATTTTACCCACTTTTTAGTATTGGTGTAGGTAGAATTATTTTGTAATTTTGCATTCGAAATTTAGAAAAGTATATATCATTGATGCGAGAAAGTTCACTTTTCAAATGGTTCAGGTTGTGCCCACTATTGCTATTTGTGGTGTTTCAGGTAGTGCTCTATAGCTCTGCTCACTACCACATTGTTGGTGGCAGAACCCTGTTTCACTCGCATCCATTGACTGATGCCAATCACAATCACAGTGCTGAAGAAATTGCTACGATCGATTTGCTATCGCATTTCTTTGCCGATGAAATGAGTGATGGATTTCAATTAGTTCAGCCTTTCTATTATCCTCCTTCTGTAGACGAAGCCGAGATGACTTCGCCTATTTTTACGTTTACGACGAGGGATGCTAAACCTCGTGACCCGCCTATTTGTTTTGTTTGATCGGATAGCCTTTTGCGGTTAAGGTCGTTTTTTCACAAGTAGTACTGCACTGTAGAAGTTGCGCCAAGGGAAATCCCCCCTTGGTGAGGCGTTGTGCAATGTGGGCGGAGATATGTCAGTTTGCCCAAGTTGTTGCCATTGTTAGGGCTTGTAGCGCTTACGACTAACCTACCGCTTTTATTTACAATTAGTAACAAAACAAATATTGATTTACGGATAATGAGAAAAATATTGCTATACATGGTGGCTATAGTTACTATGCTGCCTCAATATACTGTGGCACAAAATGTGAAGACGCACAGCGTGATGGGGAATGTGACTAATGAACAAACAGACGAACCGCTGACGGGCGTGGTGCTGCAACTGGTGGAAACCAAAACGAAGGCAACGACCAACGAAGCGGGTGAATATATATTCATGGGAACTAAAAGCGGGAAATATACGCTACGTGCTATCCTGTTGGGTTATGAGACGCTTGAGACAGCAATAGAAGTGAGTGCTGACGAGGCGGTGACACGATGCGACCTGAAGATGCAGCCAAAGAACTATGACATGAATGAAGTGGTG
Source organism: Bacteroidaceae bacterium (assembly GCA_017383485.1). Taxonomy (GTDB): domain Bacteria; phylum Bacteroidota; class Bacteroidia; order Bacteroidales; family Bacteroidaceae; genus Alloprevotella. The sequence goes on from JAFNXM010000033.1 coordinate 7,291, forward strand.
GTGAGCGCTAATCGCAATGAGGTGAAACGTAGTATGGCGCCGGTTGTGGTGAGTGTGTTGAACCAGAAAATGTTTGAGACGGTCAATTCGCCCGATTTGGCTAAATCCTTGAATTTTCAATCTGGGCTCAGAGTAGAAAATAATTGCCAGAACTGTGCCTTCCCACAGGTGCGTATCAATGGTTTGGAAGGCCCTTATTCACAAATCCTGATAAATAGTCGTCCTGTGGTGAGTGCGTTGTCGGGCGTGTATGGTTTGGAGCAAATCCCCGTGAATATGATTGAGCGTGTGGAGGTCGTGCGTGGTGGCGGTTCAGCACTTTTCGGTGCTAATGCTGTGGGAGGTACGATCAATATCATCACCAAGACACCGACGAGCAATTCGTTTGCAGTGAACACCCAGGTATCAAATATGAATGGCAAGGCGTGGGAAGAGACCATGGGCGCCAATGTGTCGCTCGTATCTAAGGACCGCGACTATGGCATCGCTCTGTATGGATCTTTCCGCAATCGCAATCCCTATGATGCGGACGGGGATGGCTTCTCTGAAGTAGGTTTGTTGGAAATGAATACTTTTGGCTTGCGCTCTTTCTATCGCCCTACGTCTCAGAATGTGATTAATGTGGAATATCATACGACTAATGAATTCAGACGCGGCGGTAATAAATTTGACCTGGAACCATTCAATACCGATATCACTGAGCAGACGAAGCATATCATCAATAGTGGAGGTCTGTCGTACGACCATTTTTTGCCTGGTAATCGTCATAAAATCTCTGCTTACGTTTCGCTGCAACACATAAATCGTAATAGTTACTACGGCGCACAGCAAAATCCTGATGCTTATGGTAAGACCACAGACTTGACGTATGTCGTTGGTACAACGTATTCGGGTAGTTTTGATCGCGTTATTTTTGCGCCTGCTACGTTGACTGCAGGTCTCGAATACCAGGCTAACTCGATGCACGATATTATGGTGGGTTATGGTAGAGATATGAAGCAAGATGTGAAAATTGGCGGTGGTTTTGTGCAGAACGAATGGCAGATGAAATATTTCACATTGTTGGCAGGATTCCGTCTGGATAAACACAATTTGATAGACAAGCCAATCTTTAGTCCTCGTATCAATTTGCTTTATCGTCCCTTTGAAAAACTTCAGGCTCGCTTGACTTGGTCTACAGGTTTCCGTGCGCCACAAGCCTATGACGAGGATTTGCATGTCACAGCCGTTGGCGGAGAGGGTGTACTTATCCAATTAGCAGAAGGATTGAAACCAGAACACTCTAATAGTTTCAGTGGTTCAGTAGACTGGGCAACCAATTTTGGTCACTGGAGTGCCAATTTCCTTGCCGAAGGGTTCTATACAGACCTACGCAATGTGTTTGTACTCGAAAATATTGGCGTGGATGCAGCTGGCAATGCGTTGCAGGAACGTCGCAATGGTAGTGGTGCACGTGTGTATGGTGTGAATCTGGATGCGAAGATAGCGCATGGCAAAGAGATTGCCCTGCAAGCAGGTTTCACCTATCAGCAAAGTCGTTACAAGGAAATGGAAGTGTGGAGCGAAAATCCCCTTGTTGCACCAACTAAGAATATGCCTCGCACGCCTAATTGCTACGGATATTTCACCTTGACTTCATCTCCTTTGCGTAACTTTGAAGCATCGCTCTCGGGCGTTTATACAGGTCGCATGTATGTGCCTCATTTCGCTCCTGCTCCTGGCGATGTGCCTGCTGACTATGAATATACCTATATCCAGCAAGATGAAATGGTGCGCACACCAGATTTCTTCGACTTCAATGCAAAAGTAAGTTACACCTTTAACTTGGCTGATAAGGTAAATCTGCAGATCAACTGCGGTGTACAAAATATCTTCAATGCTTTCCAGCAAGATTTGGACAAGGGTGGCTATCGTGACTCAGGCTACTTCTATGGTCCAACGGCGCCCCGCACTTATTTCCTTGGTTTGAAGATAACGAACTAATTAGTTTATCCGATTTAAATATTATTCCCTGCATGTAGTTCATGTGGGGAATTTTTTTTGTGTGAAAAAGATTAAAGTAAGCTTAAGGTTTTATCATTATTCGCTCGCTCGCTTATTCGTGTCTCTGAGATAAATATAGAAGATACTTTAGTTCGCTTTGAAAAATATTGAAGTAAACTTCATATTTCTCGCTCTCTTATTCGTATCTTTGCCATAAAATTAAATAAAAGGAATGAAGATTATGAAAAAGTTGTTGTTGATGATGTTGGCAGTAGTTGTAATGATGGGTTGCCAAAATCAGTCGAATGATAAAGATAATTTGAAGAATGGCACTCATCGTGAAAAGAGAAATGCACAAGAGTTGTTGGGCCAGGAATATCTGAAGCAGGCCAGAGCGTATCTCGCCGACAAGGAATTTGAAGCAGCCAGAGCAGAGATTGATTCGATGAGAAATAATTGTCGACGTGCATTGACTGCCAGAGAGGCTGGTATATTGCTGCTCGACTCAATCAATTTGGCTGAGGCAGAACACAATTTGCTTTTGCTGGACGAGAGAATGAAGACAGAACAAGACTCAATGACTGTGCTAAAGGAAAGATTTGATGAAATGTTTCTTAAGGCAGAATTTTACAGAAGGAAGATTGAGCACGATCGCAGTCAGTCTCGTCAGTAAACTCTACTTTATTTGATAGAGATGAATGAGACTTATACAAGAATATCCTATAGGAAATCAATAAATGAACAATATTTCAACACAAAGTCTGAGTGAAATTCAAAGAGAGGCCGTCACCTACATAGACGGCCCTTTGTTGGTAGTAGCAGGTGCTGGAGCGGGAAAAACTCGCGTATTGACTAGTAAAATTGCCTACTTGTTGGAGTGTGGTGTATTGCCTTGGCGCATCCTAGCTTTGACCTTTACCAACAAAGCCGCTAAGGAAATGAAAGACCGCATTGGCAAACTGATTGGCGGGGCACACCTTCAGGGGTTGAGGATGGGCACATTTCACTCGATGTTCCTGAGAATTTTGCATGACGAAATTGCACATACCGATTTCCAAAAGGACTTTAGCATTTACGATAGTGCAGATTCGAAGAGTTTGATTAAGAGTATCGTCAAGGAAATGGGACTTGACGAAAAAGTCTACAAGGCATCGTATGTGGCTTCACGTATTTCGGAGGGAAAGAACCAATTGCTCACACCTGAAGCTTACGAGGCTAATACACTGATGAGGCATCGTGACAAGAGTAATAATGTCGAAAAGGTGTATGAAATCTATCGTCAATATCGTCAACGTTGCATCACTGCCAACGCTATGGATTTCGATGATTTGTTACTTAATACCTATCTGCTGTTTGACCGTCATCCCGAAGTGCGTGCTAAATATGCCAATCTCTTTGAGTATATCCTGGTGGACGAGTATCAAGATACCAACTTTGCCCAACACAAGATTATCGCACAGTTGACACATCCTGCATCTAAGATATGTGTGGTCGGCGACGACGCTCAAAGTATCTACGGATTCCGTGGTGCTGAGATTGACAATATATTACAATTCACACAGCAATATCCTGGTGCAAAGGTGGTGAAACTGGAGCAAAATTACCGTTCGACTCAGACTATCGTCAATGCTGCCAATAGCATCATAAAGCACAATAAATATCAAATCCCCAAGGTCGTCTACAGTAGAAATGAAGTGGGCGAGAAAATTCCCATTATCACAGCATTTAGTGATAAGGAGGAAAGCACCAGAGTCGTGGGTAAAATGCAATATTTGAAGCGAAAAGAGTCGCTGGAATACAATCAAATAGCAATATTATACCGCACTAATGCTCAAAGTAGAGGATTTGAGGATGCATTGCGTAATGAAGGCATACCTTATCGTATCCATGGCGGCCTTTCGTTCTATCAAAGAAAGGAAATCAAGGACGTCGTAGCTTATATGCGTGTGGTATGCAATCCCAACGACGAGGAGGCGCTCAGACGTATCATTAATTATCCCGCTCGCGGTATTGGTAAGACGACCGAGGCAAAGCTTATTGCCACAGCTACGGCGCATAATGTGTCTATCTGGGAAGTACTGACGCACTTGGCCTACTATGACGTCAACATCAACAAAGGTACTGCGGCAAAACTTGGCAACTTTGTGCAATTGATTGAGGGATTTAGCACAGCAGCGTCCAGTATGAGTGGTTACAAGTTGGCTTCACGCATCATCAATGAAAGTGGCATCGCTGCTGAGTACAGTCGCGAAAGAAGTCCCGAGAACCTCAGCGCATTGGAAAACCTGGAAGAATTGCTTAATGCTATCAGCACTTACGAGGCCGACTTGCTCGAGGAAGAAGGGCAAAATCTGGTAACATTGTCCGACTATCTGGCGCAAATATCGCTGCTCACCGATGCCGATAAGAATGACGACGGCTTGCCCAAAGTCACACTGATGACGGTGCATGCTGCTAAGGGATTGGAGTACGACGCCGTCTTCGTCACAGGGATGGAGGACGATCTCTTCCCCAATGCGAGCAGCAGATATAATCCTAAGGAAATGGAAGAGGAGCGCCGCTTGTTTTATGTAGCCGTGACCAGAGCCAAGCGCTTCTGCTGTCTGTCTTTTGCGAGGAGCCGATTTAAGTTTGGTAGTGTTGAGGTGTGCGAGCCAAGTCCTTTCCTTAGCGAAATCGATAGTCAATATGTTGCCTCGGATAGCTCCTTATCAGCATCTGCATCAAATACAAAGAATTACTTTCACAAACCTGAGCAAACGACTGCTTCGCAGAGATTTACAAAAATCACACCTCCTACGTCACGTTTCAAACCTGTTTCAAATTCAGCGTCAAATTATTCGACAGCGACTACTGCAAATGCCTCCGCTACGAATGCTTTCAAAGTAGGCGATAAAGTCAAGCATGAGCGATTCGGCGTTGGCGTGGTGATAGAACTCGAGGGAAGTGGAGCAGGTGAAAAGGCTCGTGTCCGATTTGAATATACAGGCGAAAAATCCCTGTTGCTGAAGTTTGCAAAAATGACAAAAATAAATTAAGCTCAGGCAGTATGGCCTACTAATATAAATGTGTTGATACAATAAATCAATAATTCCTGCGTTAAGATTCTGATAAATTATATATTCGGCGACCGCTGAAAAACTTTGCGACGTCTCGTGAAAAAAAAGTCTAACCTTTTTTAAATTTGCCGTCGCGAAATTTCAACAAGCCGTCGCGAAATTTTTAGGTTCCCTTTTGTCGTACAATAGTGAATAGACATCAATACATATCCGACTCATGTACATCACAGTTTGCTTGCCGATTTGTGATGATACTCTGTCTATTCTTCTGTCTGGCTTTGTCTGTCTTAGCCCAAAAGCGTAGCCGCATCTTCGGCACACTCAAGGACGAGAGCGGCAATCCTATTGAGTTGGCCACCGTCCAGGTCAAAGGACAAGGTGTATTGACGGTGTCAAACCTCAAAGGCGAATATTCGCTCTATTGCACCTCGCGCGACACCGTGCAGGTGGTCTATTCGATGATAGGCTACGAGTCGCGCAAACGATTATTGCACAACCCTGGCGACTCCGTTCGCATGGACGTCATGCTTCCCACTCACGAGGGAATGCTGGGCGAGGCTGTGGTCAAAGCTATGAATATACAGACAGGAACCACTCAGCGCATTAAACCCGTAGACACCAATTTGATGCCATCTACTACAGGCAATGGCGTAGAAGAAATCATCGCGACACAAGCCGGTGTGTCTACGCACAACGAACTCTCGTCGCAATACAACGTCCGCGGTGGGTCTTTCGACGAGAACTGTGTCTACCTGAATGGCGTTGAAGTGTATCGCCCGATGCTCGTACGCTCAGGCCAACAAGAGGGGCTCAGTATTATCAATCCCGATATGGTCGAAAGTATCGGCTTCTCCTCGGGTGGCTTTGAGGCAAGATATGGCGACCGTATGTCCTCGGTGCTCGATATTACTTACAAGCGCCCCGAAGCCCTCGAAGCCTCGGCAGCCATCAACTTGCTTGGTGCTGGTGCCTACGTAGGGTGGGGTAATAGCAAGGTGAGCTTGATGACCTCCGTTCGCTACAAGACCACACGTTACCTTATGGGCACGATGGATACTGGTGGCGAATATAAACCTAACTTCCTCGATTATCAAGCCTATGTGTCGTGGCGACCTACAAGACGCTGGACGATAGATGTGCTGGGTAATATCTCGGACAATCACTATAACTTCTACCCTAAAGACCGCGAGACCAGATTTGGTACGATGAACGATGCCAAGAGTTTCAAAGTCTATTTTGATGGTCAGGAGAAGGACCGTTTTCGCACCCTGTTCGGCTCGCTCACAGCGACACACAATTTCAATGCCGACACCTATTTGGCTCTGCAAATGTCTGCCTTTACATCCAAAGAGCAGGAAACTTACGACATCCAGGGCGAATATTGGCTCAACGAGGCTACTGGGCAAGACCAATTGGGCGTAGGCACATACATGGAGCATGCGCGCAATTATCTCAAGGCAGGCGTGGTCAATACAGGCTTGCGCTTTCGAACCCGATTAGAGCACCACACACTGCAGGCTGGTTTCAACTGGCAAAATGAATCTATCCACGAAAATTCACGCGAGTGGGAGATGCGTGACTCCATGGGGTACTCTCTGCCTCATGCTCCCAACGAACTCAAACTGATTTATAGTCAGCGCTCCAAGGCCGACCTCCGCACTAATCGCTTCGAACTCTTTGCGCAAGACACCTGGCGATTCAAGAACAACCTGGGCTTGTTCAATCTCACCTATGGTGCGCGCCTTTCGCACTGGAGCTGGAACAAAGAAGTACTCTTCTCGCCACGTGCTTCGATCGGCTGGTTGCCATCATTCTGCGACGGGTTGACATTTAGGTTTGCCACGGGCGTTTATTATCAATCGCCTTTCTACAAGGAAATCAAGGATACCACCATCGTCGCAGGTATCTCAACAGTCGCACTCAACAAAGAAATCAAGTCCCAGCGCTCCATCCACTTCGTGCTCGGCGGTGACTATACCTTCCGCATGATGCGTCGTCCGTTCAAGTTTACGGCAGAGGCCTACTACAAACACTTGTCGAATCTTATCCCCTATACCATTAACAACGTTCGCGTCGTTTATTATGGTCAGAACCTTAGCCGAGGCTATGCTACAGGGATTGATTTCAAACTCTATGGCGAATTTGTACCTGGCACCGACTCCTGGCTCACTTTCTCCATCATGTCGACCAAGGAGAAGTACAAAGGACAGTGGATGCCTCGTCCTACAGACCAGCGCTACAATCTATCGCTCTACTTTACCGATTATTTCCCTGGTACTGAACGATGGTCATTTACCCTCAAGGCAGCCCTGGCTGACGGACTCCCCTTCGGTCCTCCTCATACTGATCGCCTGCAGCACCGTTTCCGTGCTCCAGCCTACAAGCGCGTGGACCTTGGCATGAGCTACAAACTCATAGCCAACGAAGACGGCCACCTGCGCCGTTTTGGCAAATTCATCAAGACCGCATGGATTGGACTTGATGCTTTCAATATCCTCGGCATCAAGAACGTCAACTCCTATTATTGGGTGACCGACATTACAAATACGCAATATGCTGTGCCCAACTACTTGACGGGAAGACAAATTAATGTGCGCTTGAATTTCAAGTTCTAAAAAAATATAGGTAGACGAATCTGTTGGTGAAAGGTGCTTAGTTCGCACTCGTCCACTCGTCCACTCGTCCACTCGTCCACTTGTCCACTTGTCCACTTGTCCACTTGTTTACTTGTTTACTTGTTTACTTGTTTACTTGTTTACTTGTTTACTTGTTTACTTGTCTACTC
>JAFNXM010000034.1 GCA_017383485.1 Bacteroidaceae bacterium
AAGAAATCAAAGCCATGGAAGAAGCTTGCCACAGAGATAGCGTAAGGTTGGAGGAATTGAAGAACGACTCCAACGAAATCATACGTGTAGCACGCGAACTCTACTTTATGAAACGCTCCAACGAGGACGTGTATATTATAAAAGAATAGAGACTTGGGGCAAGAGGCAAGGAACAAGAGATTTTCACCCCTTCACTTTTACCCCCTACCCCATTCCCTTTCATCTTTATCCTCTTAAAATCTCACAATCATTCAACCTGAAAAATGAATATCCACACACTCTCATATTATATAGGAGGCACCTTGCTCATCGTTGGTGCAGCATTGCCTATTTTCCCCCAGCTCGAGCCCTACGCCCCTATCGTTTATAGCATCGGTGCATTGTTGTTCTCGGTCGTACAAATCACCCTGGGACGTGGACAGACCAACATCACGCTCAAACGCCTGTATCGCCAACAAGTATTGGGGTGCGGATTGCTCATCGCCGCCGGCGCAATGATGTTTATGAAGAAATATCACATCTCGCCCTGCACTGGCGATGAATGGAAATTGGCATTGGCTATCGGCGCCTTTATCCAGCTCTATGCCTCGCTCCGCATGCCAAAGGCGGACAATACCAAGGATTAAGCACATCCCTCGCGCCACATTCCTGACCAAGGGAAATAAAGATGGCTTTTGGGGTAGAAATAATTTCGCGACGGCTCGTAGAAAAAAGCCTAGACCTTTTTTAAACGAGCCGTCGCGAAATTTAAAAAAGGTTAGACTTTTTTTCACCCCTCCCTGACAAGCAAGAATTGGGAGTACTCCGAAGCGGCATCAACCGCCCCATTTTGACAATAAAAGCAAATACGCCACCGCGCATCTGATGGAGATGATCGGTGGCGTATTCTGTTTGATTTCACAGAGGTAATACCCGTCGCACTGGGTTACTGATGATTTATCGTATGCTTCGCCCTGTGGATATATTCACGGATATAGGGATGAGATTTAAACGAGTCGGGAGCACCATCCAGGATATTTTGAATCTGTGGCGTGATGACGGGCACAGGATATTGACCAAAGAACCACATGAAGCAACCTGGTCCAAGCGCATTGTCAAAGTTTTCCTTGATAAAATCCGATTCTACTTTTTCCAGCTTTTTCACTAATTTCACCGACGGTTTTGTAATTTCTCGGTCTATCTCGCCCTCGCTTGAGCCCCGGTAGAGCATTTCTATGCACTTGCGACGCAATTGATCCTGCTTCACCAATATTTTATTGCGATCGGCCAGAAATTTGTTCAACTTTTCATTATATCGACTGCCACTGAGACGTGTGCGCAAGTGGCTGATTTCGATGGTCACATCGCCGCCCTCGAGCACCATGGGCATCACGCGTTCGGCACCCATATACAGGCCCACCATCATCACAGTGTCTGTATTGCCACAGAAGGTAAATCGGCCATGCTGCACGGTACACGAGTCTATATCGTGGGTCTGATTGCGTATTTGCGACTCTCTGAGGTAAATCGTCTTGCCATCATGCATACTGATATCAGAGTTGCCACTGATGACATACTCCTGAGTGCAGGACACCAACAGGAGGAACGATGATAAAAGAAATAGACAAATGGCTCTCATAGTTAGCGGAGTAAAATAATTAGCTTTTACCGTTTAATGGTCTACAAAGATATAATCTTCTGTCGTGAAGTGAGGAATTATAAATGTTAGAAAAGTTTAATATAACATTCTTTTGCTTTTTTACAAGATTTTTGTCACCTCAACCCGTCATTTCTTGGCAAGGAAGGGACTTAACGGCATCGCTTTTCAGAGTTTTAGCACATGCGGCAGTGAAATAGGATGATGAATTCAGAAAAAGGGAAAAATCTATTTCACGTTAGATATCAGAAAAAGAAAATCGGCAAAATGACATCCATCTGATGCATTTTGCCGATTTTATGTATGCTCGTCCAGCACTTTGCTGGTGTACCGGACAGTAGCGTTCTTGTCAGGGATTATACAAGTCCGCGACCGTGGCAGTTCTTAAACTTCTTGCCGCTACCACAAGGGCAGGGATCGTTGCGACCTGGTTGCTTGCTCTTGATGATAGGTTGTGTGACTTGTTCACGAGTGTCGCGTGCTGCAGCCTTAACCATTTCACTACGATCTTCGTCCAGGTTTTCCTTTGACTCAGTATATTGTTGCTTTGGCGCTTGCACAGGAGAAGCCTCGCGTACTTGCGTTGTTTGCTCTGGCGCATAGATTTGTCCGCGCAACAGAGTTGAAATGGTCGAGTTGTTGATCTTGTTGACCATAGTCTCGAAGATTTTCGCACTTTCCAACTTGAAGATCAAGAGAGGATCCTTCTGTTCGTAACTTGCGTTTTGTACAGACTTCTTCAATTCATCCAATTCGCGCAAGTTTTCCTTCCAAGCGTCGTCGATATTGTGCAGGAGGATATTCTTTTCAAACTCGCGCACCACGGCTTGTGCCTGGGTATCGTAAGCCTCCTTCAGATTCGTACGGATATTGAATACGTGCTTGCCGTCAGTGATAGGCACGAGGATGTTTTCATAGATTTCACCTTGTTCCTCATACACGCGTTTGATCACAGGATATGCAGTTTCGACGAGGCGTTCCATCTTGCGCTTGAAGTGAGTCATCGCTGCTTGAAATGAAGTCTCAAACAAATCTTCGCGACGCTTGTCAGAGAATTGTGCTTCAGTGAAAGGCACTTCCATAGCCATCACTTCGAGGAATTGCTCTACGCAACCTTGATAGTCGTTGTTGCTGATGATAGTGACTACGCGGTCCCAAATCATATTTGAGATGTCCATACCGATGCGTTCGCCCATGAGTGCGTGACGGCGCTTTTCGTAGATCAGCGTACGCTGCTTGTTCATCACATCGTCGTATTCGAGAAGGCGCTTACGGATACCGAAGTTGTTTTCTTCCACCTTCTTTTGCGCACGTTCGATACTATTATTAATAATAGGCGCCTCGATCATATCGCCCTCCTTGAAACCGAGCTTATCCATGACCTTCGCAATACGTTCGCTTGCGAAGAGACGCATCAAGTTGTCTTCCAATGAGACGAAGAATACAGAAGAACCTGGGTCACCCTGACGTCCTGCACGACCGCGCAACTGACGGTCGACACGACGGCTCTCGTGGCGCTCAGTACCAATGATAGCGAGACCGCCAGCTTCCTTCACCTGTGCAGTGAGCTTGATATCGGTACCACGACCCGCCATATTGGTAGCAATAGTTACAGCACCGAGTGGACATTCACGTTCCTCGGTAGTGCCATCTGCATTCTTGATCGTAACATGTCCCACTGTGCTTTGACCAGCCAAAGCTACGATGTCTGCTTCCTTTTGGTGCAACTTAGCATTGAGCACTTGGTGTGGAATGCGACGCATCTGCAACATACGACTGAGCAATTCGCTGACATCAACACTTGTGGTACCAACGAGAACAGGACGGCCGCTGATACGCATGCGTTCGATCTCTTCGATCACAGCAGCATATTTTTCGCGCTTAGTCTTGTACACGCGGTCGTTCATATCATTACGCAAGATAGGACGGTTGGTAGGAATTTCCACTACGTCCAACTTGTAGATATCCCACAATTCGCCAGCTTCAGTAATCGCCGTACCGGTCATACCAGAAAGCTTGTGGTACATACGGAAGTAGTTCTGCAGAGTGATTGTTGCAAAGGTTTGCGTTGCAGCCTCAACCTTGACATGTTCCTTAGCTTCGACAGCTTGGTGCAAACCATCGCTCCAACGACGGCCGTCCATGATACGACCTGTTTGCTCGTCGACGATTTTCACCTGTCCGTCCATCACTACATACTCTTCGTTGATGCGGAACATGGTGTAAGCCTTGAGCAATTGTTGGATAGTATGTACTCGCTCGCTCTTGATAGCATAGTCTGAGTAGAGCTCGTCCTTTTTGAGCAATCTCTCCTCTGCTGTGAGCGTAGTGTCGTTTTCGAGTGCCGAAAGTTCGCTGGTGATATCTGGCAATACGAAGAGGGCATCATCTTTCACTTGCTCAGCAAGCCACTTATTACCCTTGTCGGTCAAATCACAAGAGTGCATCTTTTCATCCACCACAAAGTAGAGAGGATCTGTAGCCTCGGGCATGCGGCGGTTGTTGTTTTCCATATAAATAGCTTCTGTCTTGAGCATACCCGCTTTGATACCTTGTTCAGAGAGGAACTTGATGAGCGGATTGTTCTTGGGCAATGCCTTGTGGCTACGGAAAAGTTGAAGGAAACCTTCTTCCTGCTTTTCCTTGTCTTCTGAAGCAATCAATGTCTTAGCCTCAGCCAACAATTGAGTAGCCAACTTGCGTTGCACTTCAACGAGGCGTTCGACCAAGGGTTGATATTGTTCAAACAATTGGTCATCGCCTTTGGGCACTGGACCAGAGATAATCAATGGAGTACGAGCATCGTCGATCAATACAGAGTCGACCTCGTCAACGATAGCATAGTTGTGACGACGTTGTACGAGATCCTGAGGACTCATCGCCATATTGTCTCTCAAATAGTCGAAGCCAAATTCATTATTCGTACCAAAGGTAATATCAGCACGATAAGCACGACGGCGAGCATCTGAGTTTGGTTGATGCTTGTCAATGCAATCTACGCTCAAACCATGGAACATGTAAAGTGGGCCCATCCATTCGGAGTCACGCTTTGCCAAATAATCGTTGACAGTAACGACGTGCACACCATTACCACTGAGCGCATTGAGGAATACTGGCAATGTAGCTACAAGGGTCTTACCTTCACCTGTTGCCATTTCGGCAATTTTACCTTGGTGAAGTACTGTACCACCAAACAATTGGACATCGTAGTGTACCATGTCCCACTTCATTTCATTTCCACCAGCTACCCAGTGATTGTTGTAAATCGCCTTGTCACCTTCAATAGACACAAAATCCTTGGTCGTAGCCAATTCGCGGTCAAAGTCAGTTGCAGTGACTTCGATAGTGTCGTTTTCTGTGAAGCGGCGTGCGGTTTCTTTAACAATAGCAAAGGCTTCTGCCTGAATCTCGTTGAGCGCGACTTCGATACGTTGGAGTACTTCCTTCTCGATCTTATCGATTTGGTTGAAGATGACTACACGGTCTTCCAATGGAGTTTCTTCTACCTTCGCCTTGAGGGCTTCGATCTTTTCCTTCAAGTCGTCTGCCGAATGTTGCACTTTGTTTTGCAACTCTTTCGTTTTAGCACGCAATTCATCGTTGCTGAGTGCTTGGACAGTGGGATAAACTTCTTTCACCTTCTCCACGAGAGGGCCAATAGCCTTCATATCTCTTGTAGACTTGTTTCCAAAAAGTTTGCTTAAAAATTTATTAAAATCCATATGTATTTTGTTTTTGTTTCTAAGTTAATGATGCTTGTTTTTATGTCTTACTTTTTGCCACATTTCAAAACAATGGGCGCAACGAACAAGCATTCGGGGCGCGAATGCGCATTGCCCTAGACAACGTAGGTGCGATATAATCTACTGTTGTCGGCATATTGTATGTTGCTGCAGAGACACCTTTGCCATAGAAGATAATGGGGAAGGGCACATACGAATCCCTGACCATTTGGCGTTGGTTGGTGTCGGCATTATAATATGTCCAGCCAGGAGAGACTTCTATCAAAATATCTCCCGAGAGATGGGGGGCAAATCCGCCACGTATCTTGCTAATTTCAGGAGTCCATGCGCCACCGATCAGACGTGCTGAAGTATAAACATCCTTCACACCACTCATTTGCAACAATAAGTCTTGTGCACGCAGGAGGAGTTCCGAAAGGTTTATTTGGCGTTCTTCGATGAGCTTTTGGTTCAGATAAATTTGCGTACCATAAGTAGCCTCGACATATTCCCCTTGACCATAAATAGCGACCAGGTACATATTAAGCAGAGACGAAGCTCGCTTCACATCAAATACGCCCGTGGGGATACGATACTTACTCAATTCCGCATTTTCCTCATCTACGTAACCGGTTGAAGTCAGAACGTAGAGTGCATTGCCCGCTCCGACTTTTTGTTCGATACTTTTGATGAGTTTTTCCAACGAGCGGTCCAGACGTACGTAATTATCCTGCGTTTCGATAGACACCTCATTGAGCGAAAGGTGCTTGAAATTGCCCGCATAGTATGCCAAGGACAAATAGTCAGTGATGCCATCCGTACCAAGGCTTGATTTTTCAACACAAGCTATGGCAATGTTTGTCACTTCCTCGTTGACCAGAGCACTTGTCTTGAAATCCACATAACGGCTATCTCCCTTGAAACCGTGCTTGAACGGACGCTGCATTTCGCCCGAAAGGAAGTAATTAAAGTTGCCTACCAAGTCTGAACAAGGTTCCCAAACAATATTATTCAGTCTTTCAGGCAAAGAATAATACTGATTGTACGCTGTGGCCCAAGTAGGGAAAGCGCTATAATACGACGACGAGCTCCACAGCCCCGTTGCATTGTCTATCCAAATCGCAGCATCTGCCGCATGACCTGCCGAGAAGATGGCTGCCTGTGGGTCTGGGGCGATAGCATATACCAGAGATTTGCCACCAGTCGCGACCTTCAATTCATCGCCTATGGTAGATACCAACAGATGCATGGGCGACATACCATTTTGGCCTCCGCCTAATCCCGAATACTGACGATCCGTCACGCAGAAGGCTGGACGCAGTGTCTTTCTGTCCAACCATCGGTCTGCTACCACACCATGTCGCGAGGGCACTGTACCTGATGCCAATGTCGCTGCGGCGTTGGCTTGGTCGACATGAGCGTGTGGGTATTCGCCCTGGGTATATATGCTCCCCTCGGCCATCATCTTTTTGAAACCTCCCTCACCATACAGTGGCATGAAGGCTGACAGATAATCCGAGCGTAGTTGGTCTATCAAAATATTGACCACTACTTTGGGTACCCCGCCGTTACCGGCATTGGCGGTAGCACTGCTTGCTCCCACCATACTGACCATCAGGGGCAGCAACAAGAGCAGGGCATAGCGACCCTTATCCTTATTATATATAGGATGCGCGAGTACTCTATTATTTCTCTTTTTATGCTTCATTATTCTGGGGGAATATTCCCCATGTTTTCTTTATATATTTATTATATAGCCTTACGCAAAGTTTGATATCCCATCACGCCTCTGAGGGCAAGTACTGCGAGCAACACGTAAACCATCGGTGGCACAACCTGTGGAGAAAGTAACAGCACAATGCCGATCAGCACCATCTCTGCCACCATAAACAGCACATACCTTTGATGCTTCTCTGCGCGATTCCCACATAGTTTCCATACCAATAGGAACAGGGGCAAGGGATTGAGGAATAATATCAACCAATTGCTTCCCACTGCGGGATGCTCGCTTGCAAAGAATAGTAGTGCAACAAGTATGCCAAGCACACCACGAACCGCCAAAATGACATTATCCAATGCCATACACACCTTACCACGTTTCATCTCCCAGCAACCAATCATCAACCACAGCACTGCAAACACGCTCAGTACAATCGTTGGCATCATTGCACCGCCATTTGTTTCCAGGGTGGAAGCATAGGATGTCACAAGCGGCGCGGGCTGACTGACCAATGGTCTGGTCTGACCATCAGCCCCGCGTACTACGGCTTCACACACGAAGCGTTCGGCGTAGATTGGCGAGAACATTTGCTTTGTCACCGACAACGGTTCATCCACTTCGGCGCCCAGTATCAAATCCTGTCCAAAGCAATTCCATGGGCTTTGCACCTCTGTGCTTTCGTGCAGCATATCTCGGAACGTGCGTTTTCCCTCCTCTGCCGTAGGCCATTCCACCTGACCGTCAACACAATCCTCAATCATGTGTATCAAGCGGGTCACACAGTTGTCATACAGGAAGTTGTATCGATAATTCCACCCCTCTTGCGACACGTGTTGAATGACTACATCGAGTAAGCGTGCCTCTTCTGCTGGTCTCAGATTGAGCACCTGTTCGGTCACGGCCCTACCCTCGCGACGATAGGCATCGCAAAAGTACATATATGGCATCGCCGCCACAGTATAGTCCGTCTGTCCCAACATAAATCTCCACATAAAATTTGGCGTAGAGAAATCGAATATACCATAGTTGAACACCCAGTCCGAACCATCAGTCAAGCACTTCACACGCAATGCACTATGCCCGTACAGTTCGTAGATCTCGCCACCAGGAGCACAGGTCAACAGACTCAACTGCAAGGTATCCGTCTCAGTCTCACTTTGTGTCTGCATCACATCACTACCACCTGTCTGACAGGTAGCAGCATGGGGCAGAATCATCCAAAACCCCACCAACAGACACAAATATTTCAGCACACTGCGCATACGTACATAAATTTTGCCTTGCAAATTTACAGTTTTTCCGGGGATTGAGCGAATATTTGCCACAAAATCATCTTTCACAGAAAGCATCTGGTCATTCTGAATGAAAAAGTAGTGTAATAAACTACAGGAGACCAGAGTATAGTGTCAAACATATAGCGGCTAAGGACAAGATTTTAGGGCCCCAAGTCAAAGAGCAGGGGGCAAAGACCAGAGGACCTACGGACTGAGAACAGGAGCCGTTTTGCGTGCGGTTTAATCCGTGGAACATTTATTAACGAATGTTAATTCAAATTTGGTTGTCGGCGAAAAATTTCGTAACTTTGTGGTACGAAAGTGGGGAATTGCCTGAAATGGGCTATTCCCCCTTTATTTTACCCCATTTTTCAGCAAAAAAAGCCAAGGCTTTGTGAAAATTTCGCGACGGATCGTTGAAAAAAGTCAAGGGCTTGTTAAAACTTTCCCAAGGCTTGTTTGAAAAAGGTCTGATATTTTTTGAAATAAGCCTGACCTTATTGTAATAAAAGCATAAACTTTCATAAATAATCTTAAAATTTGTACCGTGGAACATATAACATCGTAAACCTTTTCCCTACTTCTTCTCTATTTTCACGCCGTATCGCAACAAAAAATTAATGGAAGCACTGTCTCCACAGGCTTCCATTAACCAACACAAAAACTAAACTAGACTTAACTAAACTATATAAAGATACGTTATCATCACGACAACTGATGTGGCAAATGTAAAAAACGATTTTTAAGTAACAAAGTTTTTTTTCGTTTTTTTTTAGATTTTTTCAGATTTAACACTTTCTTGTGTTATTTAGCATATAATTATCCAAAATTACCATTGCTGCCATGGCTTCAACGATAGGAACAGCGCGAGGCAAGACGCATGGATCGTGTCTGCCACGTGCTTTGACAGAGACGGCTTCGCCATCACGATTGACAGTGGGTTGCGACTGCAACAGAGTGGCTACGGGCTTGAAGGCTACGCGGAAATAAATCTCCTGACCATTGGAAATACCGCCCTGGATACCTCCGCTACGATTTGTCGCGGTGCAGATGTTCGCCTCACCGCCTGTCGCTTTGCCTGATACGAAGTAATCATTTTGCTGACTACCACGCTGCCCGACGCCGTCGAACCCTGTGCCATAATCAAAACCCTTGGCGGCATTGATCGAGAGCATTGCTGCTCCTAGTTCGGCATGCAATTTACCAAATACTGGTTCGCCCAAACCGACAGGACACCCTTGTATCACACAAGTAATGACGCCGCCAATAGTATCACCCTCGGCTTTCACTTGAGCAATCAGCGCTTCCATTTCGGCTGCCACACTTTCATCAGGGCAACGCACTGGATTCTTCTCTATCAAGGAGAAATCGAAATCTGCAGGATATGCAGGCAGAGAGATGTGACCTACTTGCGAAGTATAGGCGGTAATCCTGATGCCCAATTGGCGCAGTGCGATTTTTGCAAAAGCACCGCCAACAACTCGGGCGATAGTTTCTCGCGCCGAAGAACGTCCTCCGCCGCGATAGTCGCGCACACCATATTTCGCCTGATAGGTATAGTCGGCATGACTGGGACGATAGATATCCCTCAAATCATCGTAGTCGGAAGAATGCTGATTCTCATTGCGGACAATAAAGCCAATAGGCGTACCAGTAGACTTACCTTCAAACACACCAGATAAAATTTCCACTTGGTCTGCTTCCTTGCGTGGTGTAGTAAGGTGACTTTGCCCAGGGCGACGACGATTCAGTTCAGACTGTATGAAGTCCAAATCTATCAGTATTCCTGCGGGAAAACCATCTATCACGCCACCAATAGCGACACCATGACTTTCGCCGAAGGTAGTGAGCCGAAATATTTTTCCTATGCTATTGCTCATCGTTCGTTTGAATTAGAAAAAGAAAAGTCTCACGCAAATCTATAGAACCTTCTATAAAATTAATATCTTCTACTAAAATCGAACAGGTTCAAGAGATTGGCGTGAGACAACTAAATGCTATGAATAGAGCCTTACGGCAATTGATTAGTGGCAGTGACCACCGCAGCAGCCTTCGCCCTCTCCGTGGTGGTGTCCGCCGCAGCATCCTTCGCCTTCGCCGTGGTGATGTCCACCACAACCGCCTTCGCAACCGCCGCCTTCGCCACAGCAACCACAACCTTCTCCGCTGAGCATATTCAAGTAACCTTGGATTTCTGCATCAGTAGCGGGGCGAGATTGTACAACGTGGCCTGTGAAGTGCAAAGCGCGGCCAGCCAAAAAGTGGTTCAAGTCTACCACCACTGTATTGTCTTTCACTTCGACAATCACACCATCGAAACGCATACCGTCAGCATTTGTCAACGGGATCACGTTGCCTGGATAAATATTATCTTTGTCAAAGCGGCCATCAATGCAAAATACTTGCTTGTCCAATTCAATAACATGCTCTGCAACGTATGGACCATACGCCTCGTCGACTGCCAAAGTAAAGTCAAACTTATCGCCCTCGTTCAAAGGCACAATTTGTGCTTCAAAGGCTTCGAGCATAGTACCAAAGCCTGATATAAATTGCAAGGGGTGCTGTTCATTTGTTTGTTCGATTAACTCGTGTACGCCTTCTGCATTGTCTGAGAAGAGCGAGTATGCCACTGTGACATACTTGTGTTGATTCTTTTCCATTGTGATATTGTTTTTATTATTATTTATCAAACTATTTTTGTGCGCAGCAAGGTCTGCTTTTTACAATTATTGCAGTTCCAGTTTCAAGGCTTTGGCAAGATTTCTAAACCCAACACTTTTTTCAAGCATCAAAGCCAATTGTTCTCTTTTCGAGTAGGCACGTCGCTTTATCTCTGCTTCTTTCAACATGCGGAAGTGCAAAGAAATTTCGACATTCCTTAGATTTTTACGCAAGAAGTTCTGCAATCTCGGCAAATGTTCATTCATATACTTCATCACCTGTTCATTTTCCACAGGTACCTCGACTCGCCATCCGTCCATCAATACTGGTCGCATATTCTTCAATCTGCCTGCCACCGCATTCTCCTCTATTGGCAATTGCATCGCATAGCGATACCACCAGAAGCTCAAATCGCTGTATTCAAACGGACGCACTTCTGTCACCACCTCTGCTTGCGATTGCGCGGCTACTTCTGTCGCAACCTGTGGTGTCTGTAATCTATTCTTAGCTTTGATAGACAGCGAATGAGGTGCCATCCGCTTTATCGCCGCATGGACACTGGCCGATGCAGTATTAGCGACTGCAGGCGCAGTACCTGTTGCAGATGCCGTTCCATAACTATTCGTCGCAGGTTGTGCATGGGATTGTGGAGTCGAAGTCTGAGACTTTGCCGCTTCGTCTACCACTTTCTTTATCGCAGCAAATAGGGGTTTTAATATCTTACTAGGGCGACGCCCACAGCCTGCATCATCTTCGTCCAGTGCCTGAGCCACTTGAATCATTGTGAGTTCTACGAGCAAACGCTTGTTGCTTGCAGCACGATAGTTCAAGTCGCAGTCGTTGCAGAGCTTCAGTGCGCGATACAGGAACTTCGCATCACAGCGTTTAGCCTGTGCTGCATAGCGTTCCTTCACACTCTCTGCCACTTCCATCAAGGGCAACGTGCGCTCATCTCGGCACATCAGCAAATCTCTGAGGTGAGATGCAAAACCGCTGATAAAGTGTCCACCCTCGAAACCCTTGCTTAGGATCTCGCCAAGGGTCACCATTACATCGGGCACCTTCTTTTCTAGGATTTGATCCATCAATCGGAAATAATAGTCGTAGTCCAGTATGTTCAGGTCCTCGATTACTTTCTTGTAAGTAATATTTCCCTCTGCATAACCCGCCACTTGGTCAAAAATAGACAGCGCATCACGCATACCTCCATCAGCCTTACGCGCTATCACGCCCAGGGCTTCTTCTTCGTAGGTATAACCTTCGTTTTCTGCCACGCGTTTCAGATGTCCCACGATGCCTTCTATTTCCATACGGTTGAAGTCGTAGATTTGACAGCGGCTCAGGATCGTAGGCAGAATCTTGTGTTTCTCGGTCGTAGCCAGGATAAACACAGCATGCGCAGGCGGCTCCTCGAGAGTTTTCAGGAAGGCATTGAATGCAGCGATAGAGAGCATGTGTACCTCGTCTATGATAAACACCTTGTATCGACCTATCTGTGGCTGCATGCGTACCTGTTCGTTGAGCAAGCGAATATCTTCGACCGAATTGTTTGATGCAGCGTCCAATTCATATATATTATAACTGCGTCCCTCTTCGAAAGCCTTGCAACTCTCGCACACTCCACAAGCATCGCCTTCTGCTGTTGGCGTCAGGCAGTTGATCGAGCGGGCGAAGATACGTGCACACGTCGTCTTGCCTACTCCGCGTGGGCCACAGAACAGATATGCATGAGCCGATCTGCCCGAAGTGATAGCATTCCTCAATGTTGTGGTCAGCGCCTCCTGACCCACCACGCTTCCCCAAGTCATTGGGCGATATTTTCTAGCGGATACAATATATTTTTCCATACTGTCTTTTTATAGAAAAATGCTTTCGCCCTTTTCGCAAGGGCAGAAATCTGCAATTTATTTTTGCAAAGATACGAATAAGCGAGCGAAATAATATGAAGTTTACTTCAATATTTTTCACAGCGAGCGAAAGTATCTTCGAGATTTATCTCAGAGATACGAATAAGCGAGCGAAATAATATCAAGCTTGCCCCAATATTTTTCACAGCGAGCGAAAGTATCTTCGAGATTTATCTCAGAGAAACGAATAAGCGAGCAAGAAAAAAAAGGTTAGACCTCGTAAAAATTTCGCGACGCCTCGTTAAAATTTCGCGACGCCTCGTTAAAAAAAGGTCTAATGTTTTTTTCAGCGCGATTTTGCTAATGTCTCGCACACTATTGGCTAATGGCAGAAAGTTTAAGTCTGAATTTCGTAGAGACAAGCAAAAAATAAGTCCGAGCGGCTGATTCTGGTGCCACTCGGACTTCGTTATGATTAGGTTTGGGTTAGGGGTTGTCAGATCTCTGTGCCATCTTCGCGCACCTTGAGCGTGCGGTCCAGGCGTCCATCTCTTTCCAATTCAAATTGGTAGTAGTTGCCCGTAGGTGTTTCGACCCACTCCACGCTGTCTATCTCGTAGCGAGCATATTTGGTGGTGATCAATTGCTGTACGGGTTCGGGCAAAGTTCCACGGAATTCGAACTCAGTGCGAATCCAGTTGCCGCCCTTGTCAAACCAAGCCTCGGCTTCGCGTCCGTCGTAGCGGAAATCTGCTTTGTACTTTGTGCCCACGCGTTCCCACTCGGCATAGGTAGCATCAGGGTATTTTTCCTTGAACTCCTGCACTACAACTGTGGGGACTTGGAATTCGAGCAAATCTTGGTCTTGTTCGCAACTGGTGGATACGAAGAGTGTAGCCAAAAGTAAGGGGAGGATATAAAGTGCTTTCATGTTGTTGTCGTTTTTTTGATTAGTATTTATGTTAATTGTGAGGTTTAGAAATCGATGTCAAGGACTTTGAAGTTAGAGTTAAAGGTCAATTCTACGCCACCTTCCAGTTTTACTTCATAGCGGCCATGTTCTTTCTCTATCTCCTTGACGGCTGCGCCCTGATAGTGCTGGTTGATGTAGTTGGCGATGGGGCGAGGAAGCAAGGCCTTGGGCACTGAGGTGTATTTGCAGTCCAGTGATTTCCATGCACCGTTGCGGTCAAATTCGATCTTGTTGCCATTGGCCAGGATGACGTCGTAGGACTTTTCGATCAAGCCATTTTCATATTTGGCAAGGGATACTTTTTGTCCTGCAAAGTGCTTGCTCAAAATCTGCTGTGCCGCTGCTGGCAATTGCTTGACTGTGATGGGGCGCTCGTTGTCTGCTACGGCGAATTGTACTGTGCAGAAACATACCAAAGCGAGGAATAATTTTTTGAAGTTAGTTTTCATATCGATGTCGTTTTAATTGTTAATATTCGATTTGTTTCCTTTTTACAGAGGCAAAGTTAAGGGGCGATTCTGAAAAGATTCTGAAATCGCCCCTTATCGTATATTTTTTAACTTCTATTAATATTTCACCCTTATTTCTTATTGTTCGCTCAATATTAAACCATAATCGTTGATCATTAAACATCACACCGTCACCTCGAATACATGTCGGCCGTCTCTGTGGTGGTAGTCTACATTTATTTTATAGAGATTACAAATAGATTTGACAATCGAGAGCCCAAGTCCAGTGGATTGTGCATTGCCCGAAGTGTGGTAGAAACGATTGAAGATGAGCGAAGCATCGAGCGGACCATCGTGGGCCGTATTTTCTACCGTAAATCCACGATCCGAAATGCGCAAATACAGGGTATCGCCCTCTGAAGCATGGACAAAGGCATTCTTGAGCAAATTGGTCAACAATGCGACTGCCAAGGACTCGTCCATTTCGATGACCAAGTGACCTTGTTCCTGCACTTCTACCTCTATGCCGCGGTGGGCGTAGACTTGTGTATAGTCGGGCAGGTAGCGTTTGGCCAGTGCATTGATGTCGATTGGCTTTCGCTCGGAAAACTGCGCACCATCAATTTTGCTCAATAATAATAGTGAACGGTTCATGCGCGAGAGGTGACTGAGTGTGTGATGCACCTTAACCAACTCGCCCAATTGCTGCTGGTTCAATCCATCATCGTCCATCATCATTTCCAGACGGCCTATGCTAATGGCCAAAGGAGTTTGCATCTCGTGCGAGGCATTACCGATGAATTGTTTTTGCTGCTGGTGCAATTGCTCGCTGCGTTGGATTGCCGACTCGGAGACTTCGTTGAGCCAGGCAAACTCTCGGATATTTGTCGGGTTGTCCAGTGCAGAGACTTTGTCGCCTGGACGATATTGCTCGAGCCAACTGAGCAATTTGTGAAGGGGGCGCATGCTGCGGCGAACGACGGTGAAATTGAGCACGACAATAGAGATGATCAGTGTCAAGAATAGGATGCCTATCGACACAGCGATAGCTTCGCGCAACTCTGCCTTTTCAATAGTTGGCGTAGATACCTCTATCCTACCCCATGTACCATTTCCACGCTTATATATATAGGTCAGTACACGCGCGGGTTCGGTCTCGTTCTTGGCCTCAACGAAGACGTCACGATCCTCGTATTGTACGTGCGGATGAGATTGGGCATATTCAGCGGAGACCTCGGTCAGGAAATATTGGTTGTTCATCCCGCTCGACACCGCAGGCAATGTATCGCCCGCCAAGTCGCGCACGATGATCTCTTCGGCCAGGGTTTCCAATTGGTCGTCGGTCTCGTCATCCACTTCCTGTACCACGACCGAATAGAACAGTACTGCCCACAACGACATGACGGCAACTGCGACAACGGCCAAACGGCGGGTGAGCAGGGTGACGAGTTTTATGCCTTTTCTCTTATTCATGCGTAAAATCAGTTTGCTGTGTGCCTATTCCTCGACGATTACTTTATAGCCAAAACCATATACGGTCTTGATCTCAACGTTTGCGCCTGCTGCCTTGAGACGCCGGCGCAGATTCTTGATTTGTGCGTAGATGAAGTCGAAGCTGTCTGCACTGTCGATATGGTCTCCCCATACGGCTTCGGCGAGCATTTGCTTGTCAATCAGACGACCGGGACGATTCATAAAGTAGACGAGTATGTCGAATTCCTTGCGTCCCAAATCCAAATCCTTTTCTCCCAC
>JAFNXM010000035.1 GCA_017383485.1 Bacteroidaceae bacterium
TCTCTACAAAAAGTTTTATGGAATTGCTTTCAAAGATCGCTTCTTTTAAAGTCGCTCATCAGGGCGTTTCCTGATTAGCGAGTGCAAAAGTACACACTTTTTTAATAATGGCCAAATGTTTTGACAAGAAAATTTTAAAATAAGGTACACAAAACCCTGGCAATTTTATCCAAAACCCACTACAGCACAGCTTATTATAAAGAATTAAAAAAATTACACCCTATTTAACGAGCCACATTATTTGACAAACGCAGATTGCAAAAATCACACTTTAAACCTAATCAAGAAAGCACATATATAGCTTTTAAACTCATACTTCGGAAGAACACGAACTTAAAAAAAGCAGAGGATACATATTATATATATAGAGATATAGATATAAACATAGGTATACATAAAGATAACAGACATATGATGCCTCGACACCTCCCATACATCATTAACGAATTTCTTTTTGAAGAGAGCCCCTACTGCTATTCCTCTAAAGTTTCAATATCGATTTTTATCAAAATAAAGACGCCACAGATAATATTTTTCTAAAAAACAGTGACATTTCGTATTTTTCCGAAAAGAAATGTTGCTATTTGACAAAAATAAAGTACTTTTGGCCACGAAATAATATTTTACAACAATAGGTTTGGTTTTAGTTTTTGAAAGATATAAACTATCAGTTAATAGCCTGCTACTACAATTAGACTTATTTCCCAAATAGATAAAAACCCTAAAACATAAAAATAAATAGCTTATGAGACTTAAAAAATTACTCGTACTTTCTGCATTGCTCTGCGGAGTCAGTGCAGTGTCCGTTGCTCAGAATGTGGCTTCAAACCCTCTGCGTACGGCTGACTTGAAGGCAGTGACTGGCGAATTGCCTGAATTGCGTAAGATGGTGCGCGATATGCGTACACCTTCCGACAAGGTGCAGGAACCTAAGTGGATGACCACAGTTCCTATGGATTCGGCATTTTACACTTTGAATTGGAATGCTTTTGCTCAAGACACCTACTTGGAATATAGTACTGTCATCCCAGCAGACGTCGTATCGCGTTTCGTCGGAAACAAGGTAAAAGAAATTCAACTGATTTTGCCTACCAAGGGTAATGATCCTGCATTCTGGATCATAGATGCTAACACTGGCGAGCAATTGTGGATGGCTAATGCTACAGGTACATATCAAGACTTTGCTTTGTTGAGCGTCCCTTGTGATTGGACAGTAGACCAGGTGCGCGACTTGCAGGTGGGATACACGCTCAGCTATAGTGCAGGTGTGAAGTATTCATCTGTTGTTGTACCCTGTGCACGTGACCTGACGTGGTTATACAACGACAGCTCGCTCGGTCAAGCGGTCTACAACTATAGTGTTATGCCACTGAAGGGCTGGAAGGGCGGTTATATCGCTCTGCCTATCTACTGCGTGACTGAAGGTGAAGGTGGTTTCTTGGAAAATGATATCCAAATCCTGGGTGTATCACACTCTAAAGTAGAAATGGGAAGCGGTGCAAATCTGAATTTCACCTTGTCCAACTATGGTTGCACACCAGTGAAAGACGTGGCCTACAATTATACTATGGGCGACAAGATTGCAAGTGGTACTACAGGCGGTAGCATCCGCTTCTTGGGTAGTGCAAGTTTCTCTGGCAAGATTGATGCTATTGAAACAGCTCAACGTATTCCCCTCAACGTAGAAATCACAAGCATCAACGGCGAAAGTTTGACTGAAGAAAATGTAGCAGAAGGTAGTATCACTGCTATCGACCCAGACAAGACCGTAGATCGTATGGTTGTGATGGAAGAGTATACTGGCGCTTGGTGCGGATGGTGTCCACGCGGTATGGTCGGTATGGAAAAGTTGGTAGAAGAATATCCTGACAACTTTATCCCTATTGCCGTACACGCCAATGATATCATGCAAGAAGCAGCCTTTAATGATTTGCTCGCAAGCTATAGCGGTGGATTCCCTGGTTCTGTATTGAATCGTATGAAGCAAGTAGACCCTTACTATGGCAGCACTAATGGCACGCCTTTTGGTATTGACAACAATATTCTGCCAATGATGTATACTTTGACTGAAGCTGCTGTGGATATCGAAGGTGCAGAAATCGATCGCGAAGCAGGCAAGGTGAAGGTTACAGCTTCGGCTACATTCTCTATTGATTGCAATCTGAAAGATGCTCCCTATTGTTTCTCATACGTGATTACAGAAGATGGTGTGAATGGTAAAGATTTGCCAGCTTCTCAACGTAAGGATTATCTCCAAAGCAACTACTTCTCGGGCAATAGTCAATATACTTCAGACCCCTACTTGAAGCACTTGACTTCGATGGGTTCATACATTGAAGTTGACTTTGATCATGTCGCTAGACATGCTGAAGACATCCTCGGTATCGCAGGTAGCTTGAGCGGTAAGTTCAATGCAGGCGACAAGTTGAGTCATACTTACGAATTTGCTTTGCCTACAAATATCAAGGATTTGAGCAAATGTAATTTGGTCGCTCTTCTCGTGGACAAGGGTACAGGCGAAATCGTCAATGCGAAGCAAGTAGCGATGAAGAGCGTGACTGCTGTGGAAAGTGCGACTGCTCCTCTCGCATCGGCTAAGGTAGATGTTGTAGCAGGCGGCGTACAAGTTTCTGCAGACGATGCTACAGTCAATGTTTATACTGCAGCTGGTGCGCTCGTAGCTCAACAAGTAGTACAAGGCAAGACATTCGTTGCACTGAATGCTGGCAACTATGTAGTTCGCGTAGTAAAGGGTAATGATGTATTTGTAAAGAAGGTTAGCCTCTAATCCTTCGTTTATACATTATCTTATAGATATAGGGGAATGCATCTCATAATTGGTGCATTCCCTTTTTATTGTGCATTGTTGGTTGACATGGTAAAAAGTTTCTTATAAAATAAAGGGAATAAATGTTGTTTTGTTTAACTTTGCCAAAGTGATTTACATATAATATTAATAGGTATGAAAATAAAAGTAGTCTTTCTTCTCTCACTCTGTTTAGCTGTTTTCGGGCAGCAAGACATCGAGGCGCGCAGCCGTCAAAGAGAAATCCCGATATTGGCTTGGTATAGTATTCCGCCTGGTGAAAATGCTACGGAGGAGCGCTACCGCGAACTGAAGGATTGTGGATTCAATTATTCCTTCTCACATATTTATACCAAGAAGGATGCCCTGCGTGCTCTGGACTTGTGTCGCAAGGTAGGCATGAAATCTATCTTCATGTGCCCCGAACTGAAATCAGAAACAGAGGCGACAGTGAAGCAGGTACGTAGGCATCGTGCCCTGGGTGGCTATTTCCTGAGAGACGAGCCCCAGAATGCAGATCTCGAAGAGTTGGGCAAATGGGCACGCAGAGTGGAAGCAGCAGATACAAAGCACCCTTGCTACTTGAACCTGCTACCAAATTGGGCATTTAGCAAGTCTGGGTACGAAGAGCACCTACGATTGTTTGACAAGCAGGTGAATCTCCCCTTACTTTCCTTTGACCATTATCCGCTCTTGAGTAAGGGTAAGGAGATCTTTGTGCGTGCTGAATTCTACGAGAACTTGGAGATGATTTCTGCCGAATCACGTCGCACAGAGAAACCCTTTTGGGCTTTTGCGCTGAGTACGGCTCACATGGAATATCCTGTACCGACGATGGGACAACTGCGCCTGCAGATGTACAGCAATTTGCTCTATGGTGCACAGGGCTTGCAGTATTTCACCTATTGGAATCCTTCGACCGAGACTTGGGACTTTCATCAAGCGCCAATCACTGAGCAAGGGTTGCGCAGTAGGGTCTACGAGGAGGTGCGCTCTCTGAATCAAGAAATACAATGCTGGGCGAAAGTGTTCCTAGGTTGCCGTGTCGAGGGAGTCTATCACTTGGGCAATAAGATTCCTCAGGGGACAAAACGTCTGACGACTTTACCTCCCAATTTCCTAAAGATCGATAGCCGTGGCCAAAGCGCGATGGTTTCGCAATTGACCAACGAGGGACGCAACTACGTAATCGTCCAAAACACCCATCCCACGGAGGGTCTTTGCATAGATATTTTGACCAACAACAAGGTGCAACGTCTACGCCAAGATGGTACAGTGGTGCAAGCATCACGCTACGAAGCCGAGCATTATCTGGAGCCGGGAATGATAGAGGTGTATTATTGGTAGGAGAGTTGAGAGATGAACGTTGAGAGTTGAGAGATGAATGTTGAGAGGTAAATAATGAACGATAAAAGATAAACGTTGGACGAGTGAGGGGTAAGTGTTGATAAAAAATCGTTGATAAAAAAAGTAGAGAGGGGCCTTCTTCTGCAATGGAAGAAGGCCCCTCTGTGTATAGGTTTAGGTGTGTTTTTCGTAAGATCAGAACATCACCTTTTTGCCGTTTGATGTGATATAGACACCGCTTTGTGGTTGTGTGGTCATCTTGCCTGCCAAGTCGTAGTAGTGACCATCTTTTGCCTCGTCCATTTCTACGCCGGCAATACCTGTGCCATCCGAAGCAAAGTCAATCAATACAGATGCCGGGAAGATACGTTCGGGGTCGTAGAAGGTAGCGAGACTATTTACCATATCCTGCACAGTAGGTTGCAACATACCATTGAAAAGCACTTTGCCATTGGCTGTGATCTTAACGGGTTGATTGAAATCTACCAATTTTGGAGACAGATAGAGACGGATCTTACCCTTGTTCAAATTAGCATAGAACTTTTTGAAAAACTTGTCGATACCATTTTCAGTTTCTGTACAGTTGTACACCGTTTTCTTTGAAGCGAGTGTAATCTCGTTGCCCTCGATGTCCATGAAGTAAGTAATACGATAAGTATCAAACTCGCCGCGTGGATCTTCCTCTACACAGATATTCGCAAAGCCCTTTCTGTGGATACCATCCATTTCAAAGTTTTCCCAGATTACATGTTTGGGCTGAGGATTGCGGGTGTATTGTGCCAACCAAGGCGTGGTCTTAGTATAATCAATTTGGTGTCCCTTGCCAGGGATCAATTCGATGTGATGTACGAAGCCATCAGGATATTTCTTCTGTGCTGCTTCAAAGGCATCCTTTGTCGCTTGTGTCAATTCGTTGCGGAAGAAACCAGTGTCGTCGGCACCTGTGCGGAAGTTGAATGCCAGATTGCGGCAGTTCTCAACGGGAGCATTCTTCAGGGGCTCACCGCCTGCCATGGGACCCGCACCTGCCAGATAGTCGCCATAGTATGACGCCAGGCGTTGGCTACCATATCCCCCCTCGGAGATACCAAAGAAATAGATGCGGTTGGGGTCGATATCACCAGTCAGATAAAGTTGGCGCAAGAGTTTTTCCCATGCCCATTGCTTACCCTTTTGCCACCAGCGATAGTAATCTCCGGTGTTGGGGATTTGAGGAATAAAGTAAACCGAAGGACCATCTTCAAAACTATTGCCAAATTTGATACCATTAGCCCATTCATTATTCTTATCACCTGAGCCATGCAGATAGAGGAACAAGGGATAGCCAGCTTCGGGGCGAGCACCCTTTTTGCCATAGTAGTAGTTCATCACAGCATTGTATTCGAGTTTTGCGGGCAATGTCCAACTGCTATGTTTCTTCAGACTCAGTTCGTCCAGAGGAATCAAGCGTTCTTCGTCGAAGGCCTCGTTGGCTTTGGCCCATGCCTGCCATACGGTTTGTTGCTGTGCTTCGATTTGTGAAAGTTCTACGGGGATGTTTTGCGAGAAAGCCTCTTCGCTACCATTGAGGCGTGCCGAGAAATAATTGATCAAAGCCTCGTCATCTCCAGCGGCAGATGCTGGTGTCGCCATAGCGCAGAGTGCACACGCTGCAAAGGCATATTTTGCTGCGGCAGTCCATGTGCGGCGTAGTGTAAGTTGTACCATACGTCAAGTGTTTTGATGATTATTTTTTGTATGTATTATTATCTATGTGTAAAGTAAGAAAACTGTTTCTCGCCAATGCTATTGGAGCAAAATCGCAGTTTTCCTGTACAAAGATACATCTTGCTGTGCAAATAGGATGTTTTTTAACGCATTTTTTAGCTTTTGCATCACGTTATTGGTATTGCAATGGTTTTTTCACCATAAAAAAATGCGAAAAATTTTGACAAACGCGATTGATGAAATAGAATGGGAAAGTATGCCTAAGATAAGGGTCGTAAGAAGAAACCTTAACCTTTTTTCAACTACAATAAGGATAGTTTCATCTACATTACTTGTAAATTTATTTAGGTTACTTGTAGTTTCAACTACATTACTGATAGATTTATCTAGGTTACTTGTAGATTTTCCTACAATAAGGGTAGAATTTCATAGATTAAAGGTAAAATTGACCACAATTAGGACATTTAGACCATTATTACCCTCGTTTGCACTAAAAAATTCGGTTTTCCTAATGCGCTGTAGTTCGCGTAAATCCGACCAACTCTTCGGTTGATGGATTTTAAGCGATTCTCGCTCCTCTAAAATGCGAAAAATTTTGACAAAAGATGCAGATTCTTCCTCATGATTTAGGCTACAAAAAAAGATGCACCCTTCGTCGAAAAGGATGCATCTGATCGTATATTTCTCCAGATAGAGAGGCTACAAATTAGCCCAACTTAGATTGGATGAACGCTTGCATTTCTGCTTGGTGAGCTTCTACGCTTTGGAGGAGTTTGAATTGTGCCTTTGAGCGTACGAGGTTGTGTTCGGGATATTGTGTTTTGTAGTAAGTGTCACCATTGATGTAGTCTGCCAAGAAGCGCACGGTCTGCATGTAGGGGAAGAGGGCAGCTGCGTAGGGCAAGTTTTCGATTTCCAATGGAGTGAGGAACACTTTCGCGCTCTTCAGATAACCTTCTGCAAATGCTTTGAAGATATCCATGTTGAAGTTGACATTGTCCAAGTCCTTGTCGTCCTCGCGACCAGTGTTTGCTGCTGAGCGGAGGAAGTCGCCGAAGTCTGAGAAGATGAAGTTGGGCATCACGGTGTCGAGGTCGATCACACAGAGCACATTGCCGTCAGCGTCGAAGAGGATGTTGTCCACTTTAGTGTCGCAGTGGCAGATGCGCTTAGCCAATTTGCCTTCGCGGTGGAGACGTTCGCCCTTGCACATTTCTTCTGCACGTGCTTCGAGTTCGTCTACGAGCCATTGTACTTCAGCCAAACGACCAGCCTTGTTTTCTGCTACAGCTTCGCGCAATTGTTGCAAACGGAATTCCATGTTGTGGAAGTCCTTGATAGTTTCGCCCAATTCTGTTGGAACGTCTGCCAGCATAGCTTGGAAGTTACCGAAAGTTTCGCCTACGATGTATGAGCTTTCGGGAGTAACTGCTGTCTGTGAAACGGTATCAGGGATAAATACCATCACGCGCCAGTACTTTTCACCGTCGAAGTGGAAATACTTGCCGTCCTTAGCTGGCACGAATCGCAATACGCGGCGCTCTACGTCGGTCATGCCTGCAGCTTCGTACTTAGCACGGATATGGTTGGTCACAGTCACGATATTGTCCATCAACATTTCTACGTCGGGGAAGATAGCGTTGTTGACATTTTGCAATACATAGTTGGGCGCATCGCCTTCGGTTTCTACCTTGTAAGTAGTATTAATCAAACCATTGCCCAAGGGGCGAACGTCTACGACTGTACCTTGAACATCAAATTGTGATACAACTTGTTGAAGTTTTGCTTCCATAGTGATTTAGGAGTTTTAAAAGTTGAGGTTATTTATTGTTTAATATTTTATTTACTGCATTATTAGGCTCGGATTTCTCTTTCAGAGGGTTTCCTAGCCTTCTGCTTTTTATTGTCTTTTGTTTTCCAATTCTTCTCCCGTAATGCCCAGAGCGCCCATCAGGGAGTAGCCCAAGATTTCGGTCTTATACGACGAGGTCGGAGCGAGGTGTTGCAGTCCGAATACGATGAATTCTTTATCCGCCTCACTGGCTTTGCTCACAGCCTTGAGCAGTTCGGAAGTATCGGTATCCATATCCGCGACGAGCATTACTTTTTTCACCGATTCGGATTGCGCTATCAATTCGACAGTTTCCTTCAGCAAATCCATGGTCGATGTCAAATCTTCTACCTCGACAGATTGCATCATAAATTCACCTAAATTGTCGCGAAAGGCTACGCCATCCAATTCCGCAGCAAAGTCTGCTAGCGAGAAGTTTTGCATTTTCTGCACGCCCTTACCGTGAAAGAAGACCACTTGAATCTCGTTCTCACCGGGGAGTAGTCCTCCATCCAATGCCAAATAATCCAGCCACGCAGGCAAATCTGCTGGCGGCACGCGACGACCGAGTATGCGCTCAAAGTTGACGATGAGATGAAAGGCTACATGGTCAATATAATCTGCGTCGACCAAAATGACATTGGGCGACCATTTGACTTGGGCAGGAGGAGGAAGTGATGACATTTTAAGATCAGGGGAGAACAATTAACGTTGAACGAGGAACAAGTAAACGTGTGAATAAATTCTACTAACGACTCGTCTACCTGTCTACTAATAACTAGTCTACCAGTCTACTAATAACTAGTCTACTAACAATGCTGCCATTTCTTGTTGCAACTCTGCTGCAGCGCGTCCGGCAGCTTCTGCAAAGGCAGGCGTATTGTCTGCATAAATAATGCCGCGTGATGAATTCACCAACAGGCCGCAATCTGCAGTCATACCATATTGGCAAACATCAGCCAAGCTACCGCCCTGTGCACCTACGCCTGGCACCAAGAGGAAGTTGTTGGGCGCAATCTTGCGCACATCTTCGAAAGCGCGGCCGCGGGTTGCTCCGACTACATACATCATTTGGTCGTCGCCTGCCCAGTCCTGTGAGCGACGCAATACACGTTCGAACAACTTTTCGCCGTCTGCTGATTCCACATTTTGGAAGTCGGCAGAACCAGGATTACTAGTCAGCGCCAAGAGAATAACCCACTTGCCAGGATAACCCAAGAAAGGCTTCACGCTGTCTTCGCCCATATATGGAGCCACAGTGATAGCGTCGACGTCGAGTTCTTCAAACAGGGCGCGAGCGTACATTGCCGAGGTATTGCCAATATCTCCACGCTTAGCATCGGCGATGATGAATTGGTCGGGATAGTTCTGGCGAATATAGTTGACGGTCTTTTCAAACGCTGCCCAACCCTTCAAACCGAAGCATTCATAGAAAGCCAAATTTGGCTTGTATGCTACGCAATAGGGTGCTGTGGCGTCGATGATAGCCTTGTTGAACGCAAAAATGGGATCCTCTTCATTCAAAAGGTGTGGGGGGATTTTTTTCAAATCAGTATCCAAACCTACACAGAGGAACGATTTCTTACGACGAATGTTGTCAATGATTTCTTGCTTAGTCATATCGTTAGATTTTTAGGTAATAGTTTTTCACACAGCATTTGCAAGCATTACAAAGAGTCAATGCAAAAACCTATTATATTTATATTCTTTCTGCAAAAATAGTTTTTTTTCAGCATTTAGCGGTGCGATGTCTAATAAAAATGTTTACTTTTGTGCATGGAATTTTAGGAAAAGAGCTCAGAAGAATTGCCTTTTTCATAAAAAATGACATCTTTGACGCGAAGCACATACGTTAACCGTTAATCCGTCAACGTTAATCGTTAATCTTACAAAATGACAAAGCAACAAATTAAGACCAGCCCCCTCTCCTATCGCAATCGTTTGGCATTAAAGCGGTCGGACGAATTATTTGTCAGGATAATGAACAAACTCAGCATCGGCAAATTGTATCGCAATCCTAACTACACAAGCCGCATGCTGGCCCAGGAACTCGGTTGCGACACACGACACATCGCGGCATCGGTAGCGGTGCATACCAATGGCGGAAATTTCCGTATGCTGATCAATTCGCTGAAATTGCGCGAAGCATGCAGGCTATTGAAAAGTGCAAAGCATGCAGGGTATTCTGTGGAAGAAATCGGACTGAGTGCTGGTTTTGCTTCACGTCAGGCTTTTTATGTCGCTTTCCACAAAAAATATAACATCACTCCTCGAGAGTTCAGACAATCAGCATTTGCTTCTGGAGCGGCTCCTGCGGAAAACAATGACATGGAGATTGCCGAACAATAGATAGATATATAATAACGACGACCTTTTATAGACAAAGAAATAATTGTATGAATTGCGAAAATACACAATATACCCCCTTGACAGACGAGCAAAGACAGCAAATTATCACACTTGTCAAACAGCAAGTCATTCCTGCGATGGGATGCACCGAACCTATCTGCGTAGCTTTGGCTGTAGCACGAGCTACTGAGGAACTTGGCGCCCGCCCCGAGCGTATCAAAGTGCTGCTCAGTTCTAATATCTTGAAAAATGCTATGGGCGTGGGTATTCCCGGCACAGGCATGGTCGGACTGCCTATTGCTATCGCGCTTGGAGCAACTATCGGAAAATCTGCCTATGGGCTCGAAGTATTGAAAGATTGTACTCCAAAGGCAGTAGAAGCAGGAAATGTGTATATACAAGAAGGTCGAATTGACATCCAGCACAAGACTGACGCACCCGACAAACTCTATGTTGAAGTGCATGCCTATGATGCTACAGATGGTCACACATGTGTCATCATTTCACAGAAACATACGCAATATATATATATAGAAAAAAATGGTCATGTAGTAATGGATGAGCGCGACAACGATTCCACGTCGGCAACCGGTCAAAGTGCCGCAGAAGTCGAACTCACTTTGCGCCGTGTATATGACTTCGCCACTACCACCCCACTGGCTGACATTGATTTTATCAACGATGCCGCACGACTCAACCTGGCCGCCGCTCAACAATCACTTGATGGCAACTACGGACATGGCCTGGGCAAGACGCTCTCTCGACCCTTGGGGCGTGGTATCATGGGAGAAAGCATTTTCTCAAAAGTCTTGTCAAGCACAGGCCTGGCATGCGATGCACGTATGGCTGGTGCCATGATTCCTGTGATGAGCAATTCGGGCAGTGGCAACCAAGGCATTTGTGCCACAAATCCTGTCGTCGTTTTTGCCCGGGAGAATCACAACACAGCCGAGGAGACCACGCGTGCTCTCCTACTGAGTCACCTCACCGCCATCTATATTAAGCAACAATTGGGTACACTCTCAGCCCTCTGCGGTTGTGTCGTAGCAGCCACCGGCTCTAGCTGTGGCATCACCTATTTGATGGGCGGCAATTTCGAGCAAATCACCTTTGCAGTGAAGAACATGATAGCCAACCTCACCGGAATGATATGCGATGGAGCCAAGCCAAGTTGTGCGCTCAAGGTTACCTCAGGTGTCAGTACCGCCGTCCTATCTGCCATGCTGGCTATGCAGGGCAATTGTGTCAGTGCTGTCGAGGGAATCATCGACGAGGATGTCGAACAGAGCATACGCAACCTCGTAGCCATTGGTTCAGAATCGATGAATGAGACCGACCGCAAAGTGCTCGATATTATGACACACAAATGCTAAATAAGTGAAAGGCTTTTTAATGTTTGATGAGTAAAAAATTGGCTAATAAATGAAGGTACAACTATCAAGCCACATCTTCATAAAAAGTTAAATAACATTATATTGCACTTTCAACTCAAAACTTTTTCGTACTTTTGCAATACTTTTCAAAGCAGATTGGACACAAAATGCCTCAGTCTGCTTTCAATTTGTAAGAAATATTAAATATAAAATCATACATCGTCTTCCCTTATGAAAAAAAGATTTATTCCTCTTTTCATTTGTGCCGCAGGGTTAGCTATTCCTGCTTCAGCACAAATCGTGTTGAACACAAACAAGAAGATGGACGCACAGGCCACCCACGCTTTGACCGAAGCGCGCCAAGCTACACGCAGTCTCGACGGCAAGACTACTGTCGCTACCGAAGTAAAGGATTATATCATCAACTGTACCGACAGCGAGGGTGTAGCACAGACTATCACTGCGGCGGGCTACACTGCTACTGTGATCAGTAGTAACACCATCACAGCAAGTGTGCCAGTGGACTATCTGGGCGTGCTGTCAGAAATGCCCCAAGTGACGTATATCAGCTCCAGCGTACAACATCAGCCCTTTATGGCAGGAACGCGTGCAGAAATCAAGGCGGACAAGGTGCACAATGGTACAGATCTGGAGACGCCCTATACTGGCAAAGGCGTCATCGTCGGTGTGATCGATCAAAGCTTTGAATTCAAGCACGGCTCATTCCTGGATGCTGATGGCAATTCGCGTGTCAAAGCCGTATGGAACAGAAAAAATGCAGGTTCGAAACCTACGACTATTATCCCCACCGGTGGCGACGGCTACAACTCTAGCCATGCCACACACGTCACTACTATTGCAGCCGGTAGTAAGATTGATGGTTTCAATGTCTATGGTATAGCACCCGAGGCAGATCTCATTATGATTCCATCAAGCTTTAAAAGCGCAGAAGTGCTTGAAGTAACAAAATATATTAGCGATTTTGCTGCAGAAGCAGGTCAACCCTATGTCATCAATATGAGTTTTGGCTCGATGGTCGGTCCTCACGACGGCACAACTCCCTATTGCTCCAGCATGAACGACTACTGCAAGGCAGGTGGTATCCTGGTCGCTGCGATGGGTAATGATGGTGACAAGAAACTGCACACCAGCTACGAATTTACCGAAGATGCGCAGACCATCAACCTCTACGTCAAAAATGCAAAACCAGATGGCACCCCCTACAACTCTTACTATGTAGATATGTGGAACACTGCAGCCGATGGACAGCAACACTTCTCTGTGCGTCCATTCGTTTACAATACGGCTAATAAGCAAAAGGACTATAAGACCGACGACTTCTGGAAAAAGTGTGGTAGTACTGTGGGCGAAATCGCACAATATAATATGAAGGAGCACTACACCTTTTCAATCAATGCCAGCGTGATGAACGGTGGTGACAGCAAATTGATCTTTGGTATCGAGGTGACAGGCTACAAGGGTAGTTCTTTCCACGCTTGGTGCAATGATGGCGGTGGCGAATTCTACAAGCCCATCGGATCACCCTCGGCTGCTACAGGCGACAATAAATATTGTGTAGGCGAAGGTGCAGCGACTATCCCCCTCGCTATTGCTGTGGGATCGTATAATGGCAACAACGGCACATTCGTTAGTCTTGTCGATAGCAGGACTTATAGCATGAGCTCGGGTTCCAAGGGCGCTATCTCTAACTTCAGCAATATTGGCCCCTATCTGGGTGATGCTGTCAAGCCTATGATTGTTGCACCCGGTTCGGTCATCTCTGCTGGATACAACAGTTATGCCGCAGACTTCTCGAAAAGCAATGTCGCCCTGACCGCAAAGCAAAAAGTAGGCCTCAAGGAATACTATTACGGCGTGATGAGTGGTACATCTATGGCGACTCCAGTCGTGACTGGTACGATCGCACTTTGGCTCGAAGCCAACCCAGAACTCTCGCCCAAGGATATTGAAAATATATTCAAGGAAACAGCACGCAAGGACGGCGCTACAGGTTTTACTCCAACCAACGAAAAGCGTGGCTATGGCAAAATTGATGCTTACGAGGGACTCAAGAAGGCGATACAATATACCGAAGTCGGTGTGAACGATGTCTTCAATAGCGAGACACCTATTACATTGTTGAAGCAAGCTGATGAGTGGCGCATCCTCTTTGGTTCAAACGAAAGTTATGCAGACCTGGCTGTTTATACCACTAGCGGTCGCCAGGTACTCAGCCAGCACATCAAGGATATCCGCCGCGGCGACGAAGCGACAGTTTCACTCAGTGGTCTCGCCCCAGGTGTGTACGTCATCAAAATCAATACCACTGCCAATTCCACCACGCGCAAGGTCGTTGTGAAATAGTTAAAGGCAGTAGGAAGGAAAGGGGCCAAAAAGATAAATCAAGCGACCAAGTATAGAATCTACCGAATGAATTAAGAAAACTAATTTATAAAACTTGTCTATATAATACTAATTTATAATCCCCTGCAGCAGAGACGTCAAATCAGTGACGTCTCTCATTTTAGGCAGACACTAAAAAAAATAGCAATAAAATATGGAAACCTTATACCTTGTCCTGGGCGGCATCTTTGCCGTCGTCGGCTTATTGGGCGCAGTACTTCCTGTTCTGCCTGGTCCCCCATTGGCATACGCCACACTATGGATGATGTGGCTGGCCGACCGCTCCAGTGTATCCACCCCCACTTTCATTGTGATGGGGATATTGATGGTCATAGTCACCGCTTTGGACTACATCGCCCCAATATGGATGACACGCCGGGGCGGCGGTAGCAAGAGCGGAGAACGAGGTGCTACCATCGGCCTCGTAGTAGGTTTGTTTATCGGCCCACTCGGTATCATCTTTGGTCCCTTTGTCGGCGCGCTCGTCGGCGAATTGATTGCAGGCACACCCACCAACCAAGCGTTGAAAGTAGCCCTGATGTCCTTCATAGCTTTCCTTCTGACCACAGGTTTCAAACTCATCTACGGCATAGCCATCATCTGGATGTTCATCGCCAACTTCTTCTGAGCAAAGTGGACGCCAGAGGAAAATAAAGAATACGGCTAGCAGCCGAAGACAGATTTCACACCCAAATCCCCACCCACACCCCCTAGTTTCACCCACTATGGCGAAACCAGGGGGTGTATTCGTTCCTCTGGAACTTAGTTTTATACCAATGCATTTGATAGGATTTCACAATCCAAGACCTTGTTAAAATTTCGCGACGGCTCGTTAAAAAAAGTCTTGACTTTTTTAAAAAAGGTTAGGCCTTTTTTTGAGTCATTAAAAGCAGTCGTTGTGGGAAATAGATAAGGGTACATAAAAATGGTGCGAAACGAGACATTAGCGTCTATTCGCACCACTTTTATATCTTTAAACCTGATGTTCGTTTAGAATACGAAACGCAAGAGGTCGTTGAAAATAGCATATCCCATCAGGGCAAAGAGCAGTATCATACCGATGCTTTGCGCTATGCCGAGGAATTTATCCGAGGGTTTGCGACGTGTCACAACTTCGTAGAGCAAGAAGAGGACATGACCACCATCGAGGGCGGGAATGGGCAGGATATTCATAAAGGCAAGCATCAGGGAGATGAATGCCGTGAGTTCCCAAAATCTGTGCCAATCCCACGCATCAGGGAACATGCTGCCGATAGCACCAAAGCTACCTACGCTCTTAGCTCCCTCGGCCGTGAAGAGATATTTCAAGTCGGCCACATAACCACTCAACACCTCCCAACCATGCGCTATACCTGCGGGGAATGATTCAAGGAAACCGTATGATTGAGTCGTCACCGGGTAGTCGGTCATTGGGTGGTGCATGAAGATGCCCATACGGAAATCTTTGTCCAAATCGAATGCCAAAGTGTCGGGTGCTGATGCACCTGCGTGCATGACTACTGCTGTGACTCGACGCAAAGATGCGCTATCGACGGGAGAGGTAGCAGGCTCCTCTGCACCAAAGATTGAAGAGAGCAGACCTGGCTGAGTCGGTTGTCCAGCAAGGACGACATCACGTATCTGTCCCATCTTGTAATTGAATTCATTCCAGGTGGAGATAGAGTCGCCATTGAAGGCAATGAGTCGGTCGCCAGCCTTGATTCCAGCAAGCTCGGCAGGTCCGCCACCTTGCACACTGTCGATGAGCGAGGGCATCAAGACGTCCATAAAGCGTGGCTGACTCTGCAACATCTCGATGAGGTTGAGGTCGCCTGGGAGTGCGAGTGTAACGGCTTCGCCCTGACGCATCACTGTTACAAATTTAGCCTCGGAAATATCGCGAAAGAGATTGGCATCGAATTGTGTGAAAGTCTTTCCATCTGCACTGACAGGAATATCTCCATCACAGAAACCCAATTGTTGTGCAGTCTGGTTGAACTTAAAGCCATGGCTC
This sequence comes from Bacteroidaceae bacterium, assembly GCA_017383485.1. Lineage (GTDB taxonomy): Bacteria > Bacteroidota > Bacteroidia > Bacteroidales > Bacteroidaceae > Alloprevotella. Next base: position 15,810 of record JAFNXM010000035.1, read on the forward strand.
ATCTTTTCGATAGGTATATACTCGCGACCCCATACAAAGAGGATCATAGCATAGATGAAGAGCGCCAAAAGAAAATTGACCAACACGCCACCTACCATAATGAGCAGGCGTTGCCAGGCTGGCTTATACATAAACATATTTTGGCGTGGTGTATCGTCCTTTTCCAAATCTTCGGCAGAGGTGCTCTCGTCTATCATCCCAGCGATGTTGACGTAACCGCCAAGGGGCAACCAACCGATGTGATAGTCGGTGCCACGCCAGGTGAAGAGGCGCAACGTGCCACTGAATTTCTTGAAACCGAGATTTATTGAGGGGTCAAAAAAGAGGCAGAATTTCTTTACTCTGACCTTGAAAAGTTTTGCAAACAAGAAGTGCCCACCCTCGTGCAACAGAATGAGGATAGCAAAGCACAGAATGAGTTGCAACGCTTTGATGAAAAATGTTTCCATTGATTGATTTGTTTAGTTTTTCGTTTCTGTTTAACCTTTATATTTATGACTAACATCTACATTTGTCAACCATCTCGGCTGCGATAATACGTGCCTGACGGTCGGACTCGAAATAAACATCGAGTTCGGGAGAGGTAGCGAATGTAGCTCGTTGCATTGTTTCACCGATTATCTCTGCAATTTTGGGGAAAGCAATTTCGCCACGACGGAAAGCGAGGTTGACCACCTCGTTGGCAGCATTCATGATGCATGGCATATTGCCCCCTTGCTCGATAGCCTTGTAGGAGAAATCCAAACAAGGGAAGCGGTGCATATCTGCGGGGTAGAAATGCAACGATCGAAGGGCAAAGAGATCCAAGCGATTGTCCTGCATGGCGAGACGCTGTGGAAAACTGAACGCATATTGGATGGGCAACTTCATATCGGGTACGCCGAGTTGCGCTTTGACTGCACCATCCTCGAATTGTACGGCCGAGTGGACTATACTCTCGGGATGTACAACGACTTCTACCTGTTGTGGCTTCACACTGAAGAGGTGACACGCCTCAATCATTTCAAATCCCTTGTTCATCATAGTGGCTGAGTCAATGGTAATCTTCTCGCCCATCGACCAATTGGGATGTTTCAAAGCATCGGCTGGTGTAACACAGGAAAGTTGCTCTGTTGTAAAATTGCGGAAAGGGCCACCAGAGGCAGTGAGCAATATTTTCTCGATAGCGTTGATTTCGTCGCCGACAAGGGACTGAAAAATTGCCGAATGCTCACTATCTACTGGCAAAATAGGCACATTTTGTTTCATAGCCTCTGCCATGATATATTCTCCGGCAACGACAAGGGTTTCCTTGTTGGCCAAAGCGATAGGTTTCCTTGCGCGAAGGGCACTAACCGTAGGGCGCAAGCCTGCAAAGCCAACCATCGCTGTGAGGACCATATCCACCTCGGCACATTGACAGACATCGCACAATGCCTGCTGGCCAGTGTAAACTTTGATCGGCAGATCGGCCAAAGCATCTGACACACTCTGGTATTTATCCTCGGCAGCAATTACCACTGCATCGGGCATAAATTCTCGTGCTTGCTTTATCAGAAGGTCTGCATTACTACCTGCGGTCAAAATATAGGCTTCGAATTTGTCGGAATGTGCTCGAATCACATCCAATGCCTGAGTACCGATTGATCCTGTCGAACCAAGTATCGCTATCTTTTTCTTCATTTTCTTCAATCATTAATTTCCAAAATGCCTGGAGGTAAATCGAGGACTATAGAACGCTCCGTCATCGAAAATTCGACCAGGAAATCATCGTGATAAGGTACCAGAAAGACCTCATCATTGGCATTACGAATAGTGAGCAAGATATTCACATTACGGTCATCAACTTCCTCGACTATGCCTAAGACTTGTTCGGCAGCATCATAGACAGTAAAACCAGTCAGTGCTTTCCATGAACGGAGTTCTGTATCCTCGTCATCAGCAGGCAAGGCACTCTTAGGATAATACACCTTGGCGCCCATAATGCGTTTGGCATCATGCTCCGACTCTATATTTTCGAAATGAAAGATGGCCGTCTGGTCATTCTTGAACTTGTACTCTGTCCAAAAGAAAGGTACCAAAATACCATCCATCTCGAGGACTAAATATTCGGCATCGCCGCGGTCGAAAGCATCGTCGGTGAACAGGATTTCCACATCGCCGCAAATACCACGCCACTTGCTTACCTTGCCGATATAAAATACTTCTTCGTCTCGTATCATCCGCGTCTTCTGATTTTTGCACCAAGTGCACCAAGTCTTTGTTCAATATCTTCGTAACCTCGGTCTATTTGCTCGACGTTTTCAATTTGGCTTACACCCTCTGCACTCATTGCTGCGATGAGCAAGGCTATACCTGCACGAATATCTGGGCTGACCATACGTTTTCCACGTAGTCTCAAATTATTGTCATGTCCCACGATTACAGCACGGTGGGGGTCGCAAAGGATAATCTGTGCTCCCATTTCAATCAAATTGTCTACAAAGAAGAGACGGCTCTCGAACATCTTCTGATGCACCAAGAGTGAACCTTTCGCTTGTGTAGCAATGACGATAAATACACTTAGCAAGTCAGGCGTAAGCCCTGGCCAAGGCGCATCAGCCAAAGTCATGAACGAACCATCCAGGAAACTCTCGATTTCATAATGCTCGTGTCGTGGTATATACAAGTCGTCACCTCGACGCTCCATTTTAATTCCTAAACGAGAGAATGCCTCGGGGATAATACCCAGATTGTCGTAAGAAACATCCTTGATGGTCAATCCATCTCCACACATAGCACCCATACCGATGAAACTACCAATTTCAATCATATCTGGTAGGATGCGATGCTCTGCGCCTTGTAATGACTTTACTCCTTCTATCGTTAGCAAGTTAGAACCGACACCATTGATTTTTGCACCCATAGCAACAAGCATCTTGCAGAGTTGCTGAATATAGGGTTCGCATGCTGCATTGTATATCGTAGTCGTACCTTCTGCCAGGACGGCCGCCATCACGATATTACCTGTTCCCGTCACTGAAGCCTCGTCAAGGAGCATATACTCTCCTTGCAGTTTATCTGCCTTAATCACAAATATGCCAGCCTCGTTGTCATAAGAAAATTCTGCGCCGAGTTTTTGGAAGCCAAAGAAGTGTGTATCCAATCTTCTGCGACCTATTTTATCGCCACCGGGTTTAGAGAGCACCGCATAGCCGAATCGTGCCAACAAGGGGCCGAGCAGCAACACACTCCCTCTGAGTCGCGAACAACTATCAAGGAAGGCCTGACTTTTCAAGTAATCTAAATTCACATCTGCTGCACAGAAAGTAAAATCCCCCTTAGCATTTTCCACCACACTCACATTCATATCCCTTAATAATTGGATCAGATTGTTTACGTCCAATATATTAGGGATATTCTTGATACGTACACTATGCTCGGTCAGGAGTGTTGCACATATCACCTGGAGCGCTTCATTTTTTGCACCTTGGGGTGTAATTTCACCTTTCAGTCGGTGACCACCTTCTATAATAAAAGTAGACATATATGCTTGTTACTATTTTTTTCAATTATTTCTTTTTGCTGCTGCGGTCACTTTTTATTTTTTTGTCAAAGGCCGCCAGCACTTCCGCTTCATTCACTTTACCTTGTGTATATTTTTCAATATCTCTGACCAATTTGGCTTTCAACTCTTCTTGGTCTCCCTTCCATTCCACCAGGTCTTTTTTCATTCTTTGCACGGCTTGATGTAAGCAGTATTCACGCTGTGCTTCATCCTCTATATCGCCAACTTGCTGCAAGTATTTTTCCAGCAAATAACCATAGTGCATGTATTGTATATCATGTCCTGGATAGGATAATTTCTGCACCGCTTCTGCCTCGTCAAAACGTCGCACCTCCACCGGCCAATCTATATCCAAATCGTAGTCTGCCAGATAAGCCAAATGGTCCCACAGTTTTTGTTCATATCCCTCTACACCTTTCCACTCAGGCGTCAAATTTTCCATCACCGAGATGATTTTTTTTGCTTGTTTGTAACGCACATCACGGTCGGATATCTGCTTTACTTTTTCTACCATCTGCAACACCCATCTGCCGTATTCGGGCAATTTCAATGGTGTCTCCTCGGTATTATAAGGTATATGTTGAATAGGCTCTTCTTTCATATTTTTCATTATTCGTTTGAGAAAGGATCTAACTCTTCCCCTGCTTTCTCCATCTGTGATTACAACAGAGATTTTGACTTACCCGGCACAAATTCTTTCAGATAGAAAGGAGTGTAGTAAGCTACATCCTCCACGATTCCCCTTGCCAAAGCCATTTCTGCCAAAGGTACCATGTGCTTGGCCTGTGCTTTGATTTTGTCGATGAAGTGGGCATTGGGATGCGACAATACAGCTTTACATTTTTCGGCACCATTGCCAAAGAAATACACTGGTCCCCTGTCGAGCCATTCCTTGAAACTCGTTTCGTCCACAACCTTGGCATGCACATCTTCCTTGGGGCGCAATGCTCTATCATAGACGGCTGTATAGACCTCCATACGTCTGGCATCTATCATTGGGCAGAGCAATGCATCTTCAGGCAGGTCGTGATACAACAAGACTGGCGTGCAGAGCAACTTCAGCGTAGGGATTGCCACCATCGGAATCTCTCTACCATAGCACACACCCTTGGCCATCGATGCGCCAATACGTAGTCCTGTGTACGAGCCAGGACCATCACTCAGCGCTACGGCATCCACAGGGATAGCATGACTGTCGGCAAATGACAACACGCTATCGACAAACCCTGCCAACACTTGTGCATGCGACTGTCCGTTGGTATCTATTTCTTCGTACAAACATTTGCCATCTTCGCTCAATGCCACCGAACAAATATCCGTCGAAGTTTCAATATGTAGTATAGTTGACATCTTTTTCTTATTTACACTATATATATTCTGTGCAAAGTTAGCATTTGACCGCCACATTTCCAAATTTTCAGAGCACCGACACCATTTTTTTACTACTTTTGTGGCATGAAGTATCACAAACGTTTTTCCAAAAGCGAAGTCCGGGGGATGCTCATGCTCCTTTTTATCATCTGCGGTATCTGTATCGTGCATTTTTGGGATCAACAGGAGGCACAACCTCTTGACACCACGACACCACCCGACAGCGAAGTTATAGCCCTGCAAGAATTCGTCTCAGAAACGGGGCGATTGGTTAATTCTTCGGGGAACGACGGCACCGATGCAGCTACTCTCGCAGCAACACCATTCGACCCCAACTCTGCAACCCTACTCGAAATGACTCGGGCAGGTTTGCAATCGTGGCAAGCACGAAATGTCATCAAATATCGTCAAAAGGGCGGTGTGTGGAAAAGCAAAGCGCATTTTCAGCAACTTTATGGACTTTCAGCCGAGCAATACGAGCGTATCGCTCCCCTACTCCTTTTACCTGGAAATCACGAAACTAAGCACACGGAAGAAAGGGAAAATATGACCGTAGAAGCACCTCGAAAAATATATCCAAAGCAAGAGAAGCTTTCACCTGGTACCACAGTCGACATCAACACTGCCGACACCACCCTGCTCAAGCATATTCCTGGCATAGGTTCATATTATGCACAAAAGATATGCAGATACCGCGATCGATTGGGCGGTTTTATCTCAGCACAACAAATGGATGAAATCGAGGGCTTGCCATCAGATATCAAAGATTGGATCACAGTTTCTCCACATTTCACCCCCGAGCGGGTCCATATCAATCGCGCCACGTTCAGGGAATTGATACATCATCCCTACTTAAACTACGAGCAAACAAAAGCCATAGTCAATTATCGTAGCAAATACGGCGCCATTCGTTCATTCGATGCGCTTTCGCTGGATACGAATTTCACAGAAGGGGATTTCAGGAGGTTGCAACCCTATATAGATTTTTCAAAATAAGACCTCAAGGTTTCAGCCGATCAAGCACGAGCAAACAGACAAACTCCCAGTCCAAGCATACATTACAGATGCAAACCGGGAGTTTTTCATTTTATCTCACTCCCAATTGGGCAGACGATCAAAGTTTAGTATTATACTATCTTGGCTCGACCTCTTCAGTTTGCCATCCTTTACTTTGTCTGACACGGCGACACCCAAATCTTCGAGCAACCTCAACGTCTGCTTAGGCACGGTCAACTCATTGCTGGCAGTTGGCTCATAGGCCATAAAGTAGAAATATATGGGCTTGGTGCTGTATTGCCGTCTGCCATCCACTTCATTGTATACGATCAATTCTACCACATCACCGTTTGCAACGAGCCTGTTCAGCTCACGCATTTTGTAGCAACGACTACCCAGTAGCATATAGGGCTTGTTTTCGATATTGATACTGGCAAAATCTGTATCTTCTGAGAACTGCAACAGATTCATCTCCGCCATCGAGACATCAGTGCTGCTCAGGAGTTTTTCGTATGCCGTGCGCGTGCCACTATTAGGCGACGTAGCAAAAACGTTGAGCGAATCGACATCTTTCATCAAATTTCCCAAATCCCGCACCGAAATTTCCTTTTCGCGCAAGCACTTTGCGTCCAGTCGACCAGTCACCTCTGGCACATTCTTCAAGCAGACGGACAGTGTATCATCACCCAGATAGGCCTCTATCACCGACCCAGATTTCAGAAACTTCTCGTCGCTGGTAATTTTCAGAAAGTCTTCCTCCTTAGCCCTGCTGGCCGAGATACACACCGGATAGTATCTTGGCTCCTTCTGTGGAGATATCACCTCCTCGGTAATCAGCAACCACGAGTTGCCACTGGGCATGTGCACGTAGTACGAAGATGGATAATGATCCACCTTTACACCCCTGTATTGTTCGATATAATTTTTAGCAGAACCGCCGCCAGCTATAAGCAATATAGGCTGCTTGTCACGATGTCCGAAGTAGCACATTACGCCAAGCACCAATAGCGCCGTCGCCAGCAGACCAGCTGCGACCTTCCAGCCCATTCCTTTTGCCGCCGCCCAGGGCGCTTTTACACGTTCACCCCGTCCAGCAAAGTCGGCCAAACATTCTTTCACCTTGAGCACCAGATCCTCGTCATTCTTATACGAGGTGTAATAATCGTCACCACGCAGCAATCCATTGATATAAGCAATATCCGACGTCACCTCGTCGTAGGCGTTCATAAACACCACCACCTTGGGGCGTCCCTTTACCTTTTGGTGCTGAATTGACAGCAAATATTCCTCTTCCGTACGGGGACCTATCCTATCCTTCAATACAAAGATCACCAGATGAGCCTTGTTCGTGATGAAATCATTATATTCTTCCTGATTATTACCAAAAGTTTCATACGAAGATACGCTGTAGGCGACCGCACCATCCACCTCCTCGTTTTTATGATTCAGGTCAGAGATCATAGCCTTCAGTTTCTGCCTTTGTTCTGCCAGATCCTTTGCACCGGCTATAAAGATTTGTATCTTTTTCTTCATATCCTAAAAAGTTTTCTTACGCAATAATACCACCATTTTATTACTTTCATCCCGACAAGCAACGTCACAAAGATATATCTTTTTGGTAATATAGAATATATTCTTTGTTGAAAAGTTAAACAATATTGAATCACGCCGTTTCACGCAGCTATTTTCATATCGCCCCATCCTCAAATTCTTTGTAAAACTCCCCTTAAAAACAAACCAAGACCTTTTTAAAATTTCGCGACGCCTCGTCAAAAAAAGGTTAGACTTTTTTAAAACGAAGCCTAACCTTTTTCATTTCATCTTTTTTGCCTATAAATTCACATTTGTTTCATTCATCATAGGGTGTCATCCTGTCCCACATCTTTCTGTATATCGGACTACCTGCCAACACCTGTTGATGGCCCACCAGAACAAACTGCTGACGGGCTCGGGTGATGGCTACATTCAATTTGCGGTCGACGAGTGTACCCTCGACCATGACGGGCTGAGAGAGTAGCCCCACCGCATGCGGGCTATGGATGGTAGTGCCAAAGATGATGAGGTCGCGCTGGCTGCCCTGATAGCACTCGACTGTATCTATGGTGATGGCGTCGGGACAAGACACCCCTGCGCTGCGCAGGGCATGACGGACTGCAGCAATCTGGGCACGAAAGGGCACGATGATACCCACACGGCGCGCCACGTGCTGCATGTCGACATCGGGCTGCTGCATGAGGTGCAGATAAGCGGCTACGACTGCGGCTATCACATGGGCTTCGGCGGGGTTGGCCTTTTCTGACAATGGCATCTGGCTGGGCACGACATCGATAGCGAGCAATCGGTGTGTTGCAAGGGCGCCCTGCATGCTGTCGGCGGGCGGATTGGGGAAGCGGAGTGGCTCCACCTGGTGGGCCAGGGGTACGGGGCGCAAGCGGTCGCCATAGTAATCGGCATTGACCAGGGCGCAAATGTCGGGGTGCATGCGGCCCTGCACATCCAAATGGCCCAAACAATTCAGACAATCATGGCGGAGCAGATGGCGGTGCAAACGTTCGAACAGCGAGCAGTCCATGCGACGGAGGTCGATGTCGTGCATCTGGGCCGAGGTGGTTTGTGCACACTGCGACGTCTGCTGTACGACTGCAGGTAGCTGTTTGTGGTCGCCGATAAGGATAAATTTGGGGATGGCTACCTGTGGCGTCAGACTATCCACCAATGAGGGATGAGCAGTGGCTGAGAGCAGGCCAAGCAATTGAGGTTCGAGCACCTGAGAGGCTTCGTCGATGATCGCACACGAGAAGCGGCGCAAAGCGAACAAGTCCGTCCGCCCCGAAAGTGTGGTGATGGTGCCGACAAAGATGGGGATGCGAGCAAGAGCCCTGCGCAACGATGCCCGATTGGGGCAGCGCCGTGTGAGCGCTTGCAGGGAGCGCTCGGCCCAGGGGGCATCGGAATCGTCGCCTGACCCTATACGCAAATATGCCGTCGCGGGATGCGACTGAGCAAACAAATCTTCGAGCATCGCACAAATCTCGTCGACAGCACGATGGGTATAGGCCATGAGCAGGAGTGCACTGCTATTTTGCCCCTCATCATACCCCAACAAAAATTCGTGTACCATAGCACGCAGGGCCACATTAGTCTTGCCTGTGCCCGGAGGCCCAACAAGCAGGAAATAGTCTTTGGCACATTTTGCCCGAAGCACAATATCTGCTGTACGTTCGGGATATTCTCCCAGCAAGGATTGCGAGGCATCAAAGTCGGGCGTGCGCTGACCGAGCAATAATGCCTGGCGCTGTCGGGGAGCACTGAGAAATGCATAGACGCCGCGCATGGCATGGCGCATGGGAATATCTGTGCTGTCGCGCTCGATGGCATAAACGGCTGTGGGGGAGAAAAGCGAGGCGTTGCGTTGTGAATAGGCCAGATCAAGGGTAAGATAATCGGACGTTATGTCTCGGACATACCCACGAAGCAGGAGCGAGGTGGAGACGTCGTCCCGTTCATCAGCCAGCTGATAGCATTGCACCATCTCGCCGACGTTGAAGTTGGGGATAAAATGTTCGCCCAAATCGGGCAGGCGGAAAATGATGCGGGTAATGGCACGAGAAGTTTGAAGAGTGGATAGATGCGTATGGGATTTGTCTACGTCTGTATCTCCCCTTTGGGCGATAGTCGACACTCTCTCCTCTTCATCCAACAGTTGATGTATCTTCAACTGCGGAATCATGTCGCCAGACGCCACCTTGGAGGTAGCATCCATTCGCCAGACGCGCGAAAAACCACGTGTTGAGCCTGCACGATTGTTGTCGGTCTTGGAGAGAAAATGTTCGCGATAAAGGAAAGCCATCTGCTCGCAAAAATAACTACGCAATACGCCATCAGCACTTTGCAACGGCGCCAACACTTTCTGCAACTGCGGCGCCAGATATTGCTCAAAGAAACGCCCCGAAAGACGAGCCGTATTGAGTGATTCGACAGAGAGCGTGGGAAGCACCTCCTGCCATTTTTCAGCCGAACGCAACTGCATTTCGAGCGCCACAATACGATTGCGCAACATCAGCACACGGGCTACGGCCTGGGTCGCACTGCGTTGGTTCCACAGGTAGGGATAGAGCGAGTAGAGCAGATAGGTATCGATCTCGGCACGGGGTATATCGCGATTGAAGTGCAGGATTTCCTTGTAGAGCGACATCTGCAGCACGTGTTCCTCCTTGGGGCGCTTTGGAGTGTTGCCAAATCCATCTGCCTGGCCACTCTTCAACTCCAAGATATGGCGAAAATCGTCTGTCATCACGTCAAATCGACCACGCAAGCCCAAGGTGGGACAAATAAAGGATGGTTCGAGAATCAAATGCTCGGGCAAAAGACCTATGTCGGCTCGAGGGAATTGCTCGCCCACGACTTTCAAGATACGATCAAAGTGTCCGCGTGCCTGGTCGAAATAGGCTTTATCGACTTGCAGGTCTGGGTGGCAATAAGAGAAGGGGGCGCTCTGAAAGGCCTCACGCATGGATTGCAGATAGAGGGTGTCGGGCGTCAAGGGTTCGTCTCGCTCGTCGTCCGTGTCGACTGTGCCCAACTGATGTACACAACGGTCCATAAAGATGTTGGCTGCATTACCCATCAATATAGGCACGGTGTTGGGGATAGGTTGGAGTTGAGAGAATATATAATTATAAGGCGAATCGCCATAGGGACGCAGGCAAGCCGTCAGTGCACTGACGTCGATCAGGTAGTCTGGTTCCAAAATAATGGTCCACGGACGCGCCACACCGTGCTCCACCCAGCCCTCGACCAGATGCAACGTATCGCCTTCGTGCAACAGGGGATATAGCTCGCCGAACTTTTCGTCGTTGACCTCCAATCGCACGCCATCGCCGACCACTTTGACCCCATGCTCCGTGGCTTCCTCTACCACCACACACAGGCATTTGAAATCATACTTATGCTTTTTTTCTACAAGTGTGGTGAAAGCCGTTCCGACCTCAATATCCCACTTTTGAAATTCGGGAGAAAGTGGCACAGAGAAGTATTCTCTCACCCAATGTGCGAAGTGCAGGACGTCCTGTCTGTAGTGGTGTTCGTCGGTCTGTTCCTTTCCTGTCAACACTCGGTGCAGTCGGCGACGCAGATGGTCACCCTGTTGAGGATTGACGCCGCGATATTTACACACAGCATAGAGTCGTGAAAAGAGGCTGGTAAATCCGGCAGAAAGTCCCTCGGCCTGTTCGCTGCAAATACGTTGCAACAGGTCGTATAGGTGAACATATCTGTCTGAAAGCCGCTCTTCGTTGTGATAGAGTTGGCCCAGCGTTTCGTATATCTCCTGCGGTGTCATCATTCGGCTTGCATTTTGAAAAATTCAGGGTCGTCGGGGGTATAGATCTTATGCTCGGTACGTTTTCTCTTAGCCTCGGCACGATGTGGCGTACTACTTTCACCACCACGTGGTCCCATCCCTGTCACTTCTCCTCCATAAGCGCGAAAACGTTCACACACGGAGTTGACATAATTATAAGTCTCCGAACCTATCATATACCCATATTTCACCACAGGGTCGCGATAGTAAGCGGGATCCGACAGATGTAAAATATAAGGCCCCACTTCGCTCCACACCTGTGCACTCTTTCCTGCCTTGCGAGCCAAGGCCTGAGCATCTCGCACGTGGCCGATACCGCCATTGTACGAAGCGAGCATAAACTTCAAGCGCTCGTCGGGCGATTTGATATCGGACAGAGATTTATACAAGCCACTCATCACACGAGCCGCAGCATTGATATTTTCAGCAGGATCGAAAATCTTATCAATGGAAAGGCCGACCGAAGCAGCCGTCGCAGGCATCAATTGCATCAGCCCTTTGGCGCCAGCCCACGACTGTGCCTGTGGATCAAAGCAAGACTCCTGGTAAGCCATCGCCGCCAACAGTCGCCAATCGCAACCGATGGTCGAAGCCGCACGTTTGAAATGGGCATCATATTGCGATATCTCGCCCTTCTCCTTAGACAGATATGGGGCATAGACCTTGCGCTTCACCTGTGTGCGCTGGGCTGTTTGCTCTCGCACCAGACCTTCCACTTCCTTCTTTACATCTTCGCTATACCACTTGTCCAGCAATTCGCCAAAGTCACTCGACGCGGCACAGACGGCCCACGCACCGCGCACCGAATCCTTGACACCAGCCCCCAACAACTCATGTTCTTGCAGGAAGGCATCAGACAGAAGCACACCTGCCACGTCAGCCTCGCCCGACTTCAGCAACTCTGCCAATTCGACCGTATCATGCACCACTTCCACGCGCACTCGCAGTCCTTCGCTTTGGGCAAAATGCTGCACATAGGCAAATTGCAACCCCATCTCCCTGCCATGATATTCGTAATAAGTACCAGGGCCGCTCAGCGTAGCAAATATCAGTTCGCCAGAACTTTTTATCTTGTCCCAAACCCCTTGCGTAGCACTATCTGCAGGCGCCGTAAAGGCTGCATTGTCCCCATGCGTACGCATTTGGTTAGTACAAGCCACTATGGTGCAAAAAAAACATAGAGGCAGAAGGAGTTTATTGCTAAAAAAATGTATTTTTGCCATCAATTCTACAAGCCAAAATCTATTACTAATCAGATTCTCTCTGTTTCAATCCACAAAGTTACACAAATCTTCCTATATATTATGATTAAGCACATTGTATTATTTCAACTCCGCCAAGACATCAGCGCCGAAACCCGTAGCGCAGTCATGCACACCTTCAAGCAAGCCATCGAGGCCCTCCCCCACTCTATCCCCTGCATCCGTCAGATTCATGTAGGTTTCAACGTCAATCCCGCCGAAAAGTGGGATGTCTGTCTGGAAAGTACTTTCGACACTCTGGCGGACGTCAACACCTATGCCGTACATCCCGACCACAAAGCAGCAGCACAGCATTTCGTACCCTATGTAGCAGGGCGCGCTTGCACGGATTTTGAGGTGTAAAGAGTATTTAAGATGCAAATATTTAACTATAAAAGCGACTATACTTCATCGTATAGTCGCTTTTATAGTTAATGCTGATTACAGCAATTACATCTTTACAAGCACTTTGTCCTTGAAGGTAAACACATAACTACCGCATGACATTATAATATAATTGTTTACACTTGAAGCAATTTTAGCATCTGGCACAAAGAACATAAAATCATCAAGATTTACCCCACTATAAAAGACACAATACAACAATGCATAATTGTAATTAATCGTAGGATTAGAAGCCGACCTGAGATACGACATTTCAATAGTTCTAAAATATTTGCATTGGCCATTTATATACTCTGTCATTAGGGTTGGAGATTCCCCATAATACTTACTTGCATTTGATTTTATTCGACTGAAAATTTGAGAAAAATTCACTTTAACATCCTTAGCATCTTCATTCAAGCCATCATGGATCTTGTAATCTATCATAAAACCATTCTGGAAAATGTAAGTATAGCCATGCACTTCATCTTTCAATTCATTGTTTTGTGCTTTCATACCAAGAGATTCCTCTACGAAACGTTGTCGAATACTTTTGTCCTTCACTCCGTCTCGAAGTTTTTGTGCAAATTTCATCTCATCAATCTTGTATCCAGCTAAATAATTATTAACATCTTGTTGAGTTAATTGTGTTTTTGTTGTATCTTTTGGTATTACAAATATAACATCATTATTAAAGATGTTCAAAGCGAAAAAATCGCATTTATCACTGTAATAAGAAGCGACTTCACCATCTAAATAACCTAAACAACTTCTATAATAGTTGAATGAACCTTTCGGGCAATCCTCTGTTGGAACATATATTTTCACAACATCTATTTTTTCGTCAAATTGCTTATACACACCTCCTTTATTTACAAATGGTCTAAATTCTGCAATAGCAAAAGTAGCAATTAACAGAGCCGCAAAAATTAAAATAATTCGTTTCATAATATAATATTTAATGAAATGTATCAAAATTATTAGCCAAGATACAGCACAAATGTAGTTAAAACTTTGGAAAACTAGTAGGTTTACTTTAAATATTGATTAAAAAAATCATTTAGTTGGAATTAAAACTTTAACTTCTTAATAAAACTTCAACACAGTCTGACAAGGTAATTAAAATCCTATTTTTGTCAAAAAAAATCGCTTTTTTTGAGGGTGAGAATCGCGTATTTTCATTTACAAAAATAATATTTTGCTACAGCGCGAGTATGAGTGGGTAGAATATGCAACGATATGCGCATATTTTTAGGAGAAACCTACACTTTTGATGCATATCTGCATAAATATGCAAATTACATCATAAATTTAGTGGCTTGAGCGGAACAAAAAGTCAAGACCAAGTCGAAAAAAGTCAAGGGTTTGTGAAAACTTTGCGACGTCTCGTGAAAATTATCCAAGACCTTTTTTGAACAAGGTCTTGGTTTGTTGTGTCAAATTGAGTTTTTATGCTCTACAGCATTTCTATTTCACGAAAGTGATTTGTCAAAATTTTTCGCATTTTTTGTACCGCACTTAGACTTCCCCGTCGGGGTAAAATAAGAGGGATGCACATCATCACGATGGCATCCCTCTGTTATCGTTAAACTTTAATTGCTGGTCGTTGATTACTCGGCGCGATAATCAGCCAATTGTTCGGCAGTCATATTCATCACCCATGCGTGATGCTTCAAGACTTCTGCTTCGGCAAAGTTAGCGTAAACGCGTGCTGAGCGTTCGAACATCTCTGGTGCCTGAGTGGCATTGTATTGGATCAGGTGCAACATGATAACGTCGGCTGCCATCTCGACTAAGTGGCGTGCGCAAATATCATGGAACTCTTGATCCTTAGCCTCTTTGACGTAGTTTGTTGCTTCTTCGAAGAGGTCCGCCATCTTCGCAGCGCGTGCTTGCAGAGGCTTCATCGCTTCGCTAACTTCTGCTGCTTCGAATTCGCGCATTTGAGCAAGGTATGAACCATTGGTGACGTAGCGAATGGCGGCCACGACTTGCAATTGGGTGGTACCTTCGTAGATATTGGTGATGCGGGCGTCGCGTGCATAGCGCTGGATAGGGTAATCCATCATGAAGCCCGAACCGCCGTGGATCTGCAGGGCATCGTAGGTATTTTGGTTGCAATATTCGGAGTTCATACCCTTAGCCAATGGAGTGAGCGAGTCGGCCAACTTGGCGTACTTCTTTTGCTCCTGGCGTTCTTCGGGCGTCAACTTGCGCTCGCGTGCGATGTCGTCCAGTGCTTTGTAGATGTCTACGTAACGGCTGGTTTGATAGAGCAAAGCACGACCAGCGTCAAGTTTTGCCTTCATCAATGCCAACATGTCGTAGACAGCGGGGAAGGTGATGATGGCCTTGCCAAATTGCTGGCGGTCGCGAGCATAAGCCAAGCCTTCGTCGTAGGCTGCTTGCGACAGGCCGACACTTTGTGCGGCGATACCGAGGCGTGCACCATTCATCAGCGCCATGACGTATTTGATCAGACCCAATTTGCGGTCGCCGCAGAGTTCTGCCTTGGCATTCTTGTACACCAATTCGCAGGTCGGAGAACCGTGGATGCCGAGCTTGTGCTCGATGCGGCGCACGTTCACACCGCCATCGCGCTTGTCGTAGATAAACATCGACAGACCGCGTCCGTCCGTGGTACCTTCTTCGGAACGTGCCAAAACGAGGTGCAGGTCGGCGTCGCCGTTGGTGATGAAGCGCTTCACACCGTTCAGTCGCCAGCAACCTTCTGCTTCGTCATAAGTAGCCTTGAGCATCACGCTCTGCAAGTCGGAACCTGCGTCGGGTTCGGTCAGGTCCATCGACATCGTTTCGCCTGCACAAATGCGAGGGATGAAACGGCTATGCTGATCTTCGTTACCGAATTCATACAAGGTCTCAATACAGTCCTGCAAGCTCCAAATATTGCCGAAGCCGGCATCTTTTGCCGCCACGATTTCGGCACACATGGTGTAGGGCGTGATAGGGAAATTCAAGCCGTCGTAGCGGCGAGGCATAGTCATACCGTTCATGCCTGCGCCCACCATGGCTTTCAGGTTTTCGGCAGTGCCACTGGCATAGCGCACGCGGTCGCCTTCGTGGTGAGGGCCTTCGATATCTACGCCTTCAGCATTGTCGGCGATAGTCGTGCCTGTGATTTCGCCCACGATATCCAGGACGCGGTCATAACTATCCATTGCATCCTCGAAATCGAGAGGTGCGTAGTCAAAAGTATCTTTGTCGCGGAAGTCTCTTTCCTTGAGTTCCACAATGCGCTTCATGAGCGGATGATTCATCTCAAAGCGCAATTCGGGATGGTCACTATAACAATTTGCCATTGTAGTCTATTTTTTTAATAAAGTGGACTAGTTTTTAGTGGACTAGTAGACGAGTTTGGGGTAAACAAGTTTTTGGTAGACTAGTAAACGAGCTCTTGTCAACTCGTCAACTCGTCAACTTGTCAACTCGTACACTTCACTTACTATTTTCCTTATAATATTTAATCATTTTGGGCACTACTTCTTCTACTGAACCAGTGATGACATAGTCTGCCAATTGGTTGATTGGTGCATTGGGGTCGGTGTTGATTGAAATCACGATGCCGCTTTCCTTCATACCGGCAACGTGCTGGATGGCGCCACTGATACCACAGGCAATATAGACCTTGGGGCGAACGGTCACACCGGTTTGCCCGATCTGGCGATCGTGCTCACAATAGCCAGCATCAACGGCTGCACGTGTGGCGCCTACCTCGCCATGCAATTCATCTGCCAACTTTTGCAACAGGTCAAAACCTTCCTTCGAGCCTACGCCGTAGCCGCCAGCCACCACGATGGGTGCGCCCTTCAGGTTGTTGTTGGCTTTTTCCACATGGCGTTCGATCACTCGCACCACGTAGTCTTCGGGTGCCACATATTTTTCCACTTCATGGTACACCACTTCGCCATTGTAATTGTCGTCGACCCGTTCAGCCTTCATCACACCGCTACGCACAGTCGCCATCTGTGGGCGATTGTCGGGGTTGACGATTGTCGCTACGATATTACCACCGAATGCAGGACGAATCTGGTAGAGCAAGCCGTCGTAGTGCTTGCCAGATTTGCGGTCGTCGTATTCACCGATTTCCAGGGCTGTGCAGTCGGCAGTCAAACCACTGTGCAACGACGAACTGACGCGGGGGCCAAGGTCACGACCGATAACTGTAGCACCCATCAAGCAAATCTGAGGTTGCTTTTCTTTGAATAAATTCACCAAAATGCTGGTGTGAGGTTTGGTGGTATAGGGGTAGAGTTCCTCTGCATCAAAGACGTGCAATGTATCTACGCCGTAGGACAGAATCTCCTGTTCCACCCTACCCTTGATGTCGGTGCCAGCAACTACTGCCTCGAGTTGCACACCCAATTCGTTGGCCAATTTGCGGCCCTTAGTCAGGAGTTCGTATGAGACTTCCTCGACAGTATATTTATCTATTTCGCAATATACAAATACGTTGTTCATGATTTTCCTTTTGTAAATGTTTTTCAACGAGGAACAAGGTTTGTTGATCATTAATCATTAAAGTTAACCATTAATCATTAAACTTTCATCATTCAACGTTCCTCGTTCAACCCTTTAACTAGTAAACGAGTTTTTAGTAGACTAGTAAACGAGCACTCGTCAACTCGTACACTTGCCAACTAGTAAACTTGTACACTCGTCAACCTATAGTATGACTTTCGAGCAATTCTTTGATCAAGCTTTCCACTTCTGCATCAGCTGCTGTCAGGCGTTTGCTTTCTTTTGCCTTGAACACGATATTTTGCACCGCCTTCACTTTGGTGGGCGACCCTGCCATGCCACATTGTTGCAAATCTGCATCGATATCGGCCGCTCCCCATTGTGTCAGGGTGAGGTATGGTTTCTTGTCATACTCGTCGGCATAGGGCATGTCAGCAGTACGCTCGATGGGCGCAGTAGCACGTTTGTATTTCATCACTCGCTTTGCATTGCATGGGCGACATGGAGCTGCCGAACCAGTCACTGTGATCAGCAGGGGCAAGGGGGCTTCGACCTTTTCCACACCGCCGTCAATACGGCGCACCAATGTCACTTTGCCATCCACTACGCTTTCCACGCTTTCCACGTAGGTCACTTGATCCAAGCCCAACTTTTGAGCCACCTGTGGACCCACTTGTGCTGTGTCGCCGTCGATAGCTTGACGTCCGCCTACGATGATGTCGGGCATACCAATTTTCTTGATAGCTTGGCTCAGTGCATAACTTGTCGCCAAGGTATCTGCGCCACCCAGAGCACGGTCGGTCAACAATATGCCAGCATCTGCACCGCGATAGAGGCTTTCGCGCAGCACGTCGGCTGCCTTGGGCAATCCCATAGTCAGCACTGTCACTGTCGAACCAGGATGTTGATCCTTCAGTCGAAGCGCCTGTTCCAGCGCATTCAAGTCTTCGGGGTTGAAGATAGCAGGCAGCGCGGCACGATTCACCGTACCTTCAGCCGTCATCGCATCTTTTCCCACATTTCTGGTGTCGGGCACTTGCTTGGCAAGCACTACAATTTTCAGACTCATATTTCTGTGTTTTTCTTATTTATAAATGTATTATTTTGATCATTGTTAGGTCGCAAATATAGTGATTTCCGAGCAAGCATCAAACTCACATACGATTTATTAACATCAATTTTTAACTTTTTTCATTCAAAATAGTTGAAAACAGAAGGTGAATGTAAAAAAGTCTGTGACCAGTTTCGTCCGTCGTCTCAGCTCACAAAAACTTTGCGACGCCTCGTAAAAATTTCGCGACGTGTAAATAAAAAAAACCTAAGACTTTTTTCACGAAAGCCTTAGGTCGTTTTGTTGTACTTTATTTCAAGTTGATTTCTGCTCTATCTCTATCAGCGGCGGATATCCATTTCGTCGAGGACGTAGCTACTACCACCGAAGCGATCTACGATAAAGAGGACATAGCGAATATCAACGTTGATGCAGCGTTGCAACAGTGGATTGAATTTGAGGTCGCTTGACAGGGACTCGATATTACCATCAAAGGCCAAACCGATCAATTCGCCATGTGCATTGAGTACTGCCGAACCGCTATTGCCGCCAGTGATATCGTTGTTGGACAGGAAGCAGGTGGGCAGTTCGCCATCCTCACGAGCGTAGGGGCCATAGTCCTTTGCCAGATACATTTCCTTCAATCGGGGGTGTACGAAGTAGTCGGTCTGGGTGGTGCTCTCCTTCTCGAACATACCTGTCAATGTGGTGCGCCAGTCGTACAAGACGCCATCGCGAGGTTTCAGGTCGCACACGTGGCCGTAGGTCATGCGCAGGGTGAAATTCGCGTCGGGAGCCTTTGCCCAATCATACATTTCGCACAAGCCGCGCACATAGATGCGATCGAGCTCTGAGCGCTTTTGGCGATAGACCGACATCTGGGCAGCATAATTCTGCTGTACGAATTGATTGTAGGCAGCCCAATGCTTTACCATGGGGTCGTTTGCCAACACATCGTAGGTAGGGTTTGCCAAAAAGGCATCGAACGTCTCAGCACTGCGGAACAATGAAGTCGAGTACATAGTGTCATAGTGTGCCTGTGCCGCGGCAGCCGATTTCAGGAAGTCGGGCGATGCGCCCTTGTGATACTTGAACCAATAGGGCAAGAGCAGGGCCATTTTTTCACGATCCAAGTCTACATTGAAAGCACCAACGCCACTATCATACCAGCGTTTCAACTCGGTCTTTGCTGCCTCCACGTCTTTTGCCTTGCCCCCTTGCAACGCCTTCAACATCGCATCTACGGCAGATGTTTTCACGTACAGGCGCTGTTGGCCTGCGGTCTGATTCAACAGGTAATAATCAAATAGCATGTCTGCATTGGCAGCACAGAGCGAATCGATGCGCTCGATGATATTGGCGTATGCGGCATTACCTTTTTGGGCAGCAAACTGACGGAAAGCGGCTTGTTCGGCTTCCTTTTCACCAATCAGGTTGATTTTTTCAACGGCTTCGTTCATGCCGCCAAAGTTCTTCACGACATTACCCAGGGACATATATTCGTCTTGCAACATCAGGTTGAGCGAGTCGTTGGCATCCATTTTCTTTTTCAAGAATTCCAACTGTGCATTACCTGCCAGGACGTATGGCTCGTTTTGTGATTGCGTGCGAAGTTTCACCTCGGAAGCAGTCAGGTAGCGACTGGTCGAACCAGGGAAACCCATAATCATGGTATAGTCTCCCTTGTCCACACCCTTCAACGAGATAGGCAGGTAGCGGTCACACTTCAACGGCACATTCTTAGCATTATATGCAGCAGGTTCTCCATCCTTGTCGGCATAGATACGGAACATGGCAAAGTCGCAAGTCTGACGTGGCCAAATCCAGTTGTCTGTATTACCGCCGAACTGTCCAATATTGAGCGGAGGGTTGACCACGAGGCGCACGTCGCTATAAACTTGCTCGTAGAACATATAAAATTGGTTAGCACCAAAGTAGGGCACAATGCGCACCCTGAGTCCTTTCTTCTTGCGCAAATCACTTTTCTTCAAGAGGTCGGCTGCCAGTGGTTCCAGGAAGGATTGGCTCTGCATGGTGTACACATCCACGCCCTTAGCCTTTGCGGCAGATTCGACATCTGCTGTCACATCGACGATGCGCAACACGAAGGTGAAGGTGAGGTTGGGTGTAGGCAATTCTTCCGCACGACTTTTGGCAAAATAGCCGTCCTTCAGATAGTTTTTGTCCATAGTACTCATGGCATGGACATAGCTAAATCCGCAGTGGTTATTGGTCAGCACCAGGCCCTCGGGCGAAACAACTTCGCCAGTACAGCCATTGCCAAAGATACCGATACATTCGCGCAGGGACGAACCGTGCTCGTTGTAGAGTTCGCTGGCAGGAATTTTCAGACCCGCCTTGAGCAGTGAGTCCTCGAGATGTTGTTGCTTCATCAGTTTGAGTAGCCACATACCCTCGTCGGCATGTAGTGTAGCGACACTCGACAGGAGTGCGCAGAGCAGGATGACAATCTTCTTCATAATAGCATTATTGTTTATTGTATTATTTATTTCAAATTAAGTCAGAACGGATAGCCAATAGCCAAGTGATAAGCTAAACTTCGGCCGAACTTAGGCATATTATACCACCCCGACTTACCCGTGTCATAGGGAGCGTGCAGACCTACACCGACATCAAAACGCAAGACCAAGAAGTCCAGATCATAGCGCAAGCCCAAGCCCGTGCCGACAGCTATCTTTTTCAGATTTTGCAAGCTCAACTCAGCACCAGGCCTTTGTTGATCAGGACGAAGCAACCATACATTTCCCGCATCCAGAAAGGCAGCACCATGCAGATCGGCTACGATGGGAAAGCGGAACTCCAGATTGGCTTCGAGTTTGACATCGCCCGTCTGATCGACATAGGCATATTTTGTATCCGCCGACTTGTATCCACCAGGACCAATGGTGCGCACGGTAAACCCACGTACACTATTGGCACCACCTACGTAGAAAAGGTCGGCATAGGGCGCCATTCGGCTATTACCATAGCTATATATCGCACCAGCAAAGACACGCCATGCCAGCGCCAGGGGCGTGCGTGGAATGTGAAAGGTGTGATGCAGCTCGGCCGAAGCCTTGATATATTGTGCAAAGGGATTGCCAAAAAGATGCTTATCCTGCTGGGCGAAAGGCTTCCCACAAAGTGCATAGATCGACGAGGTCAAATTGCCCGCCTCCTTGACATTGGCCTGAAACCATACCGGATGGCGATGGCGCGACGGCGAAGCATAAGTAAAGGTATAGGAGAAGGAAGGGATGAACTGATCGCGCATCGAAAGCGAAAGGGCGGGGTTGGCACTCATAATGCTGTCGAATTGAGATGTAGCGCTAATCATCTTATCAAAATCCAGACTTATCAAAGTCATCTCATGTTTGACCGTCTCACTACGTTGCCAATTGTAAGTCATATTTGCCCCCATCGTGACACGATTGAAAAAACGCGAACGATTACGCCAATTGCCCGTCAAAGCAAAGGTAGTGGTAGCAGGGAAACGCAGACGACGGCTTTGTATACCAGGAAATATGAAACGAGGCAGGGTGATGGCCAATTCAGTACCAAGTTCGTAGGAATTGAGCAATGACTTATTACCCTCGCGTCCCATCCCTGTTTGCCATTCGTAGGAACCGAAAATATTAAACGAGACCTTTTCCGCACCACCAAAGGCATTGCGTTTGGCAAGACCGAAAGAAACACCTGGACCTATCTGCTGGTTGCTCTTAAACATTACATTCGTCTCGAAAGTCGCATCATACAACTTGTCCATCACCGCAGTGACATAGACGTCCAACGTGTCGCACAAAGCAGATGTGTCGCGCGGCACATAGTCTACATCCATTTGGCTAAGTACTCCGAGAGCGCCAAGTTTTTCCAACGTAGATTGCCCCCGACTCAACTGAAAGATTTCGCCATGCCGGTGATTGATCGCTCCACGCCAAATACCAGCTCGCAGGGGCAACTTGTCGCCAGAAAATTGATAAGTATAGTTTCTGCGTGAGAAGGTGGTATCGGGGGACTGTCCTGCATTATTTCTGACCGACACATAAGTGTGTCCAATATACCAGGGATGGCGGGCACGAAGCGAACGGGCGGGGTCGGGCTGTACGCGCAACTGAACAAAGCCACTGCGCTGCAACGTATCTGCCGCATAGGTGGTCATATCTGCCGTATAGTAGTAGTAACCATGCTCACGAAACAGTTGCTCAATTCTGCTCTGCTCATTAGCCAGGTTCACCACGCTGAAAGCATCTCCCCGTTTCAACAAAGTAGCCCCAGCATTGGCACGCAACAGACTATCTGTCGGTGCAGAGAAATCACGATATTCCACACTATCCAAACGCCAAACGGGGCCCATCGAGACTTTG
Organism: Bacteroidaceae bacterium; assembly: GCA_017383485.1. Classification (GTDB taxonomy): domain Bacteria; phylum Bacteroidota; class Bacteroidia; order Bacteroidales; family Bacteroidaceae; genus Alloprevotella. Next base: position 38,584 of record JAFNXM010000035.1, read on the forward strand.
TATTGCAACTTGGCTCGCTTCGGATTGCGCTGGGGCAGGATTTCATAGTCAACATCACCTTGAAAATAGCCGTAATTGCGCAATGTATTTGTCGCCACCTGCACTCGTGTATCCGGACTAACACTGCTGATATATATAGGTTCGGCACTGAATGTACGATGCATCCATTTGCCAAATTTAGTCTGACTATCTACGTATTTATTATAGGCCCAAAGTCCAAAAGGTATAGGGAAGCGAACGTAGGACGAACCAAAAAGTGCATTATTGGGTGCAAAATCCAATACTGCCTCGACTTCCGCCTTGCAAGTATTGATTTCGTCCTTCAGTTTATCTTCTTTTGCTTTCAGGGCCTTCTTCTCTGCCTTCGTCAATTTGTGTGTTGCTGCCAGGTCGTTGTCTGTTGCATCCAGACTATCATTGAAGAGCATTTGTCCTTGGTCTAAATACTCCACGCCCTTGATGCCTATATATAGTTGTTCATCCTCTGGCAATTTATCCGTAGTAGAACATGAGATGACCAGTAAGTAAATGACAAAGGGGATAATACCCTTCGTCAAACGTCCTGACCTCCATATTTTAGTGTTCGGCATATTCATATCTCGGTGTCTACTTGTTTAAATATCGTCAAACTATTTTTCTTCCTCAACAGGCAATACGGCTATGGTGTCTGATACCAGAGATGTATCAACAGGTGTTTTTTCTTTTTTACTACGGAAAATAAAGAGTTCACCCAACTTATTTGTTTTTTTACGAAGCACAAGGCCAACTCCCGTTTTAGTCAATTGTCCTTCGAATGGGTCGCGTGTACTTCTGTCATAGAAAGCGCGGACATAACGAGACGAGCTCTTATCCAAACGATATTCCACCGCCACATTGTCTATGAAACTTTCTGCCGTGTTTGTAGCACCTTCACCGGTACTAACTCTACCTCCTACAATCACACTGATGCGATTGCCCCAGAAACGTTTTGCAAACTGGAAAGAATAGTCTGTGGTATTTGCCCCTGTCGCACTGACACCCGACTCCATACCTACGGACAAATCTACGGTGCGTAGTGCATTGCCAGCGATGTTTTGTATTTCGCTTTGCAGGAAGGCTGTCAAAGCATCGCTTGCCTTTAATCCTCCTGTGCCAGAGGAGAGCATATTGTCGTTCAGGTACATTCCTGTAGCCAATAGTGACACTGCGGTTTTGCCTCGTTGTTCAGCCGTCATCTGAGCCAATTGGTTTTGCATCCCGAGATCTTCAGGCGCATCTATTGTAAATTCCAGCCCCATATTGCTGAGTTGCTGTGATACCTTGACGCCGACTTCAAATGCTACTGAGCGTGGCACATCATTTTCAGTAACGGTGGCTTTGGTCTTTTCTGTGGCAACAATGTTGAGTGTTGGATTCATCATATCTCCAGTAAATTCAACATAACTGCCTCGCTGAATATTAAATTTCTTCAAAGGAATCACTGGCAGGGTATACTTCATCGTACCCTCGCCTACTGTCAGTCTGCCAGTCAAGCGCATTTCGTCTTGTTCGGTCATACGCAGGGTCAAATCTCCCCCACCCTCTACATCGACATAGTTGTCTCCATTTTCGCTGAGATCACAATGAAATTTTGCAGCCTCATTGATCGAGATTCCTAGTGCCATATCAAATTGCGCCCGTGTTTCGGGTTCTGGTGCCACCGTTGTGGTATCATTGAAATCTACAAACTTCACCAGACTGTTCAAACGATCGTCCACAGTCAGAGGCGAGTCCTTCAATATATAGGTCATATTCGTTTGCGGCAGGATACCTAAATTGCCACGCACTGTCATTTTGTCAAATCCCCCCTTGACCGTACCAGCAAAATCTGTATACACTTTGCCATAAGCCAAGGATTGTTTTTGTTTTTTCGCATTGATCAATTCAAAGTTCTGTGCTTGCATTGACAAATTCATCTGTGGGTCGCTGATTTGCCTCAGGTCTAATGTACCGTTGATTTGAAGAGGATTTTCACTTTGCTTGGAGTAAAGATTATAACCGTTGAAACGCATCACGCTACCCTGAATAGGTACCGCCTTTTCATCCATACGGAAGTCTACGCCATAAACATTTGAGTAGAGATGAGCACCGCCGAATTGCAGGGCGCCTTCCAGATGAGGCTGAGCCAAAGTTCCTGTCACGCTCAAAGTACCTCCTGCATCACCTTTCATTGCAAAATCCGTGCCAACAAGGAATCCATTCAATAAATGTAGGGGGAAATTCATCATATCAGCCTGTCCCTCAAAGTTTCCTTCCTCATTATTATAATATACGCCTTCGACTGACAAAACTTCAGTTTCTTCTGCCGAAACGAAAGCATTGAAATGATGTTCATCTCCTTCCTTTGGCATATAGATCGCTTCAAGTCCGACGTTGCCTATCTGTGCACCATCATACACCAATTGATCCACTTTCACATTACCCATAGCCGACAGACTTTGATGGTCGTCTATCAAGTGAATATCGCCGCCCAGCATACCTTGCATCTGTGGCAGGAAGGGCAAACCGTTGGTCAGTGCACCTACATTCAGATGATTTATACTTAACGTCAAGTCATTGACCAAAGAGTCCGGCGTACTGAACAATGCCAGATACGTATTGTCATCTGCCAGCAACTGTATATCCGCACCAATGTCTCCCTTTTGTCCTAAGTATAGATAATTATTGTCATTGAGGTTAAAATGCGTAAATGCTAAGATTGGACGTTCGGGATAAAAGTGTGCACGCAATCCTCCCTCTTCGAGCAATGCCTTCACACCGAGGTCGATTCCCTTTCTGCCCTGACCATCTGCCACGACCAACTCGACACCTGCATCTTCGTCATACAGATAGCCGTGGGCCTGGGCGTCAAACTGTGGGCCATAGCTCTTGCTCTTATTGCCGGCTTGTACATCCAGGCTGATACCGCGCTCATTCTGTCCTATCGTCAGGGCTATATCTTCCACACCGAAGTCCGCCATTTTCATACCCTTCAAATATCCAGAGCCATTGATACCTTGCAGGGTGTCTGTACTAAGGGATAAATGCGCATCGGCAAAAGCATAACCCTTCAAGCGCAAAATATTACTCACAGGGTTATCTGTACCTACGTCGAGCGTCAGGTCCAGTGTGGGCAAGGCGTGCTTGATTCTGATTTGGTTGAAATCTTTTTGCTTTAATTGTGCTACCAGTTCATCTTTCAGACCCGACACTACTCCCATCACGTCCTCCAGCGAACTGACGATATCAGCAGCCATCATCATATCGCCCACATTTACCTTCAGCAAGGTATTATTAATATTAGTAGCAAAATCAAAATCTACATCCTTGGCCGTAAATCCATTCTTTGCCGTCAGGAAACGGTTGTTCGTCAACTGTCCTTTCACACCAAAGTCCGTAAGTTCTGTATCTGTATAGGCTTGAAGGTGGAGCGAGGTACCAAGGAGCAAGCTATCCTGCATCCCTGCAATTTTCTTCAGGTTAATCGGGTCAAAGTCGCCATCCAGAGTCATACGTATTTGCTCTGTCAGGTCAAAGGTCAAATTTCCTTCGCCACAGAGATAATCGCTGTTGAGTGCAAACTCGCCCTCACCTATACCTTCAGCCATACTGACAGATGCTCTGCACTCGCCGATGTGTGCATCGTCCAGGTCAAGGTGCTTCACGTCTGCATTTGCCGTGAGCCATGAGGCGGGATCTAAGGGATCAAACCCGCAACCATCTGCCATCAACGTGCCTGTGAAATTGCCAATACCCAAAGTAGGCAAAAAGGCACCTACTGGAAATTCGCGGGCATCGAGGTCTACATAATATTCACTGGTTTCAGAATCTACCTCGGCATCTATCGTCACCCTGCCAGCCAGCACATCGCCTCTGCCACAGAAGGCATAGTTGCTACCATACACTTTGACCACACCATCCACCACACTACCGCGTGGTACGGCGATGGTCTTTTGCACATCTGCTGGCAACATTTTGAGCAATGGTGCTGCATTGGTAATTTTTGCCCTGAGTTCTACTTCGCCCTGTCTATTCTTTGCCAGCGGACGTTCCACTTCGCCTTCAAGACGCATATCTACCACCCCCTGCCAATCGACATACGTATCCTCAATCTTCACATAGGGACGTCCACCATTGATGCGACTTTTCACGACCAAAGGTGTCGAGGGGAGAATTGTTTTCCACATATTATCCAGCAGTGGCGCAGCCAATAGGCGTAAATCCTCTGGGCCTACCACAGCATCTATATTCAGCGCGCACACGGCGGTACTATGTTCCTCTACCAGGGACAGAGGCACGTCAGCCTCGGCACTGATCGACGTGTGCGGTGTTTTCAGGTTCAGATAGTCCACCCGGACCACATCACCCTTTATCTCCGCCTTCATCTTCATCTCGTCGATGCTCAGGCCACTTTGTTCACGTCCCTGCAACCAGGGCATTTCTACCCGCAGCGTACCATCCGACAGCAGGGCTGCCTGAGCGACAGAAAAGCTGACACCCTCGCATCGTATATGATTCAGGTTGATACCATAGACCTTAGGCATCTGTTCGTCCCAACGGTCTATGTTTTTAGAGAAGAAGGCCGAGTTGCCGCCATTTCCTCCTGACACTGAAACGAGCGAATCAGAGGGAGTGAATGAAGCCATCAAATGCGCAGATGATGCGCCCTTCGTGGTAGTGCGCGTTGCATAGTTGATGTCCAAAGCTTCGCCCTCGAGTCCATATACCCTATATTCGGGGGCAGCAGTACCCGCCTTTGCCGAATCCAGCATCACCGCATGGCCACCCAGGCGCACCCGCATCTCGTCACCAGGCATCGACAGGCAGACTTTCGAGCGCTCCATGCGCACATCTTTCACACTGACGTCCCAGGGCATCGCTGCCTCGGTCGTATCCATCTGTACCGTGTCGCTCAGTGCGATATACAGGTCGGCATCACTGATCCGTAGTCCATCCACTGCCACTTTGCCCAGGGGGGACAGGAACAGATCGGCATTGGTCTTCACACTGCCCACCACACCGCGGGCATGTATATCGGGCAACAGACTGCGTGTGTCCAGGCGGACGTCGTATAGTTCTACGCCCTTCACCTGTGCCTCGCCTTGCAGCAATGGTTTCACAGGGATGCCCAAACGCAAAGCGCCAACATCAGCCAATGTATCTCCTGCTTGGACTGCTACGACATTATGCAGAGCCAGGTCCAGTGGGAAAGCCAACCGCACGTGCCCCACAGAGATTTGCATCCCGGTTTTTTCCGACAGTTTCTCGGTCACGACACGCACCACCACTTGTTGCAGTGGTGGCAGATAAACCAGTATCGCCAAAATCAAGAACAGCACAAATGGGGTAGCCACGGCAATGGCCATCCATTTCATTCCTTTATATAATAGGTGTGCTTTCTTCATGTTTTTTTGAGTAGACTGGTGGACGAGTAGACTAGTGGACGAGTGGAGAGTGGAGAGTGGACGAGTGGAGAGTTGAAAGTTAAGAGTGGAGAGTGGAGAGTGAATGAGAAGGAAGTAAACTAAGTCAACCAACGTAGATACGCCTCAACTCATCATTTCCTAAGATTCCAACGATTTGCGTGAGAACAATCAGAGAGCGAAGTTAGTGCAAAGCAAGCGTAGTGCAAAATAAAAATACGTTTTTTTATTATTTTAGCAATAATCTGTATTAATGTACAGAGGAGACCTCTCCTAAAACCGATACACCAGAATTCATTATTTTCCCAAGATTCCATAGATTTGCGTGAGAACATTCCATCGATTTGCAAAAGAATATTCTAAAGTTTTCGTGAGTACAACCACAAAGACAATAAGCCAGAACTAACTCCTTCCCAAGATTCAATAGATTTGCGTGAGAAATAATCCATCGATTTGCAAAAGAATATTCTACAGATTTGCGTAAGAACAACCACAAAGACAATAAGCCAAAACTAACTCCTTCCCAAGATTCCATAGATTTGCGTGAGAACATTCCATAAATTTGCGTGAGATTAACCACGAAGACAAAAAAGGCGCGACACCACAGATAGTGCCACGCCCCAATCAATTATCTAAATTAAATCTAAAAATGATTTCTTACCAATAGCTTTCGCTAGATTCATCTTCTGAGCCACCGCCCCAGATAGGATCTTTCTTGTTGGTGAGCTGATTACCATCTACTGAAGTATCTACAGAACCGCCCTTAATTTGCAATGAAGCAGCGATCATACCTTCTGTGTGAAGGTTTACCACCAATGTTTCAGGTTGAATATATGTTTTTTTCATGATTTCTATTGTTATTTATAGATTGATTACTTTACGATGAACTTCTTGCCGTTTTGGATGTAGATACCACCCTTCACAGCATTGAGTACGCGGCGACCGCTGAGGTCGTAGATAGGAGCGTTAGCATTTTCCACTTCTACAGCATCAATTGCAGTAGTTTCGCCACCGAAACGAAAACCGATAGTTTGAGAAACTGCAGGGATATGCCAGTAAGCCTTGTGACTAGCGTTGTAGAATTCTGTAGCATTTGCATCATTTACAGGATTGTAAAGACCTACAACACCCTCAACCATGCCAAGCATATAGTATGCATCACCATCTGTCTTAGTAACGAGTGTCTTAGCAATAGTACCAGAAAGAGCATTTGCCAAGTTTTCAACATCTTCATTAGAGATTTCGAGGTTGTATGTACCTTCTCCACCAGCGAGGATCACACCATTTTTAGCAGGAACTATTGTGATTGCATCTGACAATTTAGCCCATTCACCATTTTCAGTTACTGTATGCGCAGTTACACCTTCGGGAAGAGTTACTTGAACGGGAGCGTAGAATGAAGCATAGCCAGCAGATGTGATAGTCACAGGGAGTTCTGTCACTGGTTCAAGGTTGAAGTTGTATCCACCTTCTGTGCCACAAGAGCTACCTGCATCAGTGAAGTTACCAGTATCTGTGTACAACCAACGAGTTGCATTATCGTTTCCTTTGAAACTAATGTTGTAGGCATGACGGTTTGATGTATTATTTGATGTTCTAAACTCAACTTTAGTACCATTGGTTTGAACACCATTGTATCCCAAGAAACTGCTATTATTTACCAAATAGTGTCCAGATGCGTAGGAAACCAAATTTTCACCATCAAAATAGAAAATTGTGTTGTTATCTGCTTCAGCAACAAACTCAGCACGTGAAGTGTTTTCAGTAGAGTTCTTTGCACCAAGATAGCGAGCATCGTCATTCCATCCCTCTATAGCCTTAATACGGAAGTAATCGCCAGCTTTTGGCATATTGAGAGAGAATGATGCAATAATTTCTCTCACTCTAGCTGTGTAACTGTCTATTTCATCACTAGGAGTTGCTTCAGTAATACTACTTTTGTAACTCACAATGTCATTAAATTCTTTCTCATAACCATTGATAGATGAGCTATAGCTACCTACAGCAGTACCAATCTTAACAGCGTTAAACAAAGCGAACGCTTCATCGACAGCATTATTAAGAGCACCCCAAGCGATTTCATTACCTACAGCTTCTTCTACAACAATAGTGAAGTCGCATTGACAACCACCATTTGCAGCAATATCGCTTGCACCATAATCAGCATCAAGGTTATTCCAGTCAATCTTTATACGCACACGATACTCGCCAGCCGGTAGATTTCTAGGAAGAGTAAATGCAGGCATTGCTTTACTTTCACCATAAGTATTGCCAATGGCGCTACCTTGATTTGCTGGAGTACCAGTGATATCATTACCATTATAATAGTTGTATGATACTATTTCACCTTCTTTAGTACCACGATTGTTATCTGTAAGGTAAAAGACATAATCCTTGTTATAGTCAATATACGCATACGCGTGCATCCAGCTACCAGTATAATTAAATGCACTAAACTTCAAAGTTGCACCTTGCTTTGTGATCAGTTTTTGAGCGGTCTTATTCACATATACAGGAGCTTGTGCCGATGTCTGAATGTCAGACACAGTCAAACTATTTTCACCATCAGTTATTGTGAATGATGTCAAACCACGGTCACCACGGTTAATGTTGCCCGTATTGTATGCATATGCATCTGCATTCACTTCCTCAATAGCCCAAGTTGCTGCATTATCTGAAGACGCATCGCAGAATGGGTATATTATTCCGTCGACAGATTCAACCTTAAAATACTTTGTTTGACCCAAATATTTGCTAGCAGTACTAATCCATTTAATTTTATATCCATCAGTAACTGGTTCAAACAGAAGTTCCATACCATCGGTTGTAGAATTTGCATCAACATTCCATTCATGACCATTGAGGTAGTAACCAGTTTTAGTCTTTAATTTGTAACCATCACCAGATGCTTCTGCTGTAAATACCATATCATTGGAACTTGCGTCTAATGCAATAACATTTACACCACCTTTGGGTCCTGTTGCGTGTGTGTTGTTATCAGCGGCATTCAAGTAATTGCGAGAAGCTATGTCCTTGATGCGGTAATACTTGCCGCTCTCAAACTGTGCCATTGCGCCCACGGAAATGAGCAATGACATCAAAAATAAAGTAATTTTTTTCATTGTAGATTTTGTATTTATGTGATTTATATTCCTGATTTAAGACCTTCTGTATGAAGGCAATCATTTGCTGGCAAATATAAAATAAAATTTTGGGATGATTGGGCAATAATCGGTGAATATTAGTGCTTTACTCGCCTTACCCCCCCTATTTTGCTAAGTCGAGTTTACAAAAATGAGGTAAATTTACTGCTAAAAAATATGACAGGCATGAGGTGTTTTGAAAAAGTAAAGACCTCGTTGAAAAAAAGCCTGGGATAATTTTAACGAGGCGTCGCGAAATTTTCACAAGGCCTTGACTTTTTTTTTACCATGAAAGTTTTGGGTTGTTTAGCCTCCACGTATCTCAGGTATCTACACGTATATATGTCAGACAAAACGTTTTTCTCTGTCACGTTTTTTAAGTAGTTCACGTAGATATTGTGAAATTATATCTACAGATTCTCGTGATACACGCGATACGTGGAGAATTATGCCAGCCAGCGTATCTCGGGGATCACGGGGATACTTATATATATTATATATCAGCAGAAGGAAATTTATGACCAAGAAAAAGCGAAGCACTACCGTGGGGGTAATGCTTCGCTCTGAATCTTTATGTTATTTCGTGAGGGGCGTCGTGGTTTGACGCCTCTATGTATCAGAATTTCACGACACCGAGTCCGCTATCAATCAAGAGGCCATCCTTGGCGGTGAGGTTGAATCGGCCTGCACGTTTAGCCTTGAGTTTGATAACGAAGAGTTCGGGGTTGCCGGCGTCGAGGAGAGTAGCCTGGCCACGGTTGACGAATGTAGGATAGAGCGCCTTTGTGCCGTCTGAGTGCAAGCGGTCGTTGGTGAGGTTGACCATTTGCTTCATACCTACTGCCTCGATACCCATATATTCGAATTCCTGAGTATCGTATGGGAGGGCGAAACTGAGGGCGTTGACTGCTCTGAGGTCCTTACCGCTGACGGTGATGCGTACTTCGTCGCCTGCCTTGTAGGTCTTAGCACTTGGTGTGAGAACGAGCGTACCAGCTACGACTTCGCTTGATGGACGAGCGCCGCCATCCAATACTGTGGAGACGAGAGAGGCGTCGTAGGCATCGATCAAGCCGTTGCCATTGACATCGCCGATGCTGACGTAATCGAAATCGCCATCGCCACGACGCAATCCGGTGTAGTTCATATAGGATGTGAAGTCGCCCTCGTCGATGCGCTTGTCGCGGTTGATATCGCCCTGGAGTATGCTTTCTGTATCTGCCACCTTGAAGATATACATTTCGTGACCCGAACCGAAGTTACCTACGGCTTCGCTGATAGAAATCTTGATGTAGCGTGCAGTAGGGTTACCATCAAATGCGAAGGTGCTCATAGCGCCAACGCGTTCCCAAGAGAAGGAGACGGGGGTGCTCCAGGTTTGCTTGTCCGTGCTATAAGAGACTGTACCACGCAGGATGGTGCCGTTGCCGCCGTCCTCGCGGTGATAATAGTCGAGGCGGTCCAGCTGGTTGACGCTGCGCAAGTCTATCAACATATCGAATGGCACGGCTTCTCCCTTGCCCCACTTGGTGTGCCAACCTGCTTTCATATCAAAGTCGAAGAGGTGGTCGATGGTTTGACCAGGTTGGTCTTCGCAAGTAACGCTTGCCTTGATGCCCTGAATAGCAAATTCGAGCGGATTGGACAACGTCATTGCCTTAGCTTCGGCCCATTCAGATGCACCCTGAGCATTGACTGCGCGCACCCTGAAGGTGTATTCGTTTTCGGCCTGGAGGTCTTCGAAATCGAGGGTCAAATCGCGGATACCAGAGTAGCACATGCCACCGAATTCCACTTCGTAGAAATCCGCCCCCTCGACCTTTTGCCAAGATGGCGCAAGATTATATGGACCTACGGCTTCCTCCTTGAACACGACTTGAGGTGCGGCGAGCGTGCCTTGGCTCTTGCGCAATGGGTCTACTGTAGCAAATTGGAAACCTTTGACAGTCACTTCAACAGCGTTCTTGGCAACGTCGCACTTGGCCAGGCGTACCCAAAGTTGTGGGTTCTTCTTCACACTAACCTTGGCAAATTCGCTGCCAGGCGTAGCGTAGCGGTTGAGTTCGGGCGACGCATTATAATAATAGACGTTTTCGCCATTGAGGAATTCTTCTTCAGATTGTACTGGGGCAAGTTTCACCTTCTTGCCACCAACCCTGGCCTCTACCTTCTTAGGCGCTGCACTGACGTTGATACGGAAGTCCGTCAGTTTGTTGAACTCTACGCCTGCAAACTCGCCTATCATTTGGTCTACGTGAATGCTCAATTTATTGCCATCAACTCGTGTAGTGACGGCGGTAGATGTAGCATTGCCCGAGAGGTAGTCCTGCGTCTTGCCATCGTCGTCGTATTCGGTGAAAGTAGTGCCCTGGAGCGCATAGATTTCGTAGACACGATAGTCGGTGCGCCATGCTGAAGGATTGTTGTGCGGCAGTGTCATCGGCAGGATGGCATCTGCCTTGACAAATACAGGGATTTTCCAGATGGGGCAGTCAAAGTTGTTGAGGATTACACCGCCTTGGTAAATGTCGCCGTTGAAATAGTCTACCCACACTCCTTCGGGCAAGTAGATGCCGTTGCGGATATCGTTGCCGTCCTTATCCATACTTGTTTCCTTGTAGATAGGTGCCACGAGTAGAGATGGGCCGAACATATATTGATATTGCGTCTTGTGGCCCTGGGTGTAGGCGTTGGGATAATCGAGGAACATGGCACGAACGATAGGTTTGCCATCAACGGCTTCACGGGCTACGGAATAGGCGTAGGGCATGAGTTCGGTCTTCATCTTCAAATACCAACGGTTGATGCTTGCGGCAGGTTCGCCCAAAGCCTGGGGATACTTGGGATTAGCTCCCCAGCCATCCATATTAAGCAACATTGGTGTGAAAGTCTTCCACTGATAGTCGCGGATATTGACTGGCACATTCTTGCCGCCGAAGATACCATCCAGGTCGTTGGTGATATTGGGCTGACCAGAAAGTCCCGAACCGATGAAGGTGGGGATGTGATAGCGGATGTATTCCCAGTCGCCACCCGACTGATCGCCAGTCCAAATGCCAGCATAGCGCTGAGTGCCGGCCCAACCACAAACGGAAACTATAAAGGGGCGCGCATTTGAACCATAATAGGGCATGATTTGACCAACGTCTGTCACACCATTCAAACCGAATGAATAACCTGCGCCAACCCATGCTACGTCGGTCTTCAGCACACGTACACCAGCATCACGCACTTCCTTGACAATATCACGTTGGAGGAGAGGTTCGACACCTTCTTTGGGATGTAGGTCGCTCTGTGTCCAAAGTCCGATTTCTACCCCCTTGGAATGGGCATAGTCGCCAAATTCTTTCAGGTTTTGGATATTTTCGTCCAGGCTACTGCCCTGACCATAACCACAGGCATAGCCGTCGTTGGGCAAGAACCAACCGAGGGGCATATCCTGACTTTGGTACCTGTCGATGGCTGCACGTGCCGAGAATTGATAGGCTGCGGGATCCTCGCCGTTCAGGCTTTCACGCAATCCGCCTTCGATAGGCTTTTGGCTTTCATTGTAGCGCTTGCCATCTTCGTAGAGCATAAACCCATTTTCGGCTTCTTGCCAGTAGTCGCGGTTGTAGGCATTGAGGTGTCCCATATAGAAGCCAAACTTAGGCAACAAAACGGGATTACCCGTCAGCTGATAAAAATCGTTCAAGAGGGGCACTGCACCATCGTTTATCATAAAGAAAACGTCGAGGTAGTTTTCTTTGTGCGAAAGGAGCACTTTGCCGTCCTCGGTAGCACCAAAGTCATAACGACCTGGGCGGAAAGTATGCCACATCATACCATAACCACCCGTAGACCAATAGAAGGGTGTGGGAGAGGCTACACCACCGTCAACCCAGTTGTTGGTATTTTCGATCACAATAGCTTTGCCCTTGTGCGAGAAGCGACCATTTTGCACACCGCCGCCGTAGAAATATTCGTCCTTGCTGGCACGGAGCGAAATAGTGGTGCTTTCTTTGTCAAACTTCAAAGGGTCTGTCCATTCGACGACGGTCTTGCCTGTCTCCAGGTTCTTCACTGTCATCAAGACCTTTTGGCGATCTATATTCACGAGAATCTTTGGCGTAGAGATTTCAAAGAATCTGTCGCTGGTCTTCACTTCTATACCGCCCGTAGCACGACGTGCATTGCCCGTCAATATTTGTGCCTCGGGGGTAGCTTTGGGGTCACGCAAGATGCCGCCATTATTATCCTGGAACAGACGGAAAATATTGCTACCGTAGAAGTCCAACGTCATCGTGCTACCATCGGCATATTTCAGTTCGACGGTGGTGGGATTGATTTGACGTGCATCGGTCAACTGTACAGGTATTTGCACCACAGGGTTGAGACCCATCTGCGCCGAAACGCTGACTGGGACGGCTACCGAAAGACCAACGGCAAGCGGCAAGGCTAAAAGACAGGAAGCAAAAGGTCCCGTCATCGAAGAAATCCTTTTTTTCATATTGGTTTATGTTTTATATTTATTTCTCTATTTAAACAGTAAAAATCGGGGTAAAGTTAGCAAAAAGAATAGATATACCTCGATCGAACCAAGGTATTTTGCACTTTATGTAAGGCTTTACCTATACAATCCAACCATTTCACACCAACACATACGACCTCCGTCGCCAGTCACCAATTGCAAGAGAAGGTACCCAATTCGCTACTTTCATTGCTACTTTTTGTTAATATTTGGAGAAAAAATATGCTATTTCTCGCCTCTTGCTTTTTTTATTAAAGAAAAGAGCGTATTTTTGCATAGCATAGGTAAATAGGCAATCGAAATACCTATATTCCTGAAATCACAGACTAAAAATTAGACTTATCCGATAACATTCAAAATTAGATTATGAGTACAACAAAAGAAGTAGTAAATACGATCATCGAGGCTATTCAAGAAAAAAAAGGTCATAGCATCGTCGTGGCAGACTTGCGCAAAATCATCACAGCACCTTGCGAATATTTCGTCGTGGCTACTGGCAACTCGCCACAGCACGTAGATGCTTTGACTTATTCCGTAGAAGAAATGGTGCGCAAGACTCATGGCGAAAAACCTGCTGCTATTGCTGGACAGGAAAACGCTATTTGGGAAGCCATGGACTACGGCAATATCATGGTGCACCACCTGTTGCCCGATGCACGCGAACACTATGACATTGAGCACCTGTGGCAAGATGCACACCTGGAAATCATCCCCGATTTGGACTAAGTAAAAATATCACAGAACATCACAAACAATTCACAAACAAAACATTACTTCTCGACATCGCTTTGTGAAAGTTGGCGAAAACAGGCTCACAGCTTCTCACAAAATCGACGAGGATGAAAAAACAAAACAAAAAAGAAAATGAGCAACGAAGTTAAGAAAAAAGGAGGGTTCAAGATAAATTGGTTCTTCTTCTTTGTCATCGCAATGCTGTCCTTTATGCTGTTTCAAGACGGCATCGGCAACAAGAGTTTCGAAAAAGAAGTATCGCTGAGCGAATTTAAGCACCTTGTAGCAGACAGTGTAGGTTCTAAAATCGTAGTTGAAAAGAATAGCGGTGTAGCCCGTATGGTGGTGCGCCCTCAGTACGTGCGCGAAGTCTTCAAGATGACTATCGAGGAGACGGGCAAAGAGCCTATGGTCAAAACCATGACCAACAAGGAAAGCAAGATTGAAGAACTGGCTCTGAGCACTGGCACAGACTTCACTTATATTGAGGATGTCAACTATCTCAGCTACTTCATGTCGATGATTCTGCCCATCCTGCTGTTGGTTGGTTTATGGTACTTCATCTTCCGTCGTGCTGGCGGTGGTGCTGGCGGTGCTGGCGGCGGCGTGTTTAGCGTCGGCAAGAGTAAGGCTAAATTGTTTGAAAAGGGCAAAGGCACACAGGTGCTGTTCAAGGACGTCGCTGGTCAGGAGGGAGCCAAGCAAGAGGTGCAAGAAATTGTAGACTTCCTGAAGAATCCTGCAAAATATACCGAACTCGGTGGTAAGATACCCAAGGGGGCACTGCTCGTAGGCCCTCCGGGAACGGGTAAGACGTTGCTGGCAAAGGCCGTTGCAGGCGAAGCGAATGTGCCTTTCTTCTCGTTGTCGGGTTCTGACTTTGTCGAAATGTTTGTCGGCGTCGGTGCAAGCCGTGTACGTGACCTGTTCCGCCAAGCCAAGGAAAAGGCGCCTGCCATTATCTTTATCGACGAAATCGATGCTATCGGACGTGCTCGTGGCAGCAAGAACTCTTTCAACTCGAACGACGAACGTGAGAATACACTGAACCAACTGCTGACCGAAATGGACGGATTTGGCAGCAATTCGGGTATTATTATATTAGCAGCGACCAACCGCGTCGAGATTCTGGACCAAGCCTTGTTGCGCCCAGGTCGCTTCGACAGACAAATTCACCTCGACCTGCCCGAACTCTCCGAGCGTGTCGCTATCTTCAAGGTACACTTGGCGCCACTGAAACTGGCTGAAGGTCTCGACATCGAATTCCTGGCACGCCAAACGCCTGGTTTCTCGGGTGCAGATATTGCTAACGTGTGCAACGAAGCAGCCCTTATCGCCGCACGTCACAATAGCAGCCACGTATCTATTCAGGACTTTCTGGATGCCGTAGACCGCACCGTAGGCGGGTTGGAGAAAAAGACCAAGGTGATGACACGCGACGAAAAGAAGACTATCGCCCTGCACGAAGCTGGTCACGCAGCTATCTCATGGTTGGTAGAATATGGCAACCCCCTTGTCAAGATCACCATTATCCCACGTGGTCGTGCCCTTGGTGCAGCATGGTATTTGCCCGAAGAACGTGTCAATTCGACCAAGGAGCAAATCCTGGACAACATCTGTTCGCTCCTGGGTGGTCGTGCTGCCGAAGAACTGTTTACAGGCAGCATCTCGACAGGCGCACTGAGCGACCTGGAACGTGCGACCAAGGCGGCGTATGCTATGGTGGCATTCTATGGTATGTCGGACAATCTGCAAAACATCTCGTACTTTGACAATCAGGAAAACATCTTCACCAAGCCCTATTCCGACGATACTGCAAAACTCATCGACAAAGAGGTGAAAGCCATCATTGCCACACAATACGAACGTGCCAAGGCATTGCTGAGCGAAAATGCTGAAAAGCACAATTTGCTGGCCGAAAAGTTGATGGAGCACGAGGTTGTATTTGCAGGTGATGTCGAGGAAATCTTTGGCAAGCGTCCATGGAAGAGCCGTGCAGACGAACTGCTAGAAGAGCAGAAACAAGAGGAGGAACGCAACCAGACCCTACCATCTGACGATGCCACCCCTACCAGCGCCGATGATGCTTGCCATCTATCCACTACGCCGATACCAGCCACTGATACCGAGGCACTGCCTCCTCTGCCTGTCTGCGCGGGTAATGATGCAGCAGGTGCCGACCAGTCAGACCCATCAGCAGATACGGCAGAAAGCAAAAAGTCCGAAGCGTCTGAATAAATCACATCCACTTCATTAAAAAAAAACATCCACACACATACTTATCCATGCTACGCAATTTCATCATTCGCACCATCTCAGGTATATTCTTCGTAGCAGCCCTGGTGGGTTGCATCATCGGTCATCCATTGGCATTTGGTGCCCTATTTGCCCTCATCACGGGTATGGCACTATGGGAGTTTTCGGGTTTGGTCAATGCTCATGCAGGTGCTGCGGTCAATCGCCTCATCAACACTATTGGCGGCGTATACCTGTTCGTAGCGTTTTATTACTACGCTTCGGGTTGGGTATCTGGCAGAGCTGATGTCATGGTCTTCGTGCCCGTCTTGGTAGCGCTGGTCTATCTGCCCATCAGCGAACTATTCTTGCAGCACAGCGACCCGTTGAAAAACTGGGCCTATGCCTTTGCATCGTGGTTGTATATCGCCCTACCCTTCTCCTTGCTGAGTGTCCTGGCCTTCTCATACAATCCCATGACTGGCACTGTGGACTATCTGTGGCAAATTCCACTATCCATATTCATTTTCCTATGGGCAAACGATTCGGGTGCATATTGTGTAGGTTGCCTGTTGCACAAGTATTTCCCTGCCAAACTGTTTGAACGTGTATCACCCAAGAAGACATGGGTCGGCAGCATCGGTGGTGCTTTGTGCTGCTTAGCAGTAGCGGCAGTATTGCATCATTTCTTCCAGACAGTCCTGCCTCTGGCCCTATGGCATTGGATGGGTTTTGGCGCCGTAGTTTGCGTCTTTGGCACCTTTGGTGACCTGGTCGAAAGTCTGTTCAAGCGCCAATTGGACGTCAAGGACAGCGGTCGTATGCTCCCTGGACATGGTGGCGTGTTGGACCGATTCGATTCGGCACTGCTTGCTATTCCTGCCACAGTGATATATTTTTATACCATCAATATGTTTTAAGAGGAAAATATCTCATAAAATTTTAAATCTCACACTCTAAGTTTGCAGAGTGTGAGATTTTTTAGTCTCAAACAAGTATGTAGGCAGCACTCATTTCAAGTTCATTGTAGCCAAGGACATTCTTTTGACAGAAAAGCACAGGTACTTTATCCCTTTATACAGACACAAATTAAGTATAGGAAATCTCAAAAGCATATAATATTAATGTTGCTCAAAAAAAGGTAAGACCTTGTAAAAATTTCGCGACGCCTCGTTAAAATTATCCCAGGCTTTTTTTCAACAAAGTCTAGGCTTATTTCTCGTACGAATATTTAGGATATTTTATCCATCAGCACACACGTTTAGGGTAAGTAATTTATCAAGTAGGGGATACCAAATAAAAAATAGTCTCACACTAAATCACGCTTGTGTGAGACTGCAAAAAAAGACGCCACTTTGTTAGGGTGACGTCTTTTTACATCTTCTTATCTCGTGTAAATCGTTGGCGCTTGATACAGCGCACCTCTGGGCATTCCACCTACTGGGGGATGACCTGCTGGCATCTGACCACGTCCCATACCACCGGGCATCTGGCCTGGCCCTTGCTGTTGGTCACCCTTGCTATTGCCACCCTTGCCACCGCTGAAGATGTTGAGCTTGTAGACGAAGTGAATCATGAAGTAGGAGTTGATGGCATTGGTCCACGAGTCCGAACGTTGCATGGCGTTGATGACGCGCGATACGTTACTCTGCTGGCGCAGGATGTCGTAGGCTTGTAGCATGACGACTGCCGAGCGATTTTTGAGGAAGGCGTAAGAGATTTGGGCATTCCATAGGAGTTCGTTGGTATTCATCGCTTGGTCGGCATATCCGCGACGCGAGTTCATACGGATGTCTGTCGATAGCGATAGACCGAAGTCGAAGTTGAAGTTGGCATTGGCACCGTAAGCGAAGTTCCACGTATCCATATTATTATAGGTCTGGAGCGTGGACTGCGAGTGCTGGTAGTTGAGTGTACCGAGCAGGCCAACGTCAAACCACGATGTGCGATATGAGGCGTTGAGGTTTTCACCCACACCGATGGTGCGTGTGATACTCTTGGCATTGGTGCTTGCTGCATTGGCAAAGAGGCGGTCATAGTCGGCTGGTGTAGGTTGCTGTGGCAATGATATAGCATCAGTCGAACTGACGTAGCCCACCGAGTTGGCGTAGCTGACGTTGGTGTTGGTCGAGATGTTGAAGAGTTTTTTCTCGCCCAAACCTGTATTGAACATGAAGTTACCACGAGCGTTCCAGTTACCATTGATATTCTCGGGGCGTGTATAGCGCACACCGGTGCTTTCGTCATAGACCATCAGGTTGGAGATGCTATTTTGGGTCTGAGTCATATCCACGCCTGCCACGATACCTTGCTGGCGCTCGGGATTGTAACCGTGATAGAAGACGCGCAGGTTGTTGTTCCACGATGGTTTCAGCCCCGCATTACCCATTGAGATGTTCAGAGGGTCGCTGTCGTCGACGACGCCGAGGAGGTTGGTCATCGAGGGTTGTGAAGATGAACCACGGTAGCGGATGTCAAGGTTGGTCGTCTTGGAGAATTTGTAGCGGAAGCGCAACTGTGGTGCTACGTTGAAGACGGTACGTACGATAGTGGTGTCGATTTGCGCAGGGCGATTGTACTGCATTTTGGTGCGCTCGGGGTTGAAGTCTACGCCTGCATTGGCGGTGATGGTAGGCGACGAGTAGCGCACACCGATGTTGGCAGTATGGTTGTAGTAGCGATAGGTTGCATATTGGCTGTTGTACAAGTCGTGTGCCCACATGGTCGAATCTGCCATGGTAGGCAGCATACCGATGATGGCGCTCT
Source organism: Bacteroidaceae bacterium (assembly GCA_017383485.1). Lineage (GTDB taxonomy): Bacteria > Bacteroidota > Bacteroidia > Bacteroidales > Bacteroidaceae > Alloprevotella. Next base: position 57,390 of record JAFNXM010000035.1, read on the forward strand.
GGTGTATCATTGTATCGAGCACAGCTTGTTCGAGCAAGTCACGTGTACGGTCGCTGTTGTTGTAGCGGAATGAATAGGTGTAGTTGGCTTCTGCAAAGAGGTTTTTCACGATAGGTTCGGTATAACCTACGCGGATATTATAGTCGTAACTTTGTGAAGGCGAGATGCTGCGTTGTGCCTGGAATTGCGACTTTCCAGCACTGTTCTGACCATATTGGATATCTGATACAGAGTAGGAGTTGTTCTCGCTTTGGCTATAGTTACCACGTGCACGCAGACTGACGTTGCGACCCTTTGAACCAATGCGGCGTACGATGTTCAGGTTCAAACCGACGTTGTGTGAAGCATTGTTGCCCATATTGTCACGCAGGTTTTTGTTGACCAGGATACCTGCCAACTCGGGATTGATTGTAGGGGCAAAGATGCTGTCCAACGGATTTTCTATTCCCTCGATAGCATAGGGGTCGTCGTTGAAAGTCGCCGTACGTGAAGTGCTGAAGTTTCTGCCCGAAGAGTACGAATAACTGGGTCGCAACGTCACTGTGGTCATCGTGTCGGGCAACCAGCGCAGACGTGCATTGACGTTGACACGTGTAGACGAGTTGTCGCTCTTGCTGTAGGAGTTAGAGAACGAAGCGCCGCGGTTTGAATTGAGGAAGGTCTCGGTGGCCGAGGTACGAATCAAGTCAGTCGATGTATGGACATAGCGCACGCTACCATTCAGTTCGACACGGCCTGCTTCTTTCTTAGCCTTGCTGTTTTCCCACGTCGCATTGAGACCCGCATTCTTAGTAGCAGTCAACCCCTGACCACCACCGCCAAATCCCATCGGACCACCAAAGCCACGGTCGCCGACATTATTCAAAGCGCCGTATGCTGTGATGCTGGAGCGGTCGGTGAAACGGGTTGCAAAGACTTTGGCAGAGTAGCGATTTTCAGTACCATACGCCAAGTCCAGGTTGGTCACCCATGACTCATTCAGTTGGCGCTTGGTAATGATATCGAGCACGGGCATTTCTTCGCCATCGTCTATACCTGTCATCTCGGAGTAGTCGCTTTGCTTCTCATACGCCTTGATTCGATTGACCATGTCTACGGGCAAGTTCTTCATCGCCACGTCTTTGTCGCCCTTGAAAAAGTCTTTACCATTGACCAAGAGTTCCTTGACCTCCTTGCCATTCCAAGTGATTTTGCCATCCTCCGATACTTCAACACCAGGGAATTGCTTGACCAGTGCTTCGAGCGAGGAACCCTCTGGTGTGCGGTAGGCGCTGGCATTGAACACGGTGGTATCTTCTTTTTGCTCTACGCGAGCAGCTGTACCGGTCACTACGGCAGTTTTCAGTGCATTATCGGTAGAGGTCATTGACACTATGCCCATATCAAGCAGAGTGCTGTCAGTGGCAAAAGCGACACTCTTGACCGAGGGTTGATAACCGATGTAACTGACCTTGAGCAAATACTCGCCCACAGCAGGTACATTCAACTTGAAACGCCCCACCGAGTCTGTCGTAGTACCACGTACCACGGTGCTGTCTGGCTTCAACAATACTGCCGAAGCGAACTCGATAGGACTGTCCGTCTTGGAATTTCTCACTACACCCGTCAACTGGATTTGTGCCATCAACGAGATGCCACACATCATCAGAGAGAGGAGGGTCAGGATACGATGTTTTTTGATATTCATAGAGTTATAATGTTTGTTTGCACATTTTTTCACGAGTGCAAATATACACAGAATATAGCAATTCGATACTTATATATAATTTAAAAAAAATTAAAACTATACAAAGTCTGCAATTTTATCCACATTATTACATACAATAAACATAAAAAATGATTAGTTTTGCGGTAATATCTATAAAAATGTGCGACGTATGATGAAAATCGCCAATAAAATCAAACGTATCGAAATCTCCAGTCTATGGAGCGGACATAAACATATAGTATGGGAACTGAGACCCGATGTGAATGTGCTGAGTGGTAAGAATGGGGAAGGCAAATCGACCATCCTGAATCGTATCGTGCAACAATTGCATGATATCCCGTCGTCAGGCGAAATCATTGGCAAAGGCAGACTTGGGGTGAAGATAGACTTCGATCCCTCGGATGCTACGGGCATACATTATGATATCATCCGCAGTTTCGACCGACAATTGCTCAAGGGAGACCATGTTTTTGAAACAGGAGGTGGAGCCGTAAGCACCGAGTTGGATTGGCAACTCTATTTGGTGCAACGTCGTTATCTGGACTATCAAGTCAATGTGGGCAATCGTATGATACAACTTCTCACAAGCGGAGACCCAGAGGCTCGCGACAAAGCGACCGAGGCGGCAAATCTGAAAACTCGATTTCTGGACCTCGTGGACGAACTATTCAGCGAAACGGGTAAGCATATAGACCGTACAAGCAACGAACTTTCGTTTATACAATACGGAGAAACACTATCGCCCTACAAACTATCAAGCGGCGAAAAGCAAATGTTGCTCATCCTACTGACCGTACTGACTGAAGACGAACAGCCCTACGTCCTCTTCATGGACGAACCTGAAGCAAGCCTACACTTCGAATGGCAAAAACGCCTTATCACAATGGTACGCGAACTCAACCCCAATGCACAAGTCATCCTGACCACACACTCACCAGCCCTTATTATGGATGGATGGGAAGATGCAGTAACAGAAGTCAGCGAAATCACTTTTTAGGAAGTCTGGGACAAGGGGGCAATGGGACAATTCAAATTTTGCCTAATACTCACAACTCATTCACCATTCTCCTCCCCCTTCAACCCTATCAACTCGTCAACCAAAAACTCGTTTACTCGTCAACTTGTTAACTCGTCAACTAAAAAAATGGCCAAACGTCTCACACAACACCTTGATTCCTCTTACCTTCAAGCGCTCAACCGTTTGAATGGGAAGGACGCACGCCAAAAGATAGTGGTGTATGTGGAGAGTTTCGACGACGTCCTGTTTTGGCGCACCCTATTACATCCACTCGAGACCGAACGCTATTATTTCGAAGTGATGTTGCCCTCACGTACCACGCTTTGCAAGGGCAAAAAAGTCGCCCTGGCAAATCGCCTTGGTCCGTATATGATAGCCTGTGTTGATGCCGACTATGACTATGTGATGCAGGGCGCTACCGAGACATCCAAAGTGGTATGTACTTCGCCCTATGTATTTCACACCTACGCCTATGCCATAGAAAGTTTCCAGTGCTACGCACCAGCTCTGAATCATGTTTGCGTGATGGCGACACTCAATGACCGCCGCCTGTTTGACTTTGAAACCTTCCTGACACAATATTCCGAAATCATTTGGCCACTGTTCGTATGGAACGTTTGGGCCTACCGACATGGAGTCCACACACAATTTTCGATGCTACACTTGCACCATGTCGTAGCATTGGACGGTCTGGACTTCTATCATCCCGAGCGTACCCTAGATGCCCTGCGCCGACGTGTCAATGGCAAGATAGCACGCCTGCAATCACAATTCCCACAGGGCAAATCGTCGTACAAACCATTACTGGAAGAGCTGTTACGTCTGGGTCTCACACCACAGACCACCTACTTGTATATGCGTGGACATGACCTTTGGGACGGCGTAGTGGGACCGATGCTCACAACCATCTGCGATGCCCTAAGACGTGAACGTGAAAAGGAGATACACCAACTTGCCGAACATCAGGTACAGATGCAAAACGAACTTGCAGCCTATCAGCACGCAACATCCAATGTTGAGGAGATGGCACGCAAATACTCCGCCTACACAGACGCCCCACTCTACCGAAAAGTTCAAGAAAATATCCGACTATTCCTCGACAAAAACTTCCCACAAAAAGCCAATTCTGACGTCGAAGAAAAATGTGAGAAATTTTGACAGGCCTCTCCTACAAACCAGGATGACAATACAAGGTTTGATTTTAGCAAAAAAGAAAAAGTCAAGGGGTTTGTTTGAAATTACTTTCTCCAAATTCTGAGCAAGAGTATTTCTGCCTTGTTCTTTTTAACACCACGCAACAGGTATGCCCCTGCGGAAACGTTGGAGATATCAATGTCCTTGCCAGGTGTCATTTGCTTCACCTTGCGCCCTGTGATATCATACAACGCTAAATTGGCAATTCCCTCTATATGCGGAACTGCCACCTGGCCATCTGTATAGTAGTAATTACCCCCATAGTCAGAGGTCTGTTGCAGAAATGGCGCAGGAGTACTTTCATTGCCAAAAGCATCAATTGCTGTGACGTAGAATGACTGATTCAACGCACTGGGCAAGGTGGGTTGGTAGGAGAATTTGGTCTGCGTCAACTTTGTCGCAATACGTTTGGCGCTGGATGCCGAAAAAGTATCAGTGGGACAAGCATAGATATTGTAGGTCGTAGGGCGATCGGCATAGGGTGAACGGACCTGTTCCCAAGACATATCAATGGTGCAACCCTGCCTTATTATCTGCATACCCTGTGGAGTACTGGGCATAACTTCAGCACCATCAATAGCGGGGGGCAAGACTTCGTCGCGCCAAAAGTCTTCCTTGGTAAAATCATACAACCCCTTTTCATTATCCGTAAAAAACTTTGAACGAAAATAGGCCTGGCCTCCATTGCCAACCAGGCGAGTATAATACATCTGGCGACGTATCACATCCAATGACCAACCACGCTCACGGTCGTTCAGAAAGTAGATGCCCAAACCAGGTACGACGGGTTTGCCACCAGCACGTTCCTGCCAATCCGCAGCAAAGGGATAAAAGTGCTGACCATCAAAGTACATCATAGGAAAAAGCATATCCATCAATCCCTCGTTGAGCCAAAGTATGGCATCCTGAGACACTGCGTCACGAGCGTTCCACCCCTTGCTACTTTGACGAGGCAAATCGGCATATTTCCCTACAGGCGAGCAACTCATCTTTACCCAGGGTTTGCTGGATTTCACAGCATTGCTGATTTCGCGTACACATCGTGTGACATTATCTCGACGCCATGTCGATTTGCTTTGACCCGCACCATATTTCGCATAGGTCCTTTTGTCAGAAAACGAAATGGCTGATTCAGGATAACGGATGTAGTCCAAATGAATGCCATCCACGTCATATTTGTCTACGATTTCACGACAAATCTTTGCCAGATATTTGTCCGTTCCTGGCACACCTGGGTCCATCATCCATACATCGCCACACTTTTGGCACAATTCGGGATGAATGGCTGGCAATGCACGTCCTGCTAAACGCTTTGCCGTAGGTACGTGACAAATGGGAAAGGACACTACCCAAGCATGAATTTCCATACCACGACGATGACATTCCTGAACAGCAAATGCCATGGGGTCGTATCCAGGATATTCGCCTGCTCGTCCTGTAAAGATTTCGTCCCAGGGTTCGTATGCCGATGCATAGGTAGTAGCAGAACGTGTACGTGCCTGAAATAGCACTATATTAGTACCTGCTGCCTTGAGTTCATCCAGTATCTTGCACAAATCCTCCTTTTGACGCTTCACACCCGCTGCATCCTTGGCACGAGTACGTGGCCAGTCCAACCCCAAATACGTCGTCAACCACACAGCACGAACTTCGCGGTCGGTCGCTTTGAGTGGTTCGGATTGTATCAAGGGGGACATCTGCATCACATCACCTTGCCCCATCGAAGGCAAAGCAATAAGAGACGCTATTATCAGGAGTAATATATGCTGAAAGTGTTTCATGTTCATCATTAGTCTATGGTTTATTTTTTCATCTTCTCATTTGCCACCTCTCTGTCTCGACGAGCAGCTGAGGCAAGTTTCATTTTATCCAAAACTTTGGCACGCGCTATATAATAGGTAGGTTCTTCGGGGTTTAATTCTACGGCTTTGTCATAGTCTGCTCTTGCCAATTGCCATTGTTCCTGCTTTGCCTCCATCTCGGCACGAGCAGCGTAGCCCTCAGCACTTTGTGGGAATTTCACAATGTACTCGTTCACCTTTTGCAGAGCAACAGCATTTTGTCCAGATTTGGCATAATTCATCGCAAGGAGTAGTGACGCACTTTGATTCATTGGGTCCATACGCAATATTTCAGTCAAGTCCTCTCGTTCTTGCTGATATAGTCGCAACGCATCATATACCGCCACACGCAGAAAAAGCGCACGAACTTTTTCCTCTTGGCCAAACGATTTGTCGACCAATGTTTGACAATCTTCCAATGCCATTCGTGCATTACCAGCTTCGAGATAACACACCGCACGTTCATGGCGCACTTCTTTGTCTTCGGGATTTTGCTTCAGCAGTTCACTCAATATTTCGGCAGCATGTCTGAAATCTCCTGTTGCCATATCAATTCGCGCCAAATAGTGACGTACGATATAGTTTGAGGGTGCTTCTGGGCGCAACCTTAGGGCATCATGCAACATTGTCTTTGCTTCTGCCAACGAATCTCTGTACATCGCATTCAATGCTCGATTCAGGCAATCGTTGTAGGCGATGGAATCCTCACGCTGTTTCTTGACCAAATAGGGGTCCTGCTTGCGATAATCCTCCACATTCTTCGAACGCACCAATCCCCCCCGCTCCAAATCTATAATCGTTTGTGCAAACGACGATATCATAGGAGCGATGAACAATACTATTATATATATGTATCGAAGGTGCATCATTTGAACATGGGATGAATTGTAATTAAGGGAGCTGTTGAAGAGTACTTCGCCATCGTAAACTTTTTATAGCACAACTGTCAGCTTTTCAAAAAATAGTTGTACCTTTGCATCCGTTCTCAACGAACTTTTTCCACGAATCTACATCAATGGAGAGGTGCTCGAGTGGTTGAAGAGGCACGCCTGGAAAGCGTGTAGGCGTCAAAAGCGTCTCGCAGGTTCGAATCCTGTTCTCTCCGCAACTTTGTTTAGGTAAGTATGCTGTGAGTGTACTTACTTTTTTTGTACCCTTATGCCAGGCGGCGATAGTCTACGAAAGCGTAGGGCTTGTCATTTTGTTCGTCGGCTTCGTGTTGTTCTTCACTCACCTTTTCCCATTCTTCGGTATTAAATTCAGGGAAGAAAGCATCTGCTTGATTAGGTATGTCCATAATATGTGTCAAGCATAGCATATCTGCCAAGGGGAGCGCCTCGGCATACACACTCTCGCCACCAATCACAAAGACTTTTTCACCCACTTCACAAGCATTGAGTGCATCTTCGAGAGACGAAAAGACTTCGACACCTGGTGCAGACCAATCCTGATTACGTGTCAGCACCAAATTACGACGATTGGGCAACGCGCCCTTGGGCAAAGATTCAAAAGTCTTACGCCCCATGATGATCGTGTTGCCTGTAGTCAGCGCTTTGAAGCGTTGCAGATCTGCTCTGAGGTGGTAGAGTAATTTATTTTCAAAGCCAATGGCACGATTCTGTGCCAAAGCACAAATTAATGTCAACATAGTTTATATTATATAAAGTCCTAAAATCAAACGCTCACTTTTGCTTTGATATGTGGGTGAGGGTTGTAGTCTTCCAACTTGAAGTCTTCAAATTTGAAATCAAAAATATCTTTCACATCGGGGTTAATCACCATGCGGGGCAAGGGGCGTGGTTCGCGACTGAGTTGCAAACGTGCCTGTTCCAGGTGATTTTGATACAAGTGGGTGTCGCCTGTGGTGTGCACGAATTCTCCTGGTTCCAAACCGCAGACTTGTGCCATCATCATGAGCAACAGTGCATAGCTGGCAATATTAAATGGCACGCCCAGGAAGGTATCTGCCGAGCGCTGATAGAGTTGCAAAGACAACTTACCATCTGCTACATAGAATTGAAAGAGCAAATGGCAGGGGGGCAGGTTCATTTTCTTCAAATCCGCCACATTCCATGCCGACACGATGATACGGCGTGAGTCAGGGTTGTGCTTGATGTCGTGCACTGCTTGCGAGATTTGGTCAATAAAACCTCCGTCGTAGTCGGGCCATGAGCGCCATTGATAACCATAGATATGTCCCAACGAACCGTCTTCGTCTGCCCATTCATTCCAAATACGCACACCATTGTCTTGAAGGTATTTCACATTGGTATCACCCTTGAGGAACCACAACAGTTCGTGGATGATCGACTTCAAATGCAATTGTTTCGTGGTGAGCAAAGGGAAACCTTCTTGCAGGTTGAATCGCATCTGATGACCGAATACGCTCATCGTACCCGTACCAGTGCGGTCGCCCTTCACAGCGCCTTCATTCAAGATACGGTCCAATAGGTCGAGATATTGTTTCATTATAATGTTTTTATTTATTGCGTAATCATACATGTATACTGAGACGAAAGACCTTACGTCTGCCGCCTCATATATTTCACATTTTGCAAAGTTAGCATTTTTCTTTGGTAATTATTAATGCGCTGATAGTTTTTTACTTCGTTAACAAACAAGATGTCGCAATAAATGTGTATTTTTGCCAAGATACGAGTAAGCGAGCGAGAAATATGAAACTTGTTTCAATATTTTTCACAGCGAGCGGAAGTATCTTGAAATCCTATTTCAAAGATAATAATTATTATGGCAAAGATATCCTCACAATTTCAACAGCAAATGCAAGCGCTCATCGGCGAAGCGGAGACAGCACATCTGATTGATGCGCTGGAAGGCGTTGCTCCTGTCAGCGTTCGTCTGAATCCCTGCAAGCCTGGTCCTGTATTTGCTGATACGACTCCTGTTCCCTGGTGCGACAGAGGGCATTATTTGCCCCAACGCCCAGCCTTCACGCAAAACCCTCATTTGCATGGCGGCGCCTTCTACGTTCAGGAAGCCTCCTCTATGTTTATCGAGCAAGCCTTTCGTGCCATGGCATTTTCTCCCCAAAGGGTGTTGGACCTATGTGCGGCCCCTGGTGGAAAGAGTACGTTGTGGCGCTCACTGATGGACGATGGCGCGCTACTCGTCGCCAACGAACCCATGCGCCAGCGTGCACAAATCCTGGCCGAGAACTTGTCAAAGTGGGGACATCCCGATGTTGTCGTCACCAGTGCTTTCCCGCACGAATTTGCTTCGCTCAAGGGTTTCTTTGACGTCGTGGCGACCGATGTGCCCTGCTCGGGCGAAGGCATGTTCCGCAAGGACGAGGGCGCAGTAGAGCAATGGAGCCCCGAGTGCGTTGAAATGTGTGCAGCACGCAGTTGGGAAATCATCGAGCAAATCTGGGATACGCTGCGCGAAGGCGGCTATTTCGTCTATAGCACTTGCACCTACAATCGCAGCGAGGACGAGGACAACGTCCATCGTATCTGCCAGGAACTGGGTGCCGAGTTAGTGAAGATTGATGTGCCCCAGGAGTGGCATATCGTGGGCGACACCACAGGCCGCGACCTGCCCGTATATCATTTCTTCCCTCACAAGACACGAGGCGAGGGCTTTTTCCTTGCCCTGCTTCGCAAGACCTCGCCATCAGCCTTGCCCAAGAAAGTGAAGCAGGGTAAACAGGCCAAGGACAAGGTAGCAAAGGGGGCCAAGGAGGTTTCAAGATGGCTAACCCATGCTCAGGAGTTCAAAATATTCAATCCTGACCCCGAGCACGTCGTGGCCGTTCGCCAATCCCTGTTCGAAGACGTCTATCGCATAGCCTCGTGCGTAGCCACCCTGCAAGTGGGCATCCCTTTGGCAGCAGAGCGAGGAAAGAAATATATCCCCGAGCACACACTCGCTCTCTCCACCGAATTGTCCTGCGATGCCTTCCCCATAGTCGAACTCACCCTCGAGCAAGCCCTCAGCTATTTGCGCCGCGAGAGCATAGTCCTGCCTCCCGAAGTGCCTCGTGGATACGTTGTGGTAGCCTTCGAGGGCACCAGACTGGGCTTTGTCAACAACCTGGGCAACCGCGCCAACAATATGTACCCCAACGAATGGCGCATCAGGCATTGAATTTGGAATGAAACCAAGAAAACTTAAGTATAAATCTCAACTCATTAAAATAAGTACAATATATGAAATACCTTGAATTTACTTTCACCACCACACCTGCTTCTGATGTGGCAGAAGATATACTTTCCGATCTCCTAGCAGGCATTGGTTTTGACAGTTTCGTTCGTCCCGACGCCCTGGAGTGGGAGAAATGCCCAGGCAGTGAAAATCCTGAAAGCCCCGAGTTCCAGGTGCTGTCAGGCGAAGACCTGTTCAAAGCCTACATTCAGACCGATGCTTTCGATAGCGCAGCACTTGATGAAGTCATCGCCGCATTCCCCCTGCCCGATGTCGAGGTATCGTACACGATGTGCGAGGCCGAGGATAAAGACTGGAACGAAGAGTGGGAAAAGAACTACTTTCAGCCACTCATCCTGGGCGACCGCTGTGTCGTAGCAGGCACCTTCCACCGCGATGTACCCGATGCAGAATATCGCATCACTATCGACCCCCACATGTCCTTTGGCACAGGTCATCATGCCACTACGGCACAAATGCTCGGTCGTATCCTTGACGATGATATGCAGGACCTCGAAGTGCTGGATATGGGCTGTGGCACAAGCATCCTGGCTATCCTGGCACGTATGCGAGGGGCAAAGCACTGTGTGGCTATCGACAACGACGAATGGTGTGTGAAAAATTCGCTCGAAAATATCGCCCTCAATCACATTGATGGCATCGACGTCCACCTGGGCGACGCTTCGGCATTGGCTGACAAAGGTCCCTTTGATTTGGTCATTGCCAATATCAACCGCAACATCCTCCTGTCCGACCTGCCCCTCTATGCCGCACGCATGAAGCAGGGCGCAGATATCTACATGAGCGGTTTCTACACCCAGGATGTCGAGAAAATCGTGGCCAAAGCCGAGGCGTGTGGACTCACCCTGGTCGACGTGCGCGATATGGAGGGCTGGGCATGCGTCAAGTGTAGAAAAAACTGACCCACCCCACCCGAATTTGACATCTTAAAAAAGGTCTTAGAAAAAAACCTAAACCTTTTTTCAACGAGGCGTCGCGAAATTTCAAAAAGGTTAGACTTTTTTTCAACAAGGCCTAACCTTTTTTTCTTACCCCTTTTTCAAAACAAAAATCTCGGTTTGGTCTGCGGGGCAGTGCGTGGATATGCTTTTGCATGGACAAATACAATGTGTAGATAGCAATTTGGGGGACAATCAGACCATAATGCGCACTGCGAGAGAAATCTGAGGCTGGATGTATTTGATAATTTTATATCTTTGCAACTCTATTTTATACAATATTATATCCCCTAATCTACACATTATCACACACACGGCATGAAACGTCTTATCATCCTGGCACTGGGTGCAGTGCTCTGTGCAAACGCGGCCCTGGCGCAATACTACAAAGCGGGAAACGACAGATTTTCCGTAAAGGTGCAACCATTCGTGGGCGACTATCTGGACAAGCACCATAATATGAAGATCATCAATCCCACGCTGCCATCGGGTGTCAATCTGGGATTTGAATTACCCTCGTCACAACAGCGTCCGTGGCAACAATACCTGAACAATTCGACGGCAGGTGTGGGTATCACTTATATGGATATGGGCGACAAGGTGATGGGACACACCGTCTCGATATACCCCTATATCGTGCTGAACTGCTTGCGCAGGGAGCATGTAGAACTGGGCATCAAGTTGGCTGCTGGTTTGGGTTATTGCACAGAAAGTCATTGGACCAACACATTGGACACTGACACCGACGACCCTACTGCCAACTACACCTTTGGTTCGAACCTGAATGCCTATCTGACAGGTGGGTTGAACTTCAATTTCCCGATCAGTCGCAACATCGCCCTGAATGCGGAATTAGGCTTTGCACACATGAGCAATGGTCGAATTAAGGAACCCAACAAGGGGGCTAATATCCTGTATGGCGGCATCGGCGCCATCGCTACGGTCAATCCGGAAAAGGAGAAGGAACCCATCCGTTTCCCCAGCCTGCCCTACAGATGGAGTCTGAACATCACTGGCGCTGTGGGATCGCAGAATGCAGATATGGCAGACGAGAAGAATTTCTTCGTCTCGACCTTTCATGCTGGTGCCATCTACAACGTGACCAATTGGTATGGTATCGGCTTGGGTGCAGATGTCTTCTTCAACGACGCTATCGGAGCTGAATCGAACCGCGGCCTGTTCCGCACAGATATCACTTATAAGCAGCGCGATAAAATTCGTGCCGGTGTGAGCCTGAACAACGAATTGCAGTTTGGACGTGTGACGGCTATGGTGGATTGGGGTATCTACCTGTACAACCCTGCACGCCACTGCTACAATAGCGACCACCCTATCTACGGCTATGGCAAGCGTCCATTGTTTTATAAAGGAGAGGGCGCTGGGTCAGACGAAGCCTGGAACTACATTCGCTTTGGTGTGAAATGTCGTGTATGGGACAATCTCTACGTACAAGCCTTGGCAAAGACGCACTATCACATCGCCGAGATGATCGAATTTGGCGTGGGTTATCAAATCCCCTTCATCAGCAAAAACAAGCGTCGAAACGACAAAGACATCATCTTCCACAATCGCGAGGGATGGTGGAACAATTATTAAAAGGGGAGCAGTTTATAAATTTCGAGGGTTGATGTTGTAGGGAGTTGAGGATCTTTGCCTAATACCCCCCCTAATAAACAAAAAACAACCTGCGACATAAAAAGCCCGAATCCCAAAGGGCACAAAAATAAGCAGAGCAATTAGCACATGACTGATTGCTCTGCTTACGCTTTTTATCAGGAGGTTCTCCCCCCGAGTCGAAATTTATTTATCCTTCTTGCCAAATACCGAGAAGTGCACATAGCGCTTGGGGTGCGCCTTGAGGTCGATGACCAGAGAGTCCGCATTGGCCACTGTGCTGTTGATATTGTCATAGAGTGAGCGGTCGCTGAGGAAGAGACCCAGTGTGTTGTCCTTGCTCTTCATCTTTTGATCCAAATCCATGACGGTGTTGTTGAGATTGGACGAAAGAGAGGTGACATTGCTTAAAGTCTGGTCTACGCTTTGCATGGTCTTTTGCAAATTGAGGGCGGCCAATTCCTTGGTGAAGCCTTCTGCATGGCCAAGGGTATTGTCCAATTTCTTTGACAAAGCGGTCAAATCATTATTGACGAATTGATTTAATCCCTGAGCCGTTTCACCGAGTTCGGCAGTGAGGCGTTCTGCATTGCGCAAAGTTTGCATCAAGGCGGGATCACTGGTAATCATTTGCAAATTGGTAACGATTGAGTCAAGCTTGGGTAACATAGCGAGAACGTCGGGCAGTGCATTTTGCAATTGTGCCATGGCTCCACCAGCAGGTTTGCCGACGAGTGTATCACCCTTGGCGATATGTTTCGTTGGGTTGGGACCCATGACTAATACCATCTTGACACCACCCATCAATTCGCTGTCAAGTTGAGCGAAGGTGCCTTGGGGGATTTGCATTTGGTCGTTGACTTCGATTTCGACAAGGACGTGATCGGCCGTTTCGTAGTCGTATCTGATATCACGAACGACACCGACAGGATAGCCATTGGCCAGGACAGGATTTGATACGACCAATCCGTTGACATCTTGGAATTTGACGTAGTAGGTGTTGTTGGATTGAAAGAGATTGATACCCTTGAGAAAGTTGATGCCAACAAATACGCATACCGCAGCCACGATGGTGGCAAATGCTATCTTCACTTCTTTAGTTAACCATTTCATATTTTTCTTCTGTTTGGAATGAGATTCGAGTAGGCCTTATTCACTAAAATTGACCTACTAATTAAACTTTTTCTTACTTATTTCTTTTTCAATGCTTGTTGTTTCGCTTGATAGAGGTCGGCACGCTTGCCATCCATGAAAGCGACGACAAAGACTTGTGGAAACTTTTCTTTTACCTTTGCTTGCTGTTGTCGTACGGTGTCAAAGTTGTTTGATGGATAGCAAGTATATTTGAATACTCCTCCGTCTTCATAACATTCTACACCTTCCAGGCCTCGGAACATTGGATCATCTGTCGAAATCTTCTTGCTCATCACGGTGATTTGCAGTTTGAAGACAGGACGCGCGGGGTCTACTGCTGGGGCAGCAGATGCTGCGGTGGCATTATCACACGTTGTTGCTGTGGCATTTTCTACCGTTCCCTGTTCAACTGATGTAGCATTGCTTGCATTGTTTTGCTCATGCTTTGGCGCAGTATCTACTGGGCGTACAGATGGCGTTTGGGATTGGGGCACGGAGATCTGAGCGCGGAGATTGGGGCTTTGAGGTTCGGGTTTCACCTCTTTGACCACTGGTGCTGGTGCCTGATAAGCGACGTTCTGTGTCTTACGATATTTGATGAAAGCGTTGTAAAGACTTTGCGACATTGCATTGACACCTTCATCAGAAGCGAGAAAAGCCTCTTCGCCAGGATGCGAAATAAATCCTAATTCGGTCAAAATAGAGGGAGCAGAGGTCTTACGAAGCACCAAGAAGCCTGCTTGATAGACGCCAGTACCACGTGTGCGACGTCCAGCATGATTTTTAAATTGACTTTGTACCAATCGTGCCAACTCTACGCTTTGTTCCATATTCTTGTCCTGCATCAATTCGAAGATGATATAACTTTCTGGCGAGTTAGGATCAAAGTCTTCGTAAGTCTGTTTGTAGTCCTTTTCAAGCGTAATTACGGCATTTTCACGCTTTGCCACCTCCAGGTTTTCATTAGCGCGCGCCATACCGAGTGTATAAGTCTCTGTACCATTCGCCGAACTACCCTTAGCCGCAGCATTGGTGTGGATAGAGACAAACAAGTCGGCCTTATTACGATTGGCAATGTTTGCACGTTCTTGCAGGGGGATAAATACGTCCTTGCTACGTGTATAAATCACCTTGACATCGGGGCAATTTGCCTTAACTAAATTACCAAAGCCCAAAGCGACGTTAAGGTTGATATGCTTTTCCTGTGCAAATTTTCCTACTGCTCCGGGGTCATGTCCACCATGTCCCGCATCAATCACCAGGGTGAATTGTTTCCTTGCATCCTGTGCGACAATTGCACTGGTGGCACAGAACAACAAAGTCAAGAGAAGTATCGTATGTCTGTATATACGCTGCATTGGAGTATTAAAAACTATTATTAAAGTCTGAAAATAAAATTTGACTACAAAGTTAGCGCTTTTTTTGTTAAGCAAATCTTATTATTCGGTTTAAGTATATCAAAAAAGTAAATTGGATGAGTTTTTTTAACAAAAAGCAGTTAATATCTTTAATATTATCGTACTCCAACCTGGTTTTGATTTGTTTGTCGGCTATCATTCTGTCAACCACATCTGCCCTACTCCCTCGACATATGGTACGGCATAAAACGGTACTGGTTTAGCCTGGGCATCTGCAGGTGCTGTGCTGGCGTCGTAACAAGTACCAGCAAGGCGAACATTACCCCATGGCGTAGAATTTCCATCTACTGCAGCGGGGTCGGAAGTCACATAATAAGCACCCGTCGGCACACCCTGTGCACAATAAACCCAGGGGCCGCGTTGCAAGGCTACGACACCGCGCCAGGCTGTACCATCTACCATTTTGCGCAAATGACGTACGGGCATCGGCAGGTCGAAGAAGACTTCGTCGCCACTATTCCATTTGCGAGAGATTACCATATAACCATCCTCGAGTTTCATATTTTCTTCGCGACCGTTGATATAGACGGGAAAGGTTTGCTTTCCTTGTTCCATAAAGGCGAATTGCTGAGAAAAGTCATTTCTACCCACAGCCCAATCCGGGATACGCATTTTCAGCGTAAAAGGGTATTTCCCACGAGGCAAACCCGAGATGCGAATCTTCACTCTGTTGTCGTGAGGGAGCGAAGTCATTTGATCCACGATCATACGCAGCGAGTCTGTGACAATACGCACTGTACTATTGACATAAAGGTTCATAAAGACCTCCCTTGCCCTCGTAGCATACACCCAACCTGCTGCATCGCACAGGGTTTGAGCCAAGGCCTGTTTCTCCTCGCCGTCCCCTGACTGCAGTACACTTCGCATCGCATGATTCATCAAAATACGCTCCACGACGTCGAAGTATTTCGCATGGGGGGCGGTAAGGAATTTCGTGGCAGCGATTTGTGCCGACTTAGCCGCACTGGGGGAACAGCATTTCTTTTTGCCAGAAGGGAAACCTCCCACAATGTCCATCTGTTTGCACACCACATTCGCCCAATATTGATCTGCCTTCTTGCTCTCCTTTGTTGAAAGGTTTGCAGCACAGAGGGTGCGGCTCGTCAACGTAGGGTCGACGTGCAATCCTAAACTACGGAAATCACTACCATCTGGACTCCACATCACAATGCTATCACCGTGGATATATTGGGGCGGAGAGGCGATCTGTGCCGAAGCCAAAAAGCAACTACACAGAGACAATATTATATATAATAGGAAACGCATATTTTTTTGACAGAATGTGGTGTAAACAGGGAAAGTGTCTTTCGATTTGTCATCAATAACAAAAAAGCGCAACAACCTGCGATCAACTCAGCATGTCATTGCGATTTTTGTGTTGGGGTACCCGGACTCGAACCAGGAAAGACAGGACCAGAATCTGTAGTGTTACCATTACACCATACCCCAATCATGATTCATCGAGCGACCTGCTCGATTGCGCTTGCAAAGGTACTGGTTTTTTCTTTCCCTACAAATTTTTCTTAATCTTTTTTTTGAAAAACAAGGAAGCAGGGACATCAGTCAAGCGACAAGAGACAAGAGGCCTCAGAACCTCAGTCCCCTATCCTATCTTTACCATTGTCGCCCCAAAGCCATATTCTCTGAACGAAGCGTCTTGGTAGGTGCAACGACGATACTTGCTCTTTAATTCCTGCAACAAGGCATTGCGCAGCACTCCCTCGCCCTTGCCATGAATGAATACGATGCGTCGACCTTTGTCATTCTTATATTTCTCCATAGTATCAGAGAAAACTTTCAACTGATAGTCCAAAATATCCTTGGCGCTCATTCCGGCTGTGCTCTCCAGAATTTCGTTGACATGCAAATCTACTTCGACGACGTCATTCGCCTTCATTTTCTTTTCACCCTGTACTTTGGACAGAGGTGAGCCGGGGGATTTCTTTGCAGTATTTGGCATCATCGCTTCCTTGATCTGCTCTGCCGACACAAAGACACTACGCACGGCATTGTCGTCCTTGATCAGGGGTAAAAGATAGGTGGGCAAGTCAAAGAACTCGTTGGCCATGAAGGTATGCAGTTTGTAGAACTTTGTCAAGTCAGGACGCAGCGTTACATTGACGGGTTCCTTGGCGTGGAAGGGCTTGTCCACTTTGTAGGCAAAGGCTTGAAATGCGATTTTCTCCAATTCGGGGAGCGACCCACGCTTCAAGTCCTCCAGAAATATCTTAGTATTGGGTTCCACCACCCCCTCATGACGCAGAGTGGACGAAGCATTTTCTACGTTCATCCACACGAAATGCATGTAGTAATTGCTATCGTTCACCAGATATACTTCAAAGTCTGTCGTAGTCGGAGCCTTGACATTCGTTGGCAGGAAGGCGATGTACAGATTCAGCACATCTGCGCCACGACGCTCCAGGGCACGTGGACGGAAGGTGATTTCCTGTTCACAGGGTTCCAGTTCCTTGTCACTCATCGCCGCCATCTTTTGCACAGCCCTTTTCTCTGCCGCACTCACAGGTTTTTGATCTGCCTGAGGTCTGGCTATATTATAATTATCCGTTTCGATGACCACACATTCCTTGATCAAGACGGGGATATCAAAACCATCCTCGTCCTGCACCAAGACTGTATCTTTACCCTGGAAGCCAGCCACTACGCCACCTCCCACATCGTTCAAAAATCTGACTTTATCGCCTATTTTCATAGTTGTATTCTTATATTTTTGGCAAATTTACGATTTATTTTCCAACACTCGATATGTCGCAGGTAAATTCATCAGCCGAGGAAATCCTTGGCCGTGGAACATTCGTTAATGTCTGTTAATCTCAATTTGGCTCTATCGGGAAAAAGTTGTATCTTTGTATTACAAAGGTGGAGAATTGGTCAAATATGGTCAATTCCCCTTTATTTTACCACAAAAATGAGCGAAAAAAGTCAAGACTTTGTGAAAAATTCGCGACGGCTCGTTGAAAAAAGTCAAGGGTTTGTTGAAATTATCCAAGGCTTTTTTTGAAAAAGGTCTGATTTCTTTTTCAGAAAGCCAGATCATGTTGTAATAAAACCTTAAACTTTTATAAAAAATCATAAAATCTGAGCGCGTGAAACATTTTTTCTACTCTCCGTTATCTGAGACAGAATGACGGATCATTCATTTTCCTTGTCCATTTTCAGCACAAACGATTTCCCATATTTCACGACTTCGATTTTTATCATTTCAGAAAAATCATTATCTTTGCCCTCGGTTTTTTTACAAAACACACTGAAATCATTATGGAAAAGCGTAAAATACAATTTAGTTTGGTATACCGCGATATGTTCCAAAGTTCGGGTAAATTTCAACCCCGCAAGGATCAATTGGAACGCATCGCGCCCGTAATTATCAAGATGGGATGTTTCAGCCGCGTGGAAACCAACGGCGGCGCCTTTGAACAGGTGAACCTGCTCTACGGCGAAAATCCCAACCAAGCCGTTCGTGCTTTCACCAAACCCTTCAACGAAGTCGGTATCAAGACCCACATGCTCGACCGCGGTTTGAACGCGCTGCGCATGTTCCCCGTGCCAGCTGATGTGCGCCGCCTGATGTACAAGGTGAAGCATGCTCAGGGTACAGACATCACACGTATCTTCTGCGGATTGAATGATGTGCGCAATATCATCCCTTCTATCAAATATGCGCTCGAAGCTGGCATGACGCCACAAGCGACATTGTGCATCACCAACTCGCCTATTCACACAGCTGAGTACTATGCTGAAATCGCAGACCAACTGATTGCAGCAGGTGCGCCCGAAATTTGCTTGAAGGATATGGCGGGTATCGGTCAGCCCGCTATGCTGGGCGAATTGACCCGTATGATCAAGAGCAAGCACCCCGAAGTGATCATCCAATATCACGGACACAGCGGCCCAGGTCTCTCGATGGCGACTATCCTCGAGGTGTGCCGTGCCGGAGCCGACGTGATTGACACCGCTATCGAACCCCTGTCTTGGGGTAAGGTTCACCCAGATATCATTTCCGTACAATCTATGTTGAAGAATGCAGGTTTCGACGTGCCCGAAATCAATATGGAGGCGTATATGGAAGCGCGCAAGTTGACACAGGAGTTCATCGACGACTTCTTGGGTTACTTTATGAACTCGGGCAACAAGTTGATGTCTTCACTCCTCCTCGGTTGTGGTCTCCCAGGTGGTATGATGGGGTCGATGATGGCAGACCTCACAGGTGTGATGAGTGCTATCAACAACAATCGCGTAGCCAAGGGCGAAGAACCTCTCTCAGAAGATGCACTGCTCGTTAAACTCTTTGACGAAGTGGCTTACGTTTGGCCTCGCGTGGGTTATCCTCCTCTCGTGACACCCTTCTCTCAATACGTCAAGAATATCGCCTTGATGAACCTCCTCACCGAGTCTATGGGCAAGCCTCGCTATTCGATGATGGACAACTCTATCTGGGGTATGATTCTGGGTAAGAGTGGTAAGTTGCCAGGTGAAGTAGATCCCGAAATCATTGCTTTGGCGAAAGAAAAGGGTTTCGAATTCACCGAAGCCGACCCACAAAGTTACTATCCCGACGAATTGGACCGTTTCCGCCAGGAAATGGAAGAAAATGGCTGGGACTTGGGTGAAGACGAAGAAGAACTGTTTGAATTTGCGATGCACGAAACGCAATACCGCGACTACAAGAGTGGCGCAGCCAAGAAGCGTTTTCTGGCCGATCTGCAAGCAGCGAAGGACAAGGCTAATGCAAGTGGCATGACACCCGAGGAAGCGGCTGCATTGAAGCACGCCAAGGCTGATGCCATCGTAGCCCCCGAAGCAGGTACTATCCTGTGGGAAATCGGTGGTGACGCAGAATGTGTGAAGAGCATCGAACCATTCATCGGCAAGAAGTACGAAGTGGGCGAACGTTTCTGCTACCTGGAAAACAACTATGGTCAAATCCGCGAACTCCCTGCTGCACTTGGCGGTCTCCTTGTAGAAATCAACGCTAAGCAAGGCGCACACGTATCAAAGGGTGATGTCATCGCTTATATCGAACGCGAAAATCTGTAATCTCAATACTATGCATATATTTCAAGAAAAAAGTCCACGCCGTGGTCATATCGAAGTGATCTGCGGTTCAATGTTCTCGGGTAAGACCGAGGAATTGATTCGTCGCCTGAAACGTGCCAAGTTTGCCCACCAACGTGTAGAAATCTATAAGCCTACGATCGACACTCGCTACTCTGACGAAGAAGTCGTATCGCATGACAAAAATGCTATTGCCTCTACTCCCGTTGATTCGTCAGCAGGTATCTTGCTCCTGGCCGAAGCGGCAGAGGTCGTGGGTATTGACGAAGCACAATTCTTCGACGACGGCCTCGTGGCAGTGTGCAACGAATTGGCCAACCGCGGCAAGCGCGTCATCGTGGCAGGTCTTGACATGGACTACAAGGGAGTCCCCTTCGGCCCCATGCCCGGACTGATGGCAGTAGCCGAAGACGTATCCAAGGTACATGCTATCTGTGTGAAGTGTGGTAATTTGGCTTACGTGTCACACCGCATCGTCGACGGCGACCGCCGCGTGATGTTGGGCGAGCATGGCGAATATGAGCCACTGTGTCGCGACTGTTACAACAAGGAAAAGAAAGGTTAATCCCACCTCCAACTTTCGGATAAGAAACTTTGCGACTTCTCGTCAAAACAAGGTCTCATTTATTTTCAAAAAAGAGAAGCAAAAGTCTAAAAACAATAAATCCACGCTGACGGACATCAGTTCCATTTCAGCGTGGATTTATTGTTTTTGTATTACAAAATAGTATCCATTTAATTTTATTCTTTAGGAGAAAAACTAAGCATCACTACTTGCTTCGTTTTGTCAGTAATCGTGGCACGTCCATCAGGTCTTTCTCCTACAAGCCAAAGGATTTTTTCTTCATCAACCACGACCATTGTTCGGCGCTTTTCAATAATCGAACGATGGCAGTCGGTGAGATAATCGCTGACTAACTTTGTACCCTTCATGCCGAAGGGATTAAAGCGGTCGCCTTCGGTTGTTGAGCGTATAGCAAGGTGGCCTTTTATCGAATCTACATCTAAACAGCAGACCAAAGGACTGCGGGGAATTTCTGTCAGACTATCTCTGTCGAAGCGTGCAACGCAGAGTCTACCTGTGGGGAGTTCTATATCACCTGTTTCTGGCAATAGTGTGAGTGATAGAGATCCGGGAATTGGCGCAACGACAAGATGTCCGCGATGTAGGGCTGCGACATGTGATGAGCTGTAAAAAGTGGCGCCAGACTGGCAAGCAGACGAGTCAGAGAAAGATGATATTTTTTTATAAACAACCTCAATTTCGGCGGATTTGAAATGAAATTCCGATAGTACTTCGTGTAAAATCGTCGAGGCTGCAGGAGATGCTAAAAGTTTGGTTATATCTATTGATACGCTGTCTGCTGTATAGGAGCAAATTTCCCCTTTGACCTGTGCCAGTCCCAATTCGTAAAGGTGCAAGGCTTCGCTAAGTCGCGACGTGGTTTGATGCAAAGTCTGTGAGATCGAAGTGTTGATTTCACCCAGTCTTGGTAAAATTTGGCAACGAATCAAGTTGCGTTTGTACCTTGTATCGGCGTTGGTACTATCTGTTACAAATTCTATGCCTTGGCTGAGTAAATATTGCTCTATATCCCTGCGGCTGATATCCAGCAGAGGACGGAATACATAACCATTACAAAACTTCATTCCAGTGAGACCGCGCAACCCTGCGCCACGAGATAAATTCAGCAACAAGGTTTCGGCATTGTCATCTTGATGATGTGCTACGGCGATGCCGGCAAATTTTCCCTCGGCCCTCAACTCCTCAAACCAAGCGTAGCGCAATTCACGTGCTGCCATTTCGATGCTAATCCCTCTTTGGGTGGCGTATTCCTCGGTCTGAAAATGTTTCACGTGCAAGGCAATTCCCCACTGCTGGCAAAGTTCTTGCACAAATAGTTCGTCGCGGTGGCTTTCCTCTCCACGGAGATGAAAATTGCAATGAGCAGCCTCGACACAGTATCCTAATTTCACTAGAATATGAGCAAGCGCTACGCTATCACATCCACCACTTAGCGCCACTAAGACTCGGGTTGGTGGAGCGGGCAAGTGATATCGTTGTATCGTGTGTAGGACGCGTGTTAGCATGGACTCGTTTTAAAATATGTGGGAATATAGTAATGGTATTGAGACGACCTGTGAAGATGTCTTGAAATATTGAAAAGATTAGAGTTGCTAATACGACACACTCACTTTCAAACCTAAAGCTTCAACACGTTTGGCTATGGCATCGAGTTCGTCGGGTGTTGCTTTACAGAGACTACTCAAAGGTGTCTCGCGGTCAATAGTATAAATCATTACTTGCTGAGGCGAAATTTTCTTCAAAGCCTCAAGCCAAGGACCTATATATCTATCGCCTGTATTGTCTACGCTTTTTCCTTCACACTCACCCTTCATAAACATGGTCTGTACGATACATTTTCCTTCATATTGGCACATCGCTTCTACTACTTGGTTGACATTATACACTCCGACTGGTTGGTCCACCATGTTGATATATTCTGCGTCGACAGTATCCAGTTTCAATATATTATTGTCTACGCGCATCAACGCCGCCTTGATTTCTGGGACATGCGCCCTGGTAGCGTTACTCAACACCGAGACCTTAGCTTGTGGACAATAGATGTCGCGCAGACGAATAGTATCATCGATAATTGCAGAAAAGTCGGGGTGAATAGTAGGTTCGCCATTGCCTGCAAAAGTCAAGACATCGGGTAGACATCCATCAACATCACGCATACTAATCAAGCGTTGCTCCAATGTAGTGGCTACCTCTTCTCTCGTCGGGCGGCGAGTTTTTGGACGAAAGTCCGCATTCAGTCCACATTCACAATAGACGCAATCAAATGTACAAATCTTGCCATCAGCTGGCATCAGATTTATACCTAGTGAAATACCAAGTCTGCGACTGCGGACCGGACCAAAGATGGGAGAGGAGAATAGTAGAGTAGGCATAACGATATGCAAATGATTTTTTCCAACAAAAAAGCCTCCCGAAAAGGGAGGCAGTAAGTTCTTTGTAAGTTGCGAGGTAAATATTATGCCTCCTTCTTAGCAGAAGAAACGCGACGCTCTTTGATACGAGCCTTCTTACCTGTAAGTTCACGGAGGTAGTACAACTTAGCACGGCGAACCTTACCATACTTGTTCACTTCGATACTTTCGATGTTTGGAGATTCGAGAGGGAAGATACGTTCTACACCTACAGTACCAGACATCTTGCGTACAGTGAAACGCTTCTTGTCGCCATGACCTTGGATTTTGATAACTACACCACGGTACAACTGTACACGTTCTTTGTTACCTTCGACGATTTTGTATGCTACAGTGATAGTGTCTCCAGCACGGAATTCTGGGTGCTGCTTGCCAGTAGCATAAGCTTCTTCAGCAATTTTAATTAAATCTTGCATTTTGATTCTTATTAATAATTGTTTGTACGTCCCAACCCAGCATACGCGCGGAACACTAATTGCGCCAGCGGCTGAGCGGAAAAGCGGTGCAAAGTTAATACATTCTGTTTGAATAGCAAAACCTTTTCTTTATTTTGTAAGATTTTCCTTTATTTAAGGTTAGGCCATTTTACTTTTCAAATACCTAAAACACTTTTCAAATACCTAAAACATTTCTTAGCACCCACCACAGACAATAAATGAATATGTAGGAATAGATAACATAACGGTGTTCCAAAACTCTGCGCCACTGCAACGCTATTTTATTGGGCAAAAAGAATCGTTCCAAGCATAAACCAATGGCGTAGGGTATGGACAAAATAAAGAAATAGTTGTAGGATAGTGCTTCCATAAAATGTCCGTGCAATAAGGCGTGAACTCCGCGCTGTAATCCGCATCCTGGGCAACTCCATCCCGTCACCACCTTGAACATACATTTTGGCATCAGCGCAGACTTAATAGGGTCGAACATATAAAGTCCGACCCCAATTAATAAGATTATAATCGCTATGATTACATTGCGCTTAGTCATAATAAAACCGCAGTTCACATTGCCCCCATTGCAGCCAAACCAACAACGAGCAAAAAGTACAAAATCCAAAATACCACGGATGCAACTGCACTAATCACGCACCATTTTTTTGCATCTCTTGACATGCCCTCGGCTTCAGCATAAAAGCCTTGGCTCCAAAGTTTCTCCACCTTTGCCGCTTTTACAATCGCTACAACACCCAAAGGCCAGCAGCATAATAATGTTGTCAAAATGCTCCATACCAAATAATTGTCCGGACAAGGTGAAGGAGGAGGTGTATTATTCATACCTTTATACGACGAGCCATTATTCCCGTAAGGATTTCCTGCAGGCGCACCACCATTAAAGTTTGGAGGAGTAGCAGAGCCAAAAGTAGACGATGTCGAATTTGAAATATACGACAACAGTTCTGGCACTTGATTTGCCTTAGTCCAATTGGGCATACCTTCGCACCAGACGAATGTATTTCCATCAAGTCCTAAGCGTACAAAATCTTCTGCATAAATTGGACCCATTTGTTGTTGAGCAGAGTTCAAATAGTAGTATTTTTTCATCATACTTTTATATATTTGTATATTGCTATTGTATTTTTCTTTTATCTTGTTCTAAAAGCGAATTATCCTTCACCTATTTCCTTGCAAATGTATAAAAAACTTTTTATTCACCCAAAGATATCCAGAGAAATACCTATTATTTCGTCCGACATACCACTCGTATATAAATGAAAGGTCCAACGCCGTGGCGCCAGACCTTTATACTTGTCGAGAAATCGTTTTGCCGAATTATTTCTTGCAGCAATCTTTTTTCTTCTTATCGCATTGCTTCTTGCAGTCTTTCTTTTTGCCGTCGCATTGCTTTTTGCAATCTTTTTTGCAATCCTTCTTATCCTTGCAGTCTTTCTTGCATTCTGTCTTTTGAGGACACTTGCCTTCACATTTCTTTTGAGGGCATTGAGCACTTACACCAAGAGCCAAGATTGCTGCAAAAGCAAACATCATAATCTTTTTCATAATCATCAATTTTTATAGGTAAATACTTGTATTATTTCTGTTGTTACGATTGCAAAGATAGAGATTATTTTTATTCAAGTATCACAAATAGTTTTAAAAATTAGGAAAAAGTCATAAAAAACACTTCTTGCCACTTGAAACCTTTTTTTTGCATCATGTTAAAAATTATTTATGCCATAAAGGTTGGCAGTTTCAGAAAAAAAATAGAACTTTGTAAACCCTAAGCGCCGCGTCAAGCATTGTTGCTATGACTCGGCGATTTATTACCGATTGAAAATCAAATTCATAAATGAGTCAACAAGCAGTAGGCAAGTGGAAAGAATGCCTGGATTTTATTAAATCGCAACTGCCCGCTCAGGAATACGACACCTGGTTTGGAGCATTAGAGTTCGTCGCCGTCAAGGGCAACGCGCTCACTATAAGCGTGCCCACCAAGTTTGTCAGCGAATATATCGGTAAGCATCATTTGGAATTAGTGCGCACCGCGTTGACCACACACTTTGGTCCGACATTCAACCTCGTTTGGTTAAATGCCGAACAAATGGCAGAAGTCAAAAAGCGCGAGGAGGAGCGCCAGCGCCTCCAGCCGCAAAATATCACGGGGGCTCCACAAGCGCGTCCTGCTCTAGACCCACACCTAAACCCTCACTATACGTTTGCAAACTTCGTCGAGGGCAAGAGCAACAAGTTGGCACGTTCGGTAGCCTTAGCCATTGCGCAAAATCCGGGCCAAAGCGCCTTCAACCCCTTTTTCCTGTACGGTCCATCTGGAGTGGGCAAGACGCATTTGGTCAACGCCATCGGTGTACAACTCAAGGAAATGCATCCCGACAAGCGCGTCCTGTTTGTCTCGGCACACGTATTCAAGCAACAATACACCGAATCGGTACAGCAAAACAAATCGAACGACTTCCTCAACTTCTATCAATCCGTAGAAGTACTGATCATCGATGATATTCAGGAGGCCACCACACCACGCACCCAGCAGACCTTTTTCCACATCTTCAATCATTTGCAGCAAAATGGTCGTCAGATCATCATCACCTGCGACCGTCCACCCGCTTTGTTTGAAGGCATCGAGGAGCGCATGCTCACACGCTTCAAATGGGGGATGATTGCCGAATTGGAAAAGCCCGATACCGCCCTACGCCGCGACATCTTGACCGCAAAAGTCAAGCGCGACGGCCTCTCCTTCCCCCGGGAGGTGATACAATACATCTCGCAAAATGTCGAAAGCAGCGTGCGCGAACTCGAGGGCATCATCAACTCCATCATGCTCTACTCCTTGGTGGACAACTGCGACATCAATCTGCAACTGGCTGCCCGGGTCGTGGCACGAGCCATCAACCTCGAGAAAAAAGACCTGACCATCGACAGCATCACCAACACCGTGGCAAAATATTATGGTGTCAAGGCCAAGGAACTCTACGCCAAAAGCCGCAAACAGGTGATCGTCAAAGCACGCCAAGTAGCAATGTATCTGGCACACAAATACACCGAAACATCATATGTACAAATCGGCAGAAAGTTTGGTGGCCGCGACCACTCCACCGTCATCCATAGCTGCAACCTCGTCGCTGGACGCATATCTACAGAAAAGGATTTCCGACACGAAGTAGAAAGCATCGAAAGCACACTCAAGAAATAATCGCTACACAGGGAGAGACGTCACACCATGGCGTCTCAATTTGTTTCATCCCTCTCCACCTCACCCCTACTCCCTTAATCTTTAACATCAAATCTTCTTAAGTCCGGACCTACAAAACCTCCCAATCACAAAAATCATGAAACGTCTGACATTTATACTTTGCACCCTCGCCACCCTCCTGGCTTGTCATCCCGAAGATCGTTCTGGCGAGCAACCCTTCAAACCGGAGGTAGCCAATGCCACATACGAAATATTGGGCGACAGTTGCCGCCTGCACGGACTGATCATTTCCTCGCCCAACAGCGACGTTCTGGGTTGCGGATTTGTCTACGGCAATGACACGTTGCGCATACAAGCAATTGCAGACAGTTGTTCGATGGCATTCTCGGTCGTGACGAAACCACTAGAACATGGTGACTATTACGCCGTAGCCTTTGCAGAAAATGGAATGGGGCGTTCCTCCGCTCCCGACTCTTTGTACTTCACTATTTCGGAGTAGTTTCCGAATAGTTTTTTCTTAGCTAAAAATCCCATAACACAACTCTAAAAAAAATAAGACAAAAGCATAGAAAAATTTCGCGACGTCTCGTTAAAAAAAGGTCTAACCTTTTTGAAATTCCAGAACGTTTTTTTTCAAAAAAGGTTAGACTATTTTTATAACGAATCCAAATATTTTTTTTATTGTAGCCTTTACTTTTTTATTTCTGTTGGTACACGCCCTCAATTTCAAGCACATATACCACATGCATACTACCACCGGGATGTTCGCCATACCATTGCTTTAACACAGTCTGATCCAGGAATTGTTCGGCAGTCATTTCAGCACGATACAGTTTGCGTCCCTCGACCACGAGTCTTGCTTCCTGAAAAGCGACTCCTCCGCCCTCGAGCTCGATCGGCGTGAGGCCAGTCTCGGCCACCTTGTCATGTTCACGCCCTGACTTAGTACCACAAAATTGCAACACCGGGCGATAGGTTTCGTCAAAGAAAGAAAGCGTCATACGTGCTTCTTGCTCCACAAATCCATAGGTGTGGCGCTCGGGGCGAATGAAGACGAAGGCTACGGGTCTGTTCCACAAAAAGCCTACGCCGCCCCACGAGGCGGTCATCGTACCCAGTTTGTCGGGCGTGCCTGCTGTGACGAGCATCCACTGACGGCCAATCAAATCGACCACATCCTCCTGGCACAAACGTGCGATATCTGTTTTTTTCATATTATAATATAGGGATGAAGTGTTAAAGGGTGAGAGTTGGAGGGGAGACAAGACTCCCTCCCCCATTATTTCCTGCACAAAAGTACAGAATATTTGATAAACCGGGCCTTGGTTTATTTCTTTTTTAACACGCGGAAGTAGAAAATGCCTATTCTTTTTGCCCTCATATCACATTATTTCCTTAAATTTGCTACGAGTTTCTATGAAATAGATAAGAGATAACGGACAACCTATAACCTATCAACCTAATAAAAAAGATGACTGAACAAATTGATTGGGGTAACTTACCCTTTGGATACTTGAAAACAGATTACAACGTACGCTGCTACTATCGCAATGGAGAGTGGGGCGAAGTGGAAGTAAGTTCGTCTGAACATATCAATATGCACATGGCTGCGACATGCTTGCACTATGGCCAGGAGGCGTTCGAAGGCCTGAAGGCGTTCCGCTGTCCCGACGGCAAAGTACGTGTATTCCGCATGGAGGCAAATGCTGAGCGTCTGCAACGCACTTGCCGTGGTATCATGATGCCCGAAATGCCTACCGAGAAGTTCTGCGAAATGGCAAAGAAGGTGATCATGCTGAACGAGCGCTTCATCCCGCCCTATGAAAGTGGCGCTTCGCTGTATCTGCGTCCACTCCTGATCGGTACTGGCGCACAGGTTGGCGTGAAACCTGCTGATGAATACCTCTTCGTAATCTTTGTAACACCCGTTGGACCTTACTTCAAGGGTGGCTTCTCTGTCAATAATTATGCGATAGTACGTGACTTTGACCGCGCGGCGCCCCTTGGCACAGGTACATTCAAGGTGGGCGGCAACTATGCTGCTTCGCTTCGCGCCAACAAAAAGGCACACGACGCAGGATATGCTTGCGAATTTTACCTTGACGCCAAGGAAAAGAAATATATCGACGAATGTGGTGCCGCAAACTTCTTCGGCATCAAAGACAATACGTATATCACGCCAAAGTCTGAATCTATCCTGCCCAGCATCACCAACAAGTGTTTGCAACAATTGGCCAAAGACCTCGGCATGAACGTAGAATGTCGTCCAGTGCCTGCTGAAGAATTGTCGACATTTGAGGAAGCTGGCGCTTGTGGTACTGCTGCTGTGATCAGCCCTATTGGTCGTATTGACGATATTGAGAAGGGTCAAAGCTATGTCATCAGCAAGGACGGCAAACCAGGACCTGTGTCGACACGCCTCTACCAATTGCTACGCGACATCCAATATGGTATCGCAGAGGATAAGCACGGCTGGGTGACTATAGTAGAATAACACAAAAACAAGACTTATTAACGACAGAAAATGAAACGCAAATTATATCGTGCACTGAGCATTGGTTTCGTAGTTTTCTCTGGGTTGGTGATCGGCGCTTGTAATGGCGACAAGGCCAACGGAGGAGGAGATGGCGATACCATATTGAGCGAAGAAGAACAAGAGTTGATGGAATTGCGCCAATTGGCAGAAATGGACCGTCGCGAGATGGAAAATGAATATGCTGAATTTGCGGCACAATTCGGCGAAATGAAAAAAACTATCCGCGACGAAAAGTTGCTTGAACAACTTGACGCAGAACAAAAGAAAGCAGAAAAGTTGGCGGAAGAATTGAAAAATCTCAAAGCCAGCAATTCGGCAGAAATCCTGCGTTTGAAGAAAGAATTGCAAACCGTACGCGAGGTATTGCGTAGCTACATCCGCCAAGTAGACTCTTTGCAACAAATCAACCAAGCACTGATTGGCGAAAGAGATGCAGCGCTGAAAGAAGTAGAACGTACGAAACAGGAAAATACATCTATCAGCGAGCAAAATGCATCACTGTCCGAACAAGTTGCCATTGCAGCTCAACTCAATGCAACTGGCATTCAGATCAACGCCCTTAACAACAGAGGAAAATCTGCACGTAAGAGTAAACAAATCGAAAAGTTCCAAGTGACATTCTCAATCGCTCGCAACGTCACAGCACAGGCTGGCAATCGCACAGTTTACCTGCGCCTGATGAAGCCAAACAACAGTTTGCTTTGCCCAAGTGGAAGTTTTGCTTACGAAAACAAAAACATCCAATATTCAGCGGCTAAGAAGATTGAATATTCTGGTCAGGAGCAACAAGTAACACTCTTTGTCCCCGTAGACGAATATGTAGGTCCAGGCAAATACTCGGCGCATATTTTCGTAGACGGACAAATGATCGGTAGCGGTTCGCTGAACATCGAAAAGTAAACTTACATCACACATAAAATCACCGCCACAAACGCAGGTCAAGTATCTATGTTTGCGACGGTGTTTTTTTGTTCAATATCCAAGGCCTAAGTCATCCCCCATCAATGTCTCCATCCATCATCCTACTTGTTGTTATCATTGCCTACGTCTCTTTTCTCTATTGGTTTTCTTCTCGGGGAAAGAAGCGTGGGGACAATGACACATTCTTTCGTGCTGGCAGGAGAGCCTCATGGCCTATGGTCGCGATCGGTATGATTGGCGCCAGCATCTCGGGGGTATCTCTGATTTCTGTACCGGGATGGGTGCAGAGCACTCAGATGACTTATCTGCAGATGTGCATGGGTTTCATCGTGGGTTATGCTGTGTGCGCCTTCGTCTTGCTTCCTTTATATTACAAGTGGAGATTTACGAGCATCTACGAATATCTGCAGATACGTTTCGGAGCCAAGACACACCGCACCGGCACCTCGTTTTTCCTACTGAGCAAATACTTGGGCGCGAGTGCTCGATTGTACATCAGTTGCCTCGTGATTCACGAATTTCTCCTTGCTCCACTTCTTCTCCCCTTTGCCCTGACCGCAGGCGGCGTCCTTTTGCTGATATGGGGATATACCAAGCGCGGCGGCATCTCTACTTTGGTACAAACAGATGTAGTGCAGACACTCTGCATGATTGTGTCGCTCGCACTACTATTTATTATTTCCGCACAGCACCTTGGCCTGTCATTCCAAGGTGTGGTGGAGCACGTACGAGGCAGCGAAATGAGTCGTATCTTTGAATGGAACGGTAGCAGCAGACAAGGCTTTTGGCGACAGTTCCTAAGCGGAATTTTCATCGTAGTAGTGATGACTGGTTTAGACCAAGATATGATGCAAAAGAACCTGACTTGTCGCGACCTGAGATCAGCACAAAAGAACATGTGCACTTATGGTTTGTGTTTCCTTCCTATCAATTTTCTTTTGCTCGCTTTGGGCATTTTGCTTTGTGCTATTTATGCGAAGCACGGCGTCTCTGTTCCCACCAACGGAGACACCCTCCTACCCCACGTCATCTCATCGGGATGGCTGGGCACGTTGGTCATCATCCCCTTTGGTTTGGCAATGATTTCTGCTGCCTTTTCCAGCGCCGACTCTGCCTTGACTGCACTCACCACCAGTACGTGTGTGGATATTCTACGTTTGGAACAGAAAGACATATCGGCACATCAGGCCCAGCACATCAGGCGTCGCATTCACTTCGGTTGGACTCTCGCCCTATTCCTGGGCATCTTGTTCATAAAGGGTTTTGACCAGGGCAGCATCATCGACACTATTTACGTCCTTGCCTCTTATAGCTATGGTCCCCTGCTTGGTTTGTACACCTTTGGCCTATTCACGCGCCGTCAGGCCATTGACCGTGCAGTACCCCTCGTTGCTATACTCTCTCCGCTACTTTGCGGAATTCTGGATCACCTTGCTCCTACACTTTGGGGATATACCTTTGGCTACGAACTGCTTTTCCTCAATGGCGCCATTACTTTCCTGGGGCTTTTTATGTTTAGTAGAAAGCCAGACACACCTTAAACTCACCCATCGAGGCTTTGCCCCAAAATTTCCCATCAGGACATCGTTTTCACAAGCCCTAACCTTTTTCAAAAAAGCCTTAACCTTTTTTTAACGAGACGTCGCGAAATTTTAAAAAGGTTAAGGTTTTTTTGAGGATATAAAATGACAGAAAAAACAGGTAAATTACGAAAAGGAATAGCACAGATTTCAACGCTTTTGAAGTGGGAATATTCACTATCGAAGTACTAAAAATAGCATTCAAATTTGGTCATACGGTGTCGTTTCATTAAATTTGCTACGCAAAAATAAGGCTTAATACGAATTTATCACTAAACATTCTATAAAAATGAGTGAACAATTAAAGAAAATCAAGCAACTCGTCGAAATGCGCCTGAAGGCGAAACTCGGCGGAGGCGAAAAGGCCATTGAAAAGCAACATGAAAAGGGAAAAGCGACTGCACGCGAACGCATTGACCTGTTGCTCGACAAAGGTTCTTTTGAAGAAATGGACATGTTCAAACTCCATCGCTGCCACAACTTTGGCATGGAAAATAAACACTTCCTGGGCGATGGCGTAGTAGCTGGTAGCGGTACCATAAACGGACGACTCGTATACGTTTTCGCACAAGATTTTACTGTAAATGGTGGTTCTTTGTCGGAAACTATGGCAGAAAAAATCTGCAAGGTGATGGATCAATCTATGAAGATGGGGGCTCCCTGCATCGGTCTGAATGATTCGGGCGGCGCACGTATTCAGGAAGGTATCAATGCCTTGGCTGGTTTCGGCAACATCTTCCAACGCAACATCGAGGCTTCGGGCGTAGTACCACAAATCTCGGGTATCTGCGGCCCTTGCGCCGGTGGTGCAGTATATTCTCCTGCCCTGACCGACTTCGTAGTGATGTTGGAAGGCGTAAGTTACATGTTCCTCACAGGTCCAAAGGTAGTGAAGACCGTGACCGGCGAAGATGTGACACAAGAAGACTTGGGCGGTGCTGGCGTACACTCAGAAAAGAGTGGTGTGTGCCACTTTGTAGCTAAGACAGAAGAGGGATTTGCGCAATTGATTCGCACATTGCTCGGCTACCTTCCTCAAAACAATATGGAACGTGCACCACGCGTGGCTTGCACTGACCCTATCGACCGCAAGGAAGACAGCTTGAACGACATCATCCCAGACAATCCCAACATGGCGTACGATATGTACCAAGTAATCTCGGCTGTGGTGGACAATGGCGAGTTCCTGGAAGTACAACGCAACTTTGCGAAGAACATCATCATAGGCTTCGCTCGATTTAATGGTCAGAGCGTGGGTATCGTAGCTAATCAACCGAGCGTTTATGCTGGGGTTTTGGATTGCAATGCCAGTCGCAAGGCAGCACGCTTCGTACGTTTCTGCGACGCCTTCAACATCCCCATCGTCAGCCTCGTCGATGTGCCTGGTTTCCTCCCCGGCACAGGTCAAGAATACAACGCTGTGATCAGCCATGGTGCTAAGTTGCTCTACGCTTACGGCGAAGCGACTGTACCCAAAGTGACAGTGACACTGCGCAAGAGCTACGGCGGTAGCCACATCGTAATGGGTTGCAAACAACTCAAGGCCGACATGAATTATGCTTGGCCATCTGCCGAAATTGCAGTAATGGGTGCCAGTGGTGCCGTTGCTATCTTGAACGGCAAGGAGGCTAAGGAGCAAGAAGATCCCAAGGCATTCCTCGCACAAAAGGAAAAGGAATACAACGACCTCTTCACCAACCCCTACAAAGCAGCAGA
This sequence comes from Bacteroidaceae bacterium, assembly GCA_017383485.1. GTDB lineage: Bacteria > Bacteroidota > Bacteroidia > Bacteroidales > Bacteroidaceae > Alloprevotella. The sequence continues at coordinate 90,908 of JAFNXM010000035.1, forward strand.
ATACGGCTATGTCGACGACGTGATCGAACCACGCAACACACGCTTCCGCATCTGCCGCGCTTTGGCACAATTGGAAAACAAGCGCGAGACACGTCCTGCCAAGAAACATGGCAACAATCCGCTGTAAGAAGAAATCATCAACACTAAATCAGAACGTATGAAAGTATTCAAATACAACCTGAACGGACAATCGCTCTGCATCCGCTTGGACGAGAAACAAGGTACTATCACCGACATTCTGGTGGACGGCACGCACCTTGTACCCAGCGAGGAAGAGATGCCAGCCTACGCTGCTGCGATAGCACTCGCCTTGATTGAATATGAAGTAAAAGTGGTGCATGACGACGAACCCGGTGTGATCACACTGGCTCCCCAACAAACAGATTGGGCTCACCCCTCTGCTCTCATGACACAAATTTAATCCCTCTAAAAGCATTGCAAAATGAAACAATATAAGTACAAAATCAACGGCGCTCAATATGATGTGACCATTGATAGCATCTCTGGAAATTTGGCAAAGGTGGAAGTCAACGGCATCCCCTTTGAAGTAGAAATGCAAGGCTCTTCGTTGGTAGAAGAAGACCTCCCCACACAAACAGCAAGCACAGCAGCCGCAGCAACAGCTCCTGCGGCCGCACCAGTTGCCGAAGTCGCACCCGCCCCCGCCGCTAAGGGCGCAGCAGGTGCTGGCACGCCAGTAAAAGCTCCTCTGCCAGGCGTTGTAACCAAGGTATTGGTAAGCGCAGGCCAGGCTGTGAAGAAAGGCGACAACGTATTGGTGCTCGAAGCCATGAAGATGGAAAATAATATCACTGCAGAATGTGACGGCTGTGTGACTGGTATTTGCATAGCTGCTGGCGACAGCGTCATGGAAGGCACTGTATTGCTCACTATCGGCTAAAAGAATTGCCTAACATTTACCTAAAATAAAATCTCCCAAGCAAAGGACAACCAATGCTTGGGAGATTTTTTCTTGCACCTTATATATTCTATATCTTCTGAAAGGAAATTCAAAAAAAGAGGAGTGACACTATCACTCCTCTTTCCATATTAAAATATTTCTTTTAGTTCTTTGAATCCGCCTTGATTTGTTCGTCAACGGCAGCAATCTTTTCTGCCAACATCACCAAGTCTTCTTTCAAGCGTTCTACTTTCTTTTCCAAATCACCAAGGAGGCTGTTACCCTTCTTAGATTTAGAGTTGAAGAAAGTCAGGTTTGTTTCGTAATTCTTGATTTCTTGCTTCTTCGCTTCGTAAGCAGTCATCAACTTATTGCGTTCACGTGTCAACTCATTGCCACCCTTTTCACCCACGTTCTTCTTGAAATTTTCCATGTGGCGACGTCCTGCGCCAGCATGAGCTTCTTTGTAGAGTTTGTCAAGGACTTCGCGGTAGCGCTTGTACATCTTTTCCTTTTTGCGGAAAGGCACGTGACCCACTTCGTTCCATTCAGCCTGCAGAGCTTTGACTTGTTGCATAGTCTCAGCAGTTACAGGGGTTTCTGCCAGGGCTGCGAGTTTTTCGATGATAGCATTTTTCTTTTCGAGATTAGCTTCTTCCGTTTCGCGTACGCTTGCTGTTGCTGCATTCTTTTGTTCGAAGAAATAGTTGCATGCTGCGTTGAAGCGTGTCCAAATTGCTTCAGATACTTTGTGCGCTACGGGGCCTGTAGCCTTCCATTCTTTTTGCAAAGCAACGAGAGCAGCTGACGTAGCGTTCCAATCTGTGCTATCCTTCAGTGCTTCTGCCTTTTCACAAAGCGCAGTTTTTGCAGCAAGATTAGCGTTCAGGGTTTCGCGTGTATTCTTAAAGTATTCAGTCTTGCTTTGGAAGAAATTATCACAAGCTGCGCGGAAACGTTCAAAGATCTTAGCATTAGTCTTCTTTGAGGTAAAACCAATAGTCTTCCATTGCGCTTGAAGTTCGAGTACTTCCTGAGTCGCTTTTTCCCAATCTGCGAATCCCTTTTGCTCTGCTGCAGCAAGCGCTTCTACTTGTTCGCAGAGTTGAGTCTTCTTCACGAGGTTTTCTTCCTCTTGTGCCTTGATAGCTTCAAAGTGTGCTTGGTGGCGCTTGTTGACTGCTGTCGACGCATTCTTGAATCGTGTCCACAACTCTTCGCGTAATTCCTTCACCACAGGACCTGTTTCGCGATACTCTTGGTGCAAGTTTTGCAGTTGGTGGAAAGCTGAAATCACATCTTCCAGTTCTGCCAACTTTTCAGCAGCTTCGCACAAGCGTGTCTTGATTTCCAAATTTTTCTTGAAATCATAAGCTCGCATTTCGTGATTTAAGCGCAATTGGTCGTAGAATTGTTCTACGTATAATTGGTAACTCTTCCACAATTCAGTCACCTTTTCAGCGGGCACGTTCTTGATTTCTTTCCACTCTGCTTGCAGGCCTTTGAATGCCTCGTAGTTTTTGTCTGCTTCGTCGGGAGAAACTGCCATTTCCTTCATCTTTTCGATGATAGCCAGTTTCTTTTCGAGGTTATCTTGTTTTTCTTTTTCCGCAGCTTCGAAAGCCTTTGCACGTATCTCACGCAACAAGCTCATTTGTGCTTTAAAGTCTGCTTCCAATGGGTCTGGCGCTGGCATAAATGCTTCAGGATCTCCACCAGCCGCAATGTATTCTTCGCGCGCTGCTGCAGCCTCAGCATTATGCAAACGATAGTATACTTGCTTCAAGCCTTCGAGCTCTGCGCGTTCCACTTCGCCGCCATTTTGCACCAGTTCCTTTAAGCGAGCTACGACTTCCACCTTGCTTTGAGGCACTGTCTTTTCAGCCGCTTCTGGTTCGTTCACTTCGGGAGCCACTTCTGCGGGTTCTTCCTCATTGTTTTGCACATCGGCTACCACTGTTTCTGTGGTTTCCGTTTCGATAGTCTCAGGCACCAAGGCCTCGTTTTTCATACCTTCCACTTCGGGAATCAACTTTTCTTCCATAGTATATTATATGATTGGTCTGCACGAGGGCGACCAAGTTTCTTTTCTGATCAAATGAGATGCAAATAAAGCTAATATTTTCCTCACGGCAAAGCGAAAGCGCTATTTTTTGCCTTGTAGGGACTAAATCCAAGTCTTTCGGCGGAATAGCCAGTAGAAGATGGCGGTGACGCTGAACGACAGTACGATCACCAAGGGGAAGCCCCACCATGTGTCCTCCATACCCGAGATCAAGTTCATACCAAAGATACTGGCGATAAGCGTGGGAAACATCAAAATGATCGAGATCGAGGTCATCTGCTTCATGACACCCGACATATTATTATTAATAATGCTGGCGTATGTCTCCATCGTCGAGTCGAGGATGTGAGCATAGATATTGGTCGTCTCGCGCGCCTGACTCATCTCCGTATTGACGTCCTCGATCAAATCAGCGTCCAGTTCGTCGACGGGGAGTTTGAACTTCAGCTTTGCCAACAAGTTTTCGTTGCCACGGATTGAGGTGATAAAGTAAGTCAAGCTATCCTGCAAGCGAGACAAACCGATCAAATCCTCATTGTCTATCTTGCGGTCCAGATTGCGCTTAGCCTCGTCTATCAGGATACTGATCTGCTTCAAACGCTTCAGGTACCACACTGCAGAAGACAGGAACAAGCGGAACACCAAGTCCACCGAGTCCGTAAAACCTCGGTTGCGCTTTTGCTGATACGACACGAAGTCGATCATCATATTCGTTTCGAAGTTGCACACCGTCACACAGACCTCCTTGTTCAAGATGATACCCAGCGGGATCGTCGTGTGTGGTGTACGCGAGCGCACCTCTTTCACGTATGGTATACGCAAGATGATGAGCGACCACCCATCGTCGTAATCATAGCGTGAGCGTTCGTCCTTATCTCGGATGTCGTCCAGGAAGTATTCAGGAATCTTCAGTTCTCCAAGGAGAAACTTTTCATCATCAGGCGTGGGGCAAGTCACCTGCACCCAGCAATTTGGCTGCCACTCTTCTAAAGTGCGGAGTGTGTTATTGAAATTCCAAAAAGTGCGCATAATTCGAAGTTTTGTCTCTGCGTGAGTTTTCAGCGGAGACCAACGCATTTTTTGGCCACCGCAATTTAGTTACAATTTTCCGTGTAATAGTCGTCCATGAGGATGAATAATTTTATTTTTCTCTACACCAAAGCACCGCCACAACAGGGCACATTTCACCTTGGCACGGGCAAAGATAATAAAGGGATATAAATAGGCAAAGCAAATTTGCTTTTTTTTACGTTTATGGAATCCTTTTTTAATAAAATATTAAGGGAGCGAAAATCCCAAGACTTTCACTCCCTCGTATATTTTAAGCAACCTAATCAATGTTCCCAATTAAGGTTTTCAACATTAAATGTGAATGTGTGCGTTCCCTGATTATAGAACTCTACACTTATTTTCATTGTTTTAGCAGTTTTCATTCGTTCCACAAGCTTCTTATATCCATTCAAGAAAAGCACATCCATACTATGATCACTTGCTCCATCACAATGCACATTGAACGCCTTGTCGCTATCAAATCTCACTTTAATAGTTTGTCCGTCGATAATACTTGTATTAAACTGACCTTGGGTGATCTTTATGAAAACGTGCTTACCATATTGGGGATCATTTCTTAAATACAGAACAAGATTGCTACCACCATTGTAGGGGAAGTCAAAATGCGCCACATCTTCAGAAATCGTATAAGCCAGATAAGAAGTTTCATCTGTCATTTCATCCAACGTTTCATTATACATCCAATTAGACAAAGGTTCCTGACTTACCACTGTATCCTCTTCGACAAACATTGAATCCCCAGTTTCAAGATCATTGTTCCCTGTAGTAGAATTGCCAGCACATGAACTAAAAAATCCAGAACACAAAACTGCAATAGATGCACTTATTAAAAATGTCTTCATACATTGTACAGAAATAAGATTACACATACTTGCGCCACTTCAAATACCTGCGCATTGCAAAGGTAGAGAAAAATATTTAATCCACAAATTCAGTAGAACTATCTTTCAAAAATTTTCATTAAACTGCATAATTATGCAAATTCTCCCCTAAATATGCATTTTTCATCAAGTGCATTTTTAACAAAGTTTATACTTTCAGAGGCGCTGGACCTTGCAAAAATCGTGCAACAAGTAGAAAAAAAAGAAAAAGTCAAGACCTCGTGAAAACTTTCCCAGGGATAATTTCAACAAGCCTAAGGATAATTTTTACAAAGTCTTGACTTTTTTTCGCCCCAAAAAAGGGCAAAAAACAAGGGAAAAGCGACACTCGTCCGCTCTCCCCTATATTCTATTACAAAGATACAACATTTTTCGCCGAAATCCAAATCGCGTTCACATCCGTTAACACTTGCTTTATGCAACCCGTATGCAAAAATATGCAGACCCTGGCAAGTACCATTTTATCTACACCCCGGCAGGGATACCGCCCCACCCGCAGCGTCATTTGCCCAGCTTTTTTGACAAAAAGGAGAAATAAATTTTGCTCATCCCCCACCTTTTACTAATTTCGCAGTTATGAAATACTCTGTGATTATACCCGTATACAATAGACCCGACGAGGTCGACGAACTGTTGGAGAGTTTGACCCAGCAGAGTTTGAAGGATTTTGAAGTCGTGGTGGTAGAGGATGGCTCGTCTGTACCCTGCAAAGATGTGGTCGAGAAGTATGCTGACCGCCTGGACGTACATTATTATATGAAGCCCAATTCGGGCCCCGGACAAAGCCGCAACTATGGCGTGGAGCGGGCTCAGGGCGAATATGTACTGATCCTGGACTCGGACGCCGTGCTGCCCACGGATTATATCCAGGCTGTGGAGGATGAATTGCAGACTGCGCCGTGTGATGCCTTTGGCGGACCGGACCGTGCGCATGCCTCGTTCACACCAATGCAGAAGGCGATCAACTATGCCATGACCTCGTTCTTCACCACCGGCGGTATCCGTGGCGGCAAGAAGAAGATGGACAAATTCTATCCCCGCTCGTTCAACATGGGCGTGCGCCGCGAGGTGTACAATGCTCTGGGCGGCTTCTCGGAAATGCGCTTCGGCGAAGACATCGACTTCTCGACACGTATCTTCAAGGGTGGCTATGCCTGCCGCCTATTCCCCGAGGCATGGGTATGGCACAAGCGTCGCACGGATTTGAAGAAATTCTTCAAGCAAGTGCACAATTCGGGCATTGCTCGTATCCACTTGACACGACGTCACCCCGGCACGCTGAAATTGGTACACCTGCTACCCACGGTGTTCACCCTGGGTTGTCTGTTGCTGCTCATCGGCGCTATATTCTGCCTATGGAGTTTATTACCCCTTGGTTTGTTCTGCTTGATTATTCTAACAGACGCAACGATAGCAGAGCGCAGTCTGGGCGTAGGCCTGCGTGCCGTAGCTGCATCCTTTGTGCAACTGACGGGATACGGCACAGGATTCATCCGCGCTTGGTGGAACTGTATGGTGATGAAGCGTGGCGAATTTGAAGCCTTCAAAAAGAATTTTTATAAGTAAGCTATAACTTTTTGTAAGTAATATACACCTTATTATATATGTCCATCGATCAAAAGCCCTTAACGATGACGCAACTCCCCGCCGACGAACGTCCGCGCGAGAAGTTGAGGAACCTTGGACCCGAAGCCCTGACGAATGCCGAACTGCTGGCCATCCTGATAGGTTCGGGCACGCCGGGCGAGAGTGTGGTGGGGCTGACACAACGCCTGCTGGCACACGTCGATGGCAACTTGATCGAACTGGGCAAACTCAGCCTGAAGGAACTGATGACTTTCAAGGGCATCGGAGAAGCAAAGGCTATCACGATCAAAGCAGCCTGTGAATTGGGCAATCGGCGCGCTATGGAGAAGTCGGCACAGTTCTTCCGAATGACATCATCGGAAAGTGTGGCAGAGTACTTGAAACACCAAATGCGCGAACTCCCGCACGAAGAATGCCGTATCCTTGTGCTCAACAATGCCCTGCGCCTGAAGGCCAACGTCCTGGTAAGTAAAGGCGCGGCGGACAAGACTTTGGTGGACATTCGCACCATTCTCTACGAGCTGATACAGCATCGTGCCGTGCGCTTTATCTTTGCACACAATCACCCAGCTGGTAGCACACAGCCCAGCACCCAGGACGACGACATCACTCGTCGCCTGAAAGCTGCCGCCGAGGCTATCCAAATTCCCCTGGTAGACCACATTATTATCGCCGGAGATACCTACTATAGTTACGCCGACGAGGGCCGACTATAAGTATCGGTTATCACATAACAAACACAAAACACCTATGACCCCAGAAGAACGACTGAAAATAGAAGAACGTACCATCGAGGTGCTCAAGACCGTCTACGACCCCGAAATCCCTGTAGACATCTACAACCTTGGGCTGATCTATCGTATAGAATTGATGGACGATGCTACACTCGAAGTAGACATGACACTGACTGCGCCAAACTGTCCCGCCGCCGATTTCATCATGGAAGACGTGCGCTTGAAAATAGCCGGCATCGAGGGCGTGGCAGATGCCAAGGTCAACCTCGTGTTCGAACCCGAGTGGGACAAAGATATGATGAGCGACGAAGCCAAGTTGGAACTGGGCTTCATGTAGCGCACCGTAAACGAAAAATACTATGAAGAAGAACATATATTTCCTGTCGGATGCACACTTGGGTAGCCTGGCTATCCCGCACAGCAGGATGCAGGAACGCCGTGTGACCAACTTTTTGGACAGCATCAAGCACAAAGCCGCCGCCGTCTACCTGCTGGGCGACATCTTCGACTTTTGGCACGAATACAAGACCGTCGTGCCCAAAGGATATACCCGATTGTTGGGAAAAATCAGCGAACTGACAGATATGGGCGTCGAGGTGCATTATTTCACCGGCAACCACGATCTGTGGATGAACGACTATTTGGAAACAGAGTGCGGCGTGGTGCTTCATCCACGTAGCTCAGTCGTCGAACTCTACGACAACGTTTTCTACCTAGCACATGGCGACGGCCTGGGATCTACCGACCGCGGATTTAAGTTTCTGCGCGCCGTATTTCACAATCGTATTTGTCAAAAACTCTTTGCTTCCATTCATCCGCGCTGGGGCATGACATTCGGTTTGGAGTGGGCAAAACGCAGCCGACTCAAACGAAAAGATGGCAAGGAACCACCCTATATGGGCGAGGATAAGGAAGAACTCATCATCTTCGCCAAAGATTATCTGAAAACCCACCCTGAAATCAATTTCTTCGTATTCGGCCATCGACATATCGAACTGGATTTAATGCTGGCCAAGACCACGCGCCTCGTCATCCTGGGCGATTGGATCACACAGTTCACCTACGCTGTGTACGACGGCGAACATTTATTCATGGAAGACTTTATCGAAGGAGAAACTCAACCCTGATACATCTATCCCTTGCTCATAATTCAAAAGGGCAAGGGATATACCTATATATATAATATATACGTAATAGAACAGTAACTATGGAAACATTTCTGTCAGCACGACATATCACCAAACAATACGCGCATCACACCGCACTTTCGGACGTGAGCATTGAGGTACCCCGTGGCAAAATCTTCGGACTCCTGGGACCAAATGGCGCAGGCAAAACGACGCTGATACGTATCATCAATCGCATCACTGCGCCGGACTGTGGCGAGATCCTGTTTGATGGTCGCCCCTTCACGGCGAATGATGTCGCACAAATCGGCTATTTGCCCGAAGAGCGTGGACTCTACAAGAAAATGAAAGTAGGCGAACAAGCCATATACCTGGCACAATTGAAAGGACTCAGCGCCAAGGAGGCACGCAGCCGTTTGATTGAGTGGTTCAACCGTTTCGAAATCATGCCATGGTGGGACAAGAAGCTGGAAGAACTTTCCAAAGGGATGCAGCAGAAGGTACAATTTATCATTACCGTTTTGCACGAGCCACCTTTGCTTATCTTCGACGAACCTTTCTCAGGTTTCGACCCTGTCAATGCCGAACTATTGAAGCAGGAAATCCTGCGTTTGCGCGACAAAGGGCACACTGTGATTTTCTCTACCCACAATATGAGTTCGGTGGAAGAAGTGTGCGACGAAATCGCCTTGATTAATCAGTCAAAAGTCGTACTGAGCGGCAATGTGCACGACGTGAAGCGCCAATTCCGCACCGACAGATTCGAACTAACCTGTACCGAGAAACTCCCCGATTGGAGCGATATTTACAGCATCGCCGAGCATAAAGAAATAGCCGACACACACCATTATATATTAAACAAGAAAGCGCCAGCTACCAACTCAGAATTTATCGCACACCTTGCTCAGCAGACAGAGGTGCGTGCTTTCTGCGAACAAATGCCTTCGATGCACGACATCTTCCTTAAGGTAGTCAATGCGAAGTAAATCTTTTTTTGAAATCCAAAGCCATGAATAAAATATTAATCATAGTGCGTCGCGAATTTATGACGCGTGTGGCCAAGCGGTCGTTCATCTTGCTCACCATCTTGATGCCTTTTATCTTTGCCGCCTTGATCTTTTTGCCAATATGGTTGTCCTCGGTCGAGGGGGATGAAGTGGGCACTGTGATGCTCGTTGACAAAACTGGACGATACGGCGCCTCGTTACAAGGCAATCCATCCTACAATTTTGTGCCTGTAGCAGAAAACAAAGACGAGTTTTATTCAGAAGAAAGCGACGTTGCGGCGGTGCTCTGCATCAACGGCGAATTACACAAAGATCCCACTGCTGTCGCCCTATATTCGTCGCAAGAGATACCAGCCGACTTGTTGACTTTCACTACCGCCGCCTTGAACGAACAAGTGCGCAAGGATAAGCTACAATCGCACAACATTCCCGGCCTGGAGCACATCATAAAGGATGTAGAGAGCACCTTCTCCATCCCAACAATCAAGAGAGATGCAGCAGGCGAGGAGTCGGCGTCAAGTACCGACGTGGCGATGCTGACAGGTTACTTGTTCACCCTGCTGATATACATATTTGTGATAGCTTACGGCGGCATGGTGATGCAGAGCGTGATTGAGGAGAAAACAGGTCGCATCGTCGAACTAATGGTTTCGAGCGTCAAGCCATTCCAACTGATGATGGGCAAGATCATCGGCGTCGCCTTGGTCGGCATCGTGCAGTTGGCGATTTGGGGTATGATGTTGGCTGCTATTATCTTTGCTGCGCAGCTGCTATTTGGCGTCGATGTCTCAGCAAGTACTACTCCGTCGATGGCAGGCGGCGCAATGGTGCCCCCAGCCGAAAGCATGAGTGGAGGCAATGAAATATTAAGCGCTATCATGGGCTTGCCCTTCCTCGAAATCGCAATCATGTTCATCCTCTACTTCATCGGCGGCTACCTGCTCTACGCGTCCTTCTTCGCTGCCGTTGGTGCCAGCATCAATTCTCAGGAGGATTCATCTCAATTCATGACTCCCGTCATTCTGATCATACTCTTCGGCTTCTACGCCGCTATGTTTAGTATGGAGAACACTAATGGTCCGTTAGCTTTCTGGACTTCAATTTTCCCACTGACTTCGCCTATTGTGATGATGATCAGAATACCTTTTGGCGTACCCCTTTGGCAGGAATTGTTGTCCTTGTTCTTGCTCTTCGGCACAGCACTTCTGTTTGTCTATATCGGAGCAAAGATCTACCGCGTCGGCATTTTGATGTACGGCAAGAAGCCTTCGATGCGCGAGATACTGAAGTGGGTGAGGTATAAGTAATGTGATAATACGTCTGTTTTACACCCCGAAAAAAAGCCTAGACCTTTTTTCAACGAGACGTCGCGAAATTTAAAAAAGGTTAGACCTTTTTTTCACAAGGTATTGACTTTTTTTTCGCAAGGTCATTTGTAAGCAGAAATAGGTCGGACGAAATAAGCAAAAAATGATATGACACAACGTTATTGGAAGAACCAGTTGATACTGCGCGACACCCCGTTTATGGACTTAATGAGGCGCCGCATTTTCAACGTACTCTTGATCGCCAATCCCTACGATGCGTTTATGCTGGAAGACGATGGGCGCGTAGACGAAAAGATATTCGACGAATATGCCAAATTGGGGTTGCGCTATCCTCCGCGCTTCTATCAAGTAGCTTCTGCCGAGGAGGCCGAACGCGAACTGCGCCGCACCGCTTTCAACCTTGTGATCTGTATGCCCGGTACGGACAATAACGATGTGTTTGACATCGCGCGATCGATCAAAATGCGCTATCAGAAGATACCTATCGTGGTGCTCACGCCATTTAGCCATGGTATCACGCGACGTATGGAAAACGAGGATTTGTCTATCTTTGAATACGTCTTCTGTTGGTTGGGCAACACCGATCTGTTGGTTTCTATCATCAAACTGATAGAGGACAAAATGAATCTGGAACATGATATCAACGTGGCAGGCGTGCAGATGATTTTGCTGGTCGAAGACTCTATACGTTTCTACTCGTCGATCTTGCCAAGTCTTTACAAATTTGTCCTGCAACAGAGCTTGGAATTCGCTACCGAAGCCCTCAACTCACACCTGGAAACCCTGCGTATGCGTGGCCGTCCCAAAATCGTATTGGCGCGTAATTATGAAGAGGCCTGGGCGCTTTATTCTAAATACAAAGATCATACCTTGGGCGTCATCAGCGACTGCCGCTTTCCAAAGGATGGGGTGAAAAATGAATTTGCCGGCATCGAATTGCTCACAGCCATTCGAAAAGAGGACGAGTTCCTACCTTTGATCCTCGAATCGTCCGAGTCTGATCGCTATATCCAAGCCGAACAATGCGGAGCGTCCTTTATTGATAAAAATTCGAAGAAGCTGGATCGCGATTTGCGTAAGCTAATTCTGAAAAACTTTGGTTTCGGCGACTTTATCTTCCGCAACCCAGAAACAAGAGAAGAGATCGTACGTGTGCGTAATTTGAAAGATTTGCAGGACAATATTTTCACGTTGCCCGCCGACTCACTCCTTTATCACATTTCCCGTAACAATGTGTCGCGCTGGCTCTGTTCGCGTGCTCTCTTCCCTATCTCCGAATTTCTGAAGTATATCACCTGGGATTCGCTCCAGGACATTGATGCACACAGGCAAATCATCTTCGATGCCATTGCAAGTTATCGTAAGATGAAGAACCAAGGGGTTGTGGCCGTCTTCAATAGACATCGCTTTGATAGTTTCAGCAATTTCTCACGCATCGGCGAGGGATCGCTCGGCGGTAAGGGACGCGGTTTGGCCTTCCTGGACAATATCATCATGCGTCATACGGATTTGAATTCTTTCGAGAATGCCACAGTCGTGATTCCAAGGACCGTGGTGCTTTGTACAGACATCTTCGACGAATTCATGGACCGCAATGAATTATATCAAATTGCGCTGTCAGATGCCTCGGACGAAGATATCCTGCAAGCCTTTCTTCGTGCAGAATTGCCCGAACGTCTGTACGATGACCTGATGGTTTATTTGGACGTGGTCCGTACGCCTATCGCCATACGTTCATCTTCTTTGCTCGAGGATGCACACTATCAGCCTTTCGCGGGTATTTATTCCACTTATATGATACCCTATGCCGAGGATATTAATACCCGTTTCCGTTTGCTCTCGGATGCGATCAAAGGGGTCTATGCTTCTGTGTTCTACAAGGACAGTAAGGCATATATGACGGCGACAAGCAATGTCATAGACCAGGAGAAAATGGCAGTACTCCTGCAAGAGGTAGCAGGAAGTCAATATGGCACGCGTTTCTATCCACAGATTTCAGGTGTAGCCCGTTCTGTTAATTATTATCCAATAGGTGACGAAGCGGCGAGCGATGGTATCGTGAATCTGGCGCTTGGTCTTGGGAAATATATAGTAGATGGCGGACTAAATCTTCGAGTTTGTCCGGCTTATCCTAATAAGGTTTTGCAAACGAGCGAAATGGAAATTGCCCTGCGCGAAACGCAGACGCAATTCTACGCCCTGGATACTACACACACGGCCCAGGATCTGAAGGTGGATGATAGTTTCAATCTCTTGAAACTGCACGTCAGCGAGGCCGTCAAGGATGGTTCGTTACAATACATCGCCTCGACGTACGATCCCTACGACATGATGATACGCGACGGTCTCTACGAGGGTGGACGAAAGTTAATCACCTTCTGCGGTGTCCTGCAGCAGGGAATATTCCCCTTGCCCGAGTTGCTACGAATGATATTGGAGTACGGACAGAGTGATATGCGCCGTGCCGTAGAAATCGAGTTTGCCGTTACTATCAACCCCGACCGCACAGGCACCCTGTATCTCCTACAAATACGTCCGATGGTCGATGCCATGATGATGCTCGACGAGGATTTGTCCCAAGTGTCGGCCGAACAAATCTTGATACAATCGCCCAATGCCATAGGACATGGTGTGACAGACGACGTGTGCGATGTAGTATACGTTAAGACGGACAATTTCTCCGCCGCCAACAACACCTTGATAGCAGACGAAATCAACCGTATCAATCAGCAATTTTTGAAAGAAGAACGCCACTATATTCTCGTAGGTCCGGGACGATGGGGCAGCAGTGATTCGTGGTTGGGAATACCAGTCAAGTGGCCGCATATTTCTGCCGCCAAGGCGATAGTCGAAGCCGGTTTGGACAATTACCGTATTGACCCGAGTCAAGGTACCCACTTCTTCCAAAATCTGACCAGCTTCGGCGTAGCCTACTTCACCGTCAACGATTTTATTGGCGAGGGTATTTACGATCAAGCCTACCTCAACAGCCTTCCAGCCGTCGAGGAAACGCAATTTGTGCGCCACGTGCGTCTGCCACGCCCTGCTGTCATCAAAGTGGATGGTATGAAAAAGGTCGGTGTGATACTGAAACCTGATTTGGAAGCTTGATTTGGCAGTTTTTTATATAAAATTAGATTAAAAAGAGGCAAAAAGATAATTTTTGTCTCTTTTTTCTTGCAGAATAACATAATCTCCTTAACTTTGCTGACAAATATCGTCCACCGTGGGTCTGCTTTGCACCTATTATATATAAATAGTGTAAGAATTGTATCTAATAGCGTAGTTCAACAGTAAAACCTGGCAGATACCAGACGTGACGATAGACACACATTGTATTCACAAAAACTAAAAATAACTAAACAAAATGGAAGCCAAGAAAGTATTGGACGACATCATGCGTCGTTTTCCCAACGAACCCGAGTATCATCAAGCTGTCAAGGAAGTACTTGACACTATCGAAGAGGAGTATAATAAGCACCCTGAGTTTGATCGTGCAGGCCTCATCGAACGTCTGTGCATCCCTGATAGAATCATTCAGTTCCGCGTCACTTGGATGGACGACAAGGGTCAAGTACAGACCAACATGGGCTATCGCGTGCAACACAACAATGCGATTGGTCCCTACAAGGGCGGTATCCGTTTTCATAGTTCGGTGAATCAAAGCATCTTGAAGTTCCTTGCGTTTGAGCAGACGTTCAAGAATGCGCTCACCACCCTGCCAATGGGCGGCGGCAAGGGCGGTTCGGACTTCTCGCCTCGTGGTAAGAGCAATGCCGAAGTGATGCGCTTCTGTCAAGCCTTTATGTTGGAGCTGAGCCGTCACATCGGCCCCGATACAGACGTGCCAGCTGGCGATATAGGCGTAGGCGGCCGTGAAGTAGGTTACATGTATGGCATGTACAAGAAGTTGACGCACGAATTCACCGGCACCTTCACTGGCAAGGGTCGCGAGTTTGGCGGTTCGCTCATTCGCCCCGAGGCTACTGGCTACGGCAATGTGTACTTCCTGATGGAGATGCTGCGCACACGCGGTATGGATCTGCAGGGCAAGTCCGTGCTTATCTCGGGTTCGGGTAACGTAGCGCAATATACAGCAGAAAAGGTGCTCGAGTTGGGCGGCAAAGTGCTGACTATGTCCGATTCCGACGGCTATATCTACGACCCCGACGGCATCGATCGTGAGAAATTGGACTACATCATGGAGTTGAAGAATTTGTACCGCGGACGTATTCGCGAATATGCGGAAAAGTATGGTTGCAAGTACGTACCTGGTGCGAAGCCTTGGTTTGAAAAGGCCGACATCGCACTGCCATCGGCGACACAAAACGAGCTGAATGGCGAAGCAGCACGTGCTTTGGTCGAAAATGGTGTGATCGCCGTGAGCGAAGGTGCCAATATGCCCTCTACACCCGAAGCTATCCAAATCTTCCAAGAGGCTAAGATCCTGTACGCCCCCGGAAAGGCTGCCAATGCCGGCGGTGTGTCGGTGTCGGGCCTTGAAATGACACAAAACTCTGAACGTCTGTCGTGGACTGCCGAGGAAGTGGACAACCGCCTGCACATGATCATGGAAGACATCCACGCCAACTGTGTGAAATACGGCACCGAGCCCGACGGCTACGTGAACTACGTGAAGGGCGCCAATATCGCGGGCTTCATGAAGGTAGCCAAGGCGATGATGGCTCAGGGCGTGTTGTAATCGCATCAATATCTGCGAATATATCCCTGGGGAGAGTGAGTCACATCATTCTCCCCTTTTTGTTTTTATACATCAAGTCATGTAGTTGCGGAGGGATGTGCCCATAATGTTGTACAATAAGTCAAAGAGCGCTGTGACACCTTCACATCACCAGGGCTGTCTCTGTATATAATAAAGGAACGCGCCCGCGCGTGTGAGAAGTTCACAATGCAAAGATACAATACCACGCAGGGCATCTTCATCTTTAGCGTGCTTAACGTTTTTTTTTAACATTTCAAAATGGGCTTAGAAGTCCTATAAATACAAAGGGAGTGAGAAATTGCTATTTTTTTATTTTATTTTTTGAGTAAGGCCAATAAATTAATTTAGGTAACAATATAGATGTTGTCCACTAAAAGTCCCTCGTGATATTGTTCACTTTTTTATAAGGAGAACACGAATTGAAAATCGACGTAGTCAATCTCACGGATTTAACGAATATAGTTATTATGCTTTTCCATTTTGCTAATCGCAGTTAAAAAAACACGAATACCATCTGGATGATTTATGCGCGCGATTCGTCTCTGATTAAGAAGTGCTAATCCGCATGAAGATTGCCTTTAGCCCCTTCGGGCTGCTAACTTCGTTTCGTGTTTATTCGAGAGATTCGTGTTCTTTTTTATGTGGACAACTCCTATATTGTTACCTTAATTTAAGCGCACTATTTTGTCCATTGAGAACAAAATTAGCACGCTTATGATTAGAAATAAAACGAAAATTTCTAATTTAATTGCTAAGTTTAATTATTCCAGAAAATAGCATAATATTGGGAGAGTTATTTATCTCTAATCTTACCAATTCTGGTACATTCCTGTTTTTACTTAAATCATATACAAAAAAGATATTGGCAGTATACGTTCCCATATTTTCAATATGTTCTCCTCCTTGATACATCACTATCTTAATATTTTTTTGAGATGTATCAACTACTTTGTTTACAATCTGCAATGTGTAAGTATGTACCTCAGGAATAGAAATCGCCAAATAATTTTGTTTTTCAATAGTAGCATCAATAATCATACCCCCAAAATTTGAAAAAGAGTCTAAAACTTTTTCTGTTCCTGTTTCTAACACTTCTAACTTATGAAAAACCAATTTTTCATTTACAATATACTCTGTCGATGCATATGCACAGACATTTATATAAAAAACACTTAATAACAAGAATACTAATTTTCTCATAATACTTTATTTTTTCTTTGGTTCACGAGAACAGTATACTTTACCCATCCGTACGCCTTCATATTGAATATAAAACATGTGCTTTGTAAGCCAATCTTCATCCCTATTGTATTGATAGATGATTTTACCTCTTTGGCTATATCTATCAATAAAGTCATAGGTCGTGATAGTCATGAAACCACTATGTTTTTCTTTTTTATTATAAACTTTGTAGACATTGTCATTGCCCCAATAAAATATGTTGTCTTGTTGTTTCACTTCAATAAAGTCTTGCTGAATTACTCCTGTTTGAAATGTTTCAAAATCACAATTTCCAGAACAAAATATGTTCCAAATTGTAGTGGCAGTTTGTGCATAAATACTTGTACAAAA
>JAFNXM010000036.1 GCA_017383485.1 Bacteroidaceae bacterium
AGAATATGCAAACAGCACGACACTCCGCACTGTCCTGCGCCCTGAAAGGGCAACACCTCCCAGCCCAGGGCCAGCGACCATAGGGAGCGACACCCTGGGTAAAGCAATCCGGATTGTATTTGCGCCCTGAAAGGGCAAAAGCATTTTCTATACTGTATGCTATTCATGCCTTGTTATAAGGCTTTTGCCCTTTCAGGGCGCTGATAAATAAAAACACAACATACCCAGGGTGTCGCTCCCTGCGGTCGCTTGCCCTGGGCTAAGGGACGCTGCCCTTTCAGGGCGGACAATATGAATGAACAACAATAAATGAGGCTCATAGAACAATAACCTCCCCCTCCGGTCCCCCTGTTAGTAGGGAGAATGCAGATAGATAATCCAAATTCAAAATCTCAACCATACTTCATTATGAAACGAATACAGCATATATTCCTATACATCATCACCCTCATGGCGATTCTGTCGTGTGCAGATTTCCTCGAGGGCGAATATGGCGCCAACGACGGCAAGATGACCACATCCATCTCTGTGCAGTTGCCACAGTTGCCCGACGCTTATCCTCGTACCCGAGCCATGGCGATAAATCCTGATGTTCAGACGCTCCATTTGGCTGTATTCGACCAAAATGGATACTTGCTGGAGTATGTCAAGGCCGCTCCTGCGAATGCAACAGAGAATGACACGCTGTATAACTACACCGTCAAATTGACGCCTACCGATCAGCCCACCAGCATCCACTTCATCGGCAATGGACCAGAACAGATCGAATGGGGTACCGAGGCTGAAGCGATAGGCCGACTCTACACCGAGGGTGGCAACGAGGCGTATTGGGAAAAATTGGAATTTCCAAATGGTTTGAGAAAGGATGGTGCCAATTTTCACTCATCAGTACTCGAGTCTCTGGCAAAAGTCCGCCTGGCACGCAATTTCGCCTGGATCAAGTTGGAAAAAGGCAATGCTGTCACTAATTTTACTATAGATAGTTACTGTGTGGTCAACACGCAAAGCCGTGGTTCCATAGCCCCCTACAACACAAATACGGGCATATTCGAAGAATTCACACACGAACAGACCTATACGGACTTGGTCAACACCCACAACTATCATGGTTTCGTGCCTGCTGGTTCTACCCTGCAGACCGAACTGCCAGCCGAGAACACATGGTTCAAAACTGCTGGAGTAGGTGCAGACAATTACGCCTACTTTGTATACGAACGCGAAAAGCCAACCTCCAACCCCACATTCATCATCATGAAGGGGACTTATACGCCGGCTGGAGGTACGCCGATGGCCAACAGATACTACAAGGTCGACTTGCGCGACATGAATGGCGAGTATTTCCCCATCCTGCGCAATTTTCGATACAATCTGCAGCTCACCAGCATCTTGCACGAAGGCCATGCCAGTGCGGCAGCGGCCCTGGCTGGTGCTGGTAGTGGAGACGTGTCTACATCTCTCGAGACACAGAGCTACACCAATATCTCCAACAACATGGCGCGTATCTTTGTCAGCTTCACCGACACGACACTGGTCAACCAGACGGACGAGTTGAAGCTGCGCTACAAATTTATGGCGTTTGAAATCAAGGATGCCAATGGCACTACTTTGCAGAAAGAGCAAGTGCTCAATGGCGATGCCAATGTTACGATCACGCAAAGCACGCCCACAGCAGGTGGCGCAGTGATTCATACACTGACCAAAGCCGGTTCGGACAATAGCGACGGCTGGCGCGAATTGACCATAGCAACTACTTCGCTCCAAGATTTCCGCAAGAGCCAGGATATCATCATCCAGGGCAAGGTAACCATTGGCGAGCATACCTATAATCTGCAACGCAAGGTCACCTTGAACCTTCGCCCCAAATACACCATGCAATTGGTGTGCGACCCCACAGAGGTGCAGAAAATCGCAGGTCAGCCCTTTGATGTCATCATCAAGGTGCCTGGTGGTTTGGGTCAGGCGATGTTCCCCCTCGAGTTCGAACTCGAAGCCGCCGCGCAAAGTATGACGCCCAACCTGGGCGACGACCTGCCCGTAGTGACAGGCAAGAGTATTATACCAGGCAAATCGGCACAGACCACTATCGGCTTTATCAAATCTCTGGCATGGGAAGACTATGACGCTCTGCCCAACGTTGGCGGTTACAAGTCTGTGCCATGTCATTTCAAGACGACCAAGGCAGAGAGCGCTACAGCCATCTATGCGGACAACAAGTACTTCAACCAGGCTTCCACTACGCTGGCTAACTACACGCCTGCGACATTCAGCAACCTGACTTTCGATCCTGATAAGCTCCCATCGATGGTGGATCAACCTGTCAGCTTCAAGTTCACAATGTCCAGATTGCCGAGCCAGGGTGGTGTGACAGTGATTCTGGACCATTTGGCACCGGCCGAGGGTGAGACCAGACTTGCCTACCAGGGTCTCGTGGATGGAAAGGCTGCATACCTATTCGCCAATCCAACCGAAACCACCGAAACGCTGAAGCTTAAGAATACAGCAACGGGTGTAGCGGCCAGCGTCACACTCCAGGCTTATCATTTTACGGATGCATCAAAGTCAATGCCATACACGGCTAATGCATTCCAAGACTTGGCATTCAATCCTACTACACTGATTGCCATGACAACAGGTAAGCCCGTGGCATTCTCATTCAAGATGACGAATATGCCTTCTGGTCCAGTCACTGTGGTACTCACCAATTTGAAACCAGCGACAGGTGAATCACGCCTCACTCAAATTGTGGACAAAGCGAATACCTATACCTTCACACCTACGGGATTGAATAATACTCTCCAACTTCAAAATACCGCTACGAATACAACAGGTAGAGTGCAACTCTCTGCAACAAACTTCGATAATGCAGACAAGACGCTGACGATTAAGAGTAGCTATACTATTCCTGCTGGTAAGATGAATGTGGGTTCTGGATATGATAGTTCTATTTCAAATTCGAATCCAGGTACGACATTTAGTGTTTATACCCGCAATCCTGGTACATCTAATAGTACGGAATACAGAATCACAACCTTTACGGTTAGACGTAATCGTACAACTCCAGAGTTTGAATTAACGGGAGACCAATATAATGATGCTATGAACAATGGTGATGGAAATATATATGTGAGATATACATATACAAGTAGGGGGTGGACTTATTATTGTATAGCAACGGTTAGTCTGGAAAGTCTGTTAGATGGCACAAATACAGTAATAGATCTTTCGTATAGCCGTCAATATTAATTTACTAATCCAGCTCATTCCAATGTGAATGAGTTGGATTTTTATTTGTATCCGATCCTATTACATTTGTACAAAAAGTCAAAGAGCACCGTTGCTGGCACACAGCGCGCAGAGGGCATACAATATATAAATAATGTACCCGTGCGCATACGTATGCTGGCAACGGTGCAAAGATACAACATCGTACAAGCCGCCTTCATCTTTAGCGTAGATAAGGGGGGATACAACACAGGGGATAGCCGTTTCTATCCCCTGTGTTTATCGGTGAAGTAAATGATGTAAAAAATATTTTTTTGGGGGGAGGATGTGATATTAAAATTTAGGGGTAAATCGGCCTGAAGGGCCATAAGCACATAGCCCAGGGCAAGCGACCTCAGGGAGCGACACCCTGGGTATAATGTACACATATGTCCCCCAAGCGCCCTGAAAGGGCAAAAGCCTTATAACAATGCGGGGGTGTAATAATCCCCCACACGCAATAGATAAAAAATGCTTTTGCCCTTTCAGGGCGCTAATATAATACGGCCTGCTTTACCCAGGGTGTCGTCTCACGTTGTTCGCCTTGCCCTGGGCTATGTGCTTTTGGCCCTTCAGGCCGTAAAGGAAACGGGTATAATGTGTCCCCGCATCCAGCGAGCGCCCTGAAAGGGCAGCACCACTTAGCCCAGGGCAAGCGACCGCAGGGAGCGACACCCTGGGTATAATGTACACACATCCCCCAGGCGCCCTGAAAGGGCAAAAGCATTAATCTGAAAGAACGTAACGTTCGTCGTAATCTATTTGGTATAATTTTAGGAAATTCAAATATTCTTCCTGAAATGTTGTCTTCTGATGATGCTGTTTTTGGTGTGACACATATTCTATCGTCTTGTCTACGACCGATTGGCTGACGGAGAACGCGGCATACCCTGCTTGCCAAGCAAAACTATTATACCGTTCGTCCAATGATTTCAACCATCTGCTACTGTTGCGTTTTATTTCCTCAATGAGATGTGATACCGTGGTGTCGCGGGATAAAAGGCAAATGATATGTATGTGGTCCGAGACACCTCCAACACGAATGACCCTACATCCGGTAGTGTTGACCAATTGCCCTATATAACTGTGTAGGCGTTCCCAATGTATTTCGTCTATCTTTGGACTTGTCGTTTTGATATGGAAGACAAGATGTAGGTATATTTTACATAAAGATTGTGCCATCTATTCAATTGTTATTGTTTATATATATAATGCTTTTGCCCCTTCAGGGCGCAATGTGGGGTGATCATCTTACCCCAGGGTGTCGTCTCACATGGTTCGCCTTGCCCTGGGCTGTGCGCTTTTGGCCTTTCAGGCCGTATTTTTTTCATTTATATCGAATCTTAGCCGGGTATGCTTTTGCCCCTTCAGGGCGCAATGTGTGGCGATTATCCTACCCAGGGTGTCGTCTCACGTAGTTCGCCTTGCCCTGGGCTATGTGCTTTTGGCCTTTCAGGCCGTTCCTACCCAGGGTGTCGTCTCACGTTGTTCGCCTTACCCTGGGCTGTGCGCTTTTGGCCTTTCAGGCCGTACCCTCCCCTACTTTCCAAATCGGTAGGACAACGATATCAGCCCTGACACATTGCGGCCCGTTGCATTAAACTTTGTCAGACCGAAGTCGGCCTCTATCCCCAGCGTTAGGCTCGAGGGAAACTGGTAGCCGATCATTGCCTGCAGGCCTGCGTCGAAGCGGTGTACGTCGGGTTGGTCGAAGGTGGGCGATTCGTAGTACATCTTCTCGCTACCTTCGCGCGAGGTGTCGCCTTTGGTCTCCACCTTGCCCGCCACGCCATACGCCACGTAGGGACCGGCAGAGAAGACCACGTATTGGCTCTCGGCGGTGCGCAGGTAGTAGGACAGCATCAGGGGCAATTGTACGTAGGCAGCTGTGGTCTGACGGCTCATCAGCCCTGTGCGCATATTGCCGTTCTCGTCGTATTCCAGGTTGCCGTTGGGGTCGTAGAAGGGCACTACCACGTCGGGCGACTTCATCCCCTTTGCGATATAGTTCAGGCTCGGTGTGAGCGTCCAGCGCTGGTTGAACTCCCATTCGTAGCCCACACCACCCTTGTAGGCACCCACCACGTGCGTACCCTTATAGTGTGCGGCCAGACCGCCGCCAATTTGCAATTTCAGTCCCTGTCCGAGCATCGGCAGAGCGATAATGAGCAGGGCGATTAGGGAAAGGATCTTCTTGTGCATAGTTCTCAAAAAAAGAATCTCACGCAAATCTTGGAAATCTTTCGGATTTTATTCAAAAAATAATTTTTAGATTTTATAGATTTGCGTGAGATTTTATATTATTTAATCCTTGAAAAATTGCTTCCAGTCCTCCTTCTTGTATTTAGGTTTTTCGAACAGATCAGCATCTTCGTATCTGCCGCCACGGCGTCCCTTTTTGCCACCCTTAGTTGGTGCTTCTTTGGGAGCACGTGCTGCTTTGCGGTCGGCCTTTTTGTCTGCACGGCGGTCGCTATGCTTATCAGCTTTTTCCACACGGCGTTCACGCTTGTTGCCGCCTTCTTCACGCTTGCCACCCTCTTCACGTTCAGCATGGTCCACTACTACTTTGCGGTCGCCGATCATTGCCTTTGCCATCTTGCGCAACACGATAGGTGCGTCGGCTTCGGGCACTTCGAAGAATGAGCAATTCGCTGTCAGGTCGATGCGGCCGATTTCGATCTTGCCCTTGACGTAGCGATTCACCAGATTGATGATTTCGCGAGCGTAGAAATTGTCGCGCTTGCCCAGGTTGATGAATAGACGCTTGTAGCCTGCCTCGGCCTGTCGTGGTCCGCCCTTTTCGCCCTTGGGTCGTGGTGCGCGGCGGCTGCCTTCTGCCTCGGCATCCTTGCCCTTAGCCGAGGGTTGCTCGATCTCGGGCGCATTGGCGTAGTATTGCAGGAAGCGGCCGAATTCCAGGGTCACGACGCGCTTGATCAGGTCCTCCTTGGACAGCCATTCCAGTTTGCGGAATACCTCGGGCAGGAAGGGCGCGATTTGTGCTTCGTCCACCTCGGTATGTTCCAGTTCGTCGATCACGCGATAGAGTTGCTTGGTGCATATTTCTTTGGGCTCGGGCAGGGTGCCAGCTTCAAACTTCTTGCCTATCACCTTCTCGATCACGCGCACTTTGTGCTTCTCGCGCAGGTGGATGATCGAGATGCTTGTGCCGCGCTTTCCGGCACGACCTGTGCGGCCCGAGCGGTGGGTATAGTTTTCGACATCGTCGGGCAATCCGTAGTTGATCACGTGTGTCAGTTCGTCCACGTCCAGTCCGCGTGCCGCCACGTCGGTCGCTACGAGCAACTGAGTGCGGTGTTGGCGGAACTTTTGCATCGTCAGGTCGCGTTGGGCTTGCGACAGATCCCCGTGCAGGGCTTCGGCATTGTAGCCGTCGCGGATGAGCAAATCGGCCACCTCTTGCGTCTCCATACGCGTGCGGCAGAACACGATGCCGTAGATGCGTGGATAGTAGTCAACGACGCGTTTCAGCGCCAAGTATTTGTCGCGTGCGTGCACCAGGTAGTAGATATGATTTACGTTTTCTGCGCCCTCGTTGCGCGAGCCTACGACGATTTCCTTGTGGTCGTGCAGATAGTTCAATGCGATGCGTTCGATCTCCTTGCCCATAGTGGCAGAGAAGAGCAGTGTATTGCGCTCCTCGGGTACACCAGCCAGGATCTCGTCGATGCTATCGGTGAAGCCCATGTTGAGCATTTCGTCCGCCTCGTCCAGCACCACATTTTCCACGGCATCCAGTCGTGCTACGCCGCGGTGCATCAGGTCGATCAGGCGGCCCGGTGTAGCCACGATCACCTGTGCGCCTTTCTTCAGGGCACGGATTTGGCTCTCGATGCTCGATCCGCCATACACAGCCTGGACGTGCAGGCCGTCGATGTATCGTGAGTAGTCCTTCAGGTCGTCGGCGATCTGCAAGCAAAGTTCGCGTGTCGGGCTCAGAATGATGGCCTGTGTAGCACGACTCTTTGTGTTGATCTTTTGCAGGACGGGCAAGCCAAAAGCCGCCGTCTTGCCCGTACCCGTTTGGGCCAAAGCGATCACATCGTTACCTACGCCCAAAAGATAGGGGATAACCTCTTCCTGTACTGGCATGGGCGATACATAGCCCATCTCCTCGATGGCGCGGCGAATCTCCTCGCACACACCCAATTCTTCAAATGTTTTCAAAACTATAAGGGTTGTAATGATTATATGGTGCAAAGTTAGGGTTTTCCGAGGGATTTTTCCTCTTTTCCCTCTCTCAAACGGCACTTTGCTTACTATTCTCTGGTCTACTCACTAAGGTTGCGAGCGGATATCACTGCGGCGGCGGTGCTACATGTCCCGTGGTCGCCAGGGCGTGCTCACAATTGTCCGCTCTCCACCATACGCACTACGCGCTCGGTGAAGTAGTCGTCGCCCTCTGGGTCATACTTTTTCGTCAGACTTTGCCCAAAGAGCCACGCCAGCGCCTGGTAGGCATTAGCCTTGAACGAACCGATGAAAGCCTTGGCAATGTCGTAGCCCGTCTGGTTGCACTCGCGGTCGATCAGTTTGACAAACAGCCTGCCCTGCGAGCGCGTCATCTTCTTGAGCGTCGGTGTGTAGGTCTTGGTCAGTTCCTTTTCCATCAGATCCAGGTGTGCAGCGCGAGCCTCCTTGGTGGGCAGTGTCTCGATGTATTCATAGGTCTCGATGACCGTGAGTTTTGCCATTTTTGCCAGTGGCAGCAGTTTCTTCACGTTCTTCACCAGGCGGTTGTATTGTTGTCTTTCCTTCTCGTTCTTGAACGTCAGTTCGGGATACTTATAGAACGTCGGCATCACCACGTGTGGGATGTTTTCCCCCTCGTACTCGATGCGTCCCACCTGCACCTCGAGTGCTGTCGCCGCCACCTCCTTGTCCTGCACCTCGGGCAGGGCACCGACACCCTGCGCCTGGATCTGTGTGCAGCAGGTCAAGGCGAAAATCAGGCAGAGTATGTGGTAAATTCTTTTCATTTCGGAGCGAATGTACAAATAAAAAGCGATTCTTGCACACAATTTGCACCGAGAAATGCTTGGATTAAAAAAAAATAACTTCCTTTGTGAACATAATCGCCCCTGCACGCCCAAACTCGGCATGCTCTATGGAAATTTGGGGAAGCAGAGGAGGGCAGAAAACTCCCCCACCCCACAAGACGTATAACAAAGACAAAAAACGAAAAAACTATGGCAAAAAGTAAAAAAATGAAGACCCCGCGTCTCACCAAAAAGGATATCCGCGGATTGCTGCTCGATCTGTTTAGCGAATCAATGGGCAGAAAGATAAATGTCAAGGACATCTTCCACTACCTACGCGCCGTGAATCATCCCGCCAAGATGCTCATCCTCGATGTGCTCAAGGAATTGGTATTGGACGACTATCTGGCCACCGACGGTCAGGGTATGTATCAGACAGCCGACCGCTCGCAGGTGATGGAAGGCACCTTCGTGCGCAAACGCAACGGCCGCAACTCGTTCGTGCCCGACGACGGCGGACAACCCATCTTGGTGTGCGAACGCAATAGTCACCACGCCCTCGACGGCGACCGCGTCAGCGTGACTATGCTGGCCCGACGCGGCGGACATACCCGCGAGGCGGAAGTCATCGAGATCCTGAAGCGCGCCAAGGATACCTTTGTGGGCGAACTGCAGGTGGAAAAGGGATTTGGCTTCCTGATCACCGAAGACCGCGCACTGGCGACAGATATATTTATACCTAAAGACAAACTGAAGGGCGGCAAGTCGGGCGATAAAGCCGTGGTGCAGATCACAGAATGGCCCGAGAATAGCAAGAGTCCCATCGGACGAGTACTGGATATATTGGGCAAGAAGGGGGACAACGATGCCGAAATGCATGCTATACTGGCGGAATTTGGACTGCCCTATAAATATCCCGCACATGTGGAGGAAGCGGCCGAAAAACTCTCGGCAGACATCACACCCGAGGAGTTGGCACGACGCGAGGACTTCCGCGCGGTCACTACCTTCACCATCGACCCACATGATGCCAAGGACTTCGACGATGCCATATCTATTCGCCCACTCAGCGACTCCCTGTGGGAAGTGGGTGTGCATATCGCCGATGTGTCGCACTATGTGACCGAAGGCAGTGTGATCGACCGCGAAGCCGAAAAGCGCGCCACCAGCGTATACCTGGTGGACCGCACCATACCGATGTTGCCCGAACGCCTGTGCAACTTCATCTGTTCGCTGCGTCCCAACGAGGAGAAACTGGCCTACTCCTGCATCTTCCAGATCGACCTGCAGGGCAACGTGCGCCACTGGCACCTGGCACCCACAGTGATCTGTTCGGACCGCCGCTTCACCTACGAGGAGGTACAGTACATCTTCGAGCGCAATGGCGACGCCTCGGAGTCCGACCTCGCACTGCCTGGCGAACATCCCACAGCGCTGCCAAAAGGGGCTAAACCCGAGGGCGAATATGCCGACGAACTTCTCACACTGAACCACATCGCCAAGGCGCTGCGTGCTAAGCGCTTCAAGGCAGGTGCCATCGGTTTCGACCGCCCCGAGGTGCGCTTCGAAATAGACGAGACAGGCCACCCCATCTCTACCTATATCAAGGTAGCGAAGGATGCGAATAAGTTGGTCGAAGAGTTCATGCTCCTGGCCAACCGTAGCGTGGCAGAAATGATCGGCAAGGTGCCTCGCGGCAAAAAGGCGAAAGTCCTGCCCTATCGCGTGCACGATGTGCCCGATGTGGAGAAAATGGAAAAACTCAGCGCCTTCGTGGCACGATTCGGTTATAAAGTGCGCACCGACGGCACTAAGACCGAAGTGTCCAAGAGCCTGAATCGCCTGCTCGAGGATGTGAAGGGCAAGCGCGAGGAAGGCGTGGTCGAACTGGTCGCTCTGCGCGCCATGCAAAAGGCCTATTACAGCGTACACAATATAGGCCACTACGGCTTGATGTTCCAGCACTATACACACTTCACCTCGCCCATCCGTCGCTACCCCGACACGATGGTGCACCGCTTGCTGAAGCGCTATGCCGAGGGCGGCCGTTCGGCTAATGCCAACAAATACGAAGACCTGTGCGAACACTCGTCAAACATGGAGCAATTGGCGACAAATGCCGAGCGCGCCAGCATCAAATACAAGCAGGTGGAATTCATGGCCGACCGCATGGGACAAGAGTTCGACGGCACCATCTCGGGCGTGACCGAGTTCGGCCTCTACGTACAGGTGGACGAGAATGGTTGCGAGGGTATGATCCCCCTGCGCTCACTGCTCGATGACTACTATGAATTCGACGAGCGCAACTACTGCCTGGTGGGTCGCCGTTTCCACCGCCGCTACGAATTGGGCGAGAAGGTGCGCATCCGCGTGGAGCGTGCCAACCTGGACCGCAAACTCCTGGACTTCGCCCTGGCCGACGACGAGCACGCACAGAACATCCAGGCGCGCAAGGACAAAGCCTCGGCGCATACCAGCAACGCCTTTGACCGTGGTGGTAAGGCAAAGGGCAAGAAATCGCGCCGCCGTGGCCGCTGATAGAGCAGCAGCCTGTCGTACAAGGTGGGGTGGCTTTTGCCGATGAATATATCACCACAGATCTTTTCGCCCCAGAGTAGTCCTTGCTACAAGCGTTGTCAAATTCAGGCAAAATCTTCTCGAAAAAAATCAAGGGCTCGTGAAAATTTTGCGACGGCTCGTTGAAAAAAGCCTAGACCTTTTTTGAACAAGGCCTAGGCTTTTTTATATCCTGATTTTTGGCGGTTGGTGAGTATGGCGGTTATGGTGAAAATGCCATATTCTCAGAAATGTGAAGTCACTGTGTGGTGAAAAATGGGTATTCCGACGGAAAAAATTGGGTAGTATGCGAAAAATGTCTACTTTTGCATTGTAATATGGAGTAGTGGGCTCTGGCGCGGCAGGACTCTGATGGAAGAAGCGGCTTGGGCGGACTACTCGAAGCACTGATACAATATACATGGATAGTACAAGACAACAAAAAATCTCAAGACTCATTCAAAAGGAATTGAGTGACATTTTTCAAAAACAAACCAAGGGTATGCACGGTGTGCTGGTCTCTGTGAGCGCTGTGCGTATCAGTCCTGACCTGAGCGTATGTCGCGGCTACCTGAGTGTATTCCCCTCGGAACGCTCGGCGGAAATCTTGGCCAATATCAACAACAATGTGCGCGAATTGCGCTATGAATTGGGCGGACGTCTGCGCCACCAATTGCGCATCATCCCCGAGTTGAAATTCTTCGTAGACGACTCGCTCGACTATATCGATCACATCGATTCGCTCTTGGCACAATAATTCGAACGCGACGACTACGACGCACAGCGATTGGTCTCAGGTATGGCATTCCCCTTCTTCATCGCACGGCGCTACCTCTTTTCGAAAAAGAGTCACAACGCTATCAATATCATCTCGGGCATTTCGGCCGCGGGGGTAGCCTTTGCTGCCGCTGCACTGCTGTGTGTGCTCGGCGTGTTCAATGGTTTTCGCGATTTGATAGGAGGACTTTATACCAACTTCGACCCGCAATTGGAAGTGCGCCCCGTCGAGGGAAAATTTGCCGACGCACAGGATCCCATCCTGACCGAAATCTGTAAACAAAAGGAGGTGCAGGCGGCATCATACGGCTTGGACGAACTGGCGATGGTACCCTTTCAGGGACGACCCGTGATGGTGCATGTGAAAGGTGTGGACGAGAATTTCCGCCACTGCTCCAATATCGACAGCATCCTGTACTATGGTGCTAATCCCTATGCCGAATTTGTGCTGCAAGCCGCTGGCGTGGAATATGCCGTGCCCAGCATCGGACTGACTCAGCAGTTTGGCGGCATAGACTTTCAACCCCTGCCCATCTGTGCGCCGCAGAGTGGCGAGCGCATCAATCTGGCTAATCCGCAGGAGAGTTTTAATATCGAGGAAATACATGCGTCGGGCCTCTTCTTCTACGTGCATCAGAAAACCTACGACGACAATTACCTCATCACTTCGCTGGACTTTGCACAGCGTCTCTTTGACAAGCCTGGACAAGTCTCCTCTGTCGCCCTGCAACTGCGTCCCGATGCCAATGTCGACGCTGTGAAGGACAGGATGCGCACCGTGGCGAAAGGGAAGTACACCGTGAACGATCGATACGAGCAACACCGCGAACTGTTCAACGTGATGCAGATCGAGAAAGTGATGGCGTACCTTTTTCTGACCTTCATCGTACTCGTGGCAAGCTTTAATATTATTGGTTCGGTAGCGATGCTCATCATCGACAAGCGCAACGATATCGAAACCCTACGCCATCTGGGCGCTTCACCCAGAGATATTGTCCGCATTTTCTTGCACGAGAGCCGCTTGATTACTCTGCTCGGTGCTGTGATAGGCGTGGCGGTGGGACTGTTGCTCTGCTGGGTGCAAATAGAGTACGGCTTGATCCGTTTTGGCGGCGCCGAGGGCTCATTTATCATCGATGCGTATCCCGTCAGCGTGCAGTGGACAGACGTTGTCCTGGTCTTCGTCACCGTGATCATAGTGGGCTTCCTGACGGCATGGTTGCCCGTGAGCTATTTGACCCGCAAAGTGATCGGACAGCGAGACAGCGAATAAACTATCCTTTGCCTCTCGCAAAAAAAGTGTGCAAAAATTCAGCGCAAATATATTCTACTATATAGGAAGTTTTGTAACTTTGCAAAAAGAATGGACCTACGGCATCAACGCCCTTGATTCGCAGGTATTATTTAATAGAAAAAGACAAGAAAAACAATAGTATAAACCTTTTTATAAAACAAGAAAAATTATGGCTTTTTTGACAGACGAAAAACTCGTGATCGTTGGTGCCGCTGGTATGATTGGCTCTAACATGGTACAGTCTGCCCTGATGATGGGATTGACTAGCAACATCTGCCTCTTCGACGTATTCTCACCCGAAGGTGTTGCAGAAGAAATGCGTCAAAGCGGTTTTGATGATGTAAACATCACTGCTACTACCGACGTGAAGGAAGCTTTCACTGGCGCTAAGTATATCATCTCTTCAGGTGGTGCTCCACGTAAGGAAGGTATGACTCGCGAAGACCTCCTCGCTGGTAACTGCAAAATCGCTGAAGAACTCGGTAAGAATATCAAGGCTTATTGCCCTGACGTGAAGCACGTAGTGATTATCTTCAACCCTGCTGACTTGACAGGTCTCGTGACTTTGCTCTACTCTGGTTTGAAGCCAGGCCAAGTGACTACTCTCGCTGGTCTCGACACTACTCGTCTCCAAAGCGCATTGGCTAAGAAGTTCGGCGTAATGCAAAACGAAATCACTGGCTGTGCTACATACGGTGGCCACGGTGAACAAATGGCTGTATTCGGTAGCGCTGTGAAGGTAGCAGGCAAGCCTTTGAACGACCTCATCGGTACTGCAGAATTCCCAGCTGAAGAATGGGAACAAATGAAGAAGGACGTGACTCAGGGTGGTGCTGCTATCATCAAACTCCGCGGTCGCTCTTCATTCCAAAGCCCATCTTACCTCTCAGTAGAAATGATTCGCTCGGTAATGGGTGGCGCTCCTTTCCGCTTCCCTGCTGGTACATACGTTTGCAACGAGAAGTACAACCACATCATGATGGCTATGGACACAGTGCTCGACCAAAACGGTTGCACATACAAGATGCCTGTGGGTACAGAAGAAGAATTGGCTAAGCTCGACGCTTCTTACGAACACCTCTGCAAGATGCGCGACGAACTCGTGACTTTGAACATCGTTCCAGCTATCGAAAAGTGGGGCGAAATCAACCCAAACTTGGCTTAATATAAGGTCAAAATAAAAGAAGTGGACACATCGCATGGTGTGTCCACTTCTTTTATGTGTATATCCGAGGTGCCTTTAAGATGAGGTAAGGTTTCTGTAGGACGAGGTGAGATGTCTATAAGATAAGGTAAAGCATCTTTTCGGCGAGGCGAGGTGTCTACAATTCGAGGCAAGGGGGCTGCAAGTCGAACCAAGGCGTCTATAACGCGCCGCAAAACCTTTTTGGAAAAGATAGAGGTGTCGTTGTGACGAGTCGGGAGAACGGGCGCAGAGGGTTTATTCTGCAGCCTTCGCCGCTTCGGCTTGTTCCCAGGCTTCCCACTCCTTCATCACCGCTTGCCAGTCGGTTTGTTCATTTTGTTCGATAGCTTCTGCCTGGCGTGCTTCTTCCTCGGCCGCACGTGCTGCTTCGTCGCGTGCTTTGTCTCGTGCACGCTTTTCCTTCATTGCTGCGATGGTCGCTTCGTCCAGGATTTTTATGGCGCCGCGACGGATAGCCGCTTCAAGGTCTTCGGGTCCGAATGCTTTGCCCTGTACGTTGTAGTCCGAGATGTTGAATTCGAAGTTCACGCGGAGTTTGTGGCGCACTTGTTTCTGCTGAAAGCGCGTGCCGGCGTTCTTCAATCGGAGGAGTTTGCTGATGATTTCGATTTCTCTTTGCGAGAATTTATTTCTTCCCATATACTTTTTGCTTTCTATCAATTGCGGGTGCAAAGGTACGAATTTCTGTACAAACGGCAAGGCGTCAGTCCGTCATACCCGTAGCCTCTTGTGCTTCGACGTGGCCCATCTCTGCTGCTTCCTTCAGTAGTGAGTCGGCCTGTGCCTTATCCTTGTCCACGCCCAATCCGCGGCTGTAGCACAGGGCCAGGCGGTATTGCGCTTCGGGGTAACCTAGTGCTGCGGCTTGCTTGTACCATTCGATGGCGATCGAGTCATTTTTCTCCACACCAAATCCATCTTCGTGATACACGCCCAGATTGTATAGTGCTCGGGCATCTCCTTGTGCTGCGGCCTTTTTGTACCACTCGATGGCCTTGGCTGGATCCTGTGCCACGCCTAGTCCCAGTTCGTAGCACACGGCCAGATTGTATTGTGCCAGTCCGTTGCCCTGCTGAGCCGCTTTTTCGTACCATAAGAAGGCTTGTTCGTAGTCGTGATCAAAGCCTTCGCCCTGGGAATAGCACACGGCCAGATTGTATTGTGCCAGTTCGTTGCCCTGCAGTGCTGCCTTGGCATACCATGCCGCCGCCATCACGCTGCTTTGCTCCACGCCGTTGCCACGCTCGTAGCACAGGGCTAGGGTAAACTGCGCCTCGGGCAAACCGGCTTCTGCTGCCTTCGTATAGAGTGCGACGGCCTGTGTGTAATCCTTGGGAATACCCTCGCCGTAGTAGTAGCAATTGCCCAGAGCCAGTGCCCCCTGAGTGTTGCCTTGCTCTGCAGATTTTCTGAACCATTTGACTGCCTCAGTTTGGTTCTGTTTTATGCCTTTCCCTTCAAACAATAGCATGCCCCATGCGTGTTGTGCTGCGGCATTGCCCATGCGTGCGGCCTTTTTATAGGCGTCTGCAGCCTCGGCGATTTGTCCTTTTTTCTCCAGCTTTTGAGCTTTTTTGAAAAGCTCTTCTCCTGCTACAGACGAGGTCCCGTAACTCATCAGATAGAATACAGCGCCGAGTAGCGCTATCAGGGCTAAGCTGATGATAGTAGCCCATTTCTTTGAAGGACGTTTCATAGTAAACGGATTTAATGTTCCCCCAAAAGTAGGTAGAAAATCCGAGTGTGCCAAGCATTTTGCTTATTTTAATATAAGTGTGCGGCTGGTGGCAGCTTGTCACAACAAAAAAGTCCCGCAAACCTTTCGATTTGCAGGACTCATGCCTTTTTGGCGCTTCAGGATGGGCTTGAACCAACGACCCCCTGATTAACAGTCAGGTGCTCTAACCAACTGAGCTACTGAAGCAAGTTTGGGAAAATTCCCGTGCATTTCTCAGAATTGCTGTGCAAAAGTAATGGTTATTTTTGAAATACACAATACATTTGGCAGAAAAATGATAAAAAAATGATATTCTGCCCCGATTTTTTCACTACAGCCTCTGCGATTTGTCCCAGAACAGGTCTTTTGTGTGATAGAAAAGCGCTGCTCTCGCCCCTGTTTTTTTGTTGTTGAAACGAACCAAGACCTTTTTCAAAAAACATTAGACCTTTTTTTAACGAGGCGTCGCGAAATTTAAAAAAGGTCTTGACTTTTTTCAAAGGGTTTTCCTTCATAGAAAAATTGCTCTCTTGATTCGCTTTCGCTCACCCAAGATAGGCTGCGGTTAATCCCTCTACGAGGGCTTTTCCTCCTTCGCACCTCGGCAAAATTAAGTGAACTTATTTTGCTCTCGGTTTGTCGTCGGTTCGGAAATACTCAAATAAATTTGGCATTTCGCTCGCCTTGCACTACTTTGCTTGCGCCAAGATAGGCTGCGGCTCGGGATAAAAAGTGAAATTCTTCGATTTTCCCTTTGTTCTCCGCTCGCCTTGCACTATCTTTGCTCCTAAATTCTAAAAAATAAGAAATATGAAACTTTTACTCCTTGGAAGTGGCGGACGCGAACATGCGTTGGCTTGGAAGATTGCTCAAAGTCCTAAAGTGGAAAAACTCTATATCGCACCAGGTAATGCCGGTACATCGGAAGTGGGCGAAAATGTGGCGATGAAGGCGGACGATTTCGACGCTATCGCTGCTTTCGTGCTCGACAAACAAGTGGATATCGTGGTCGTAGGCCCCGAGGATCCATTGGTCAAGGGTATCGTGGACTACTTCAAGGCCAACGAGGCTGTGCGCCATATCCCCGTCGTGGGACCTTCGCAAGAGGGGGCACAACTGGAGGGTTCGAAGGACTTTGCCAAGGCTTTCATGAAGCGCCATAACATCCCTACTGCTGCCTATGCTACATTCGACGGCACACAGGTAGAGGAGGGTTGCCAATTCCTGGAAACGCTGCAAGCACCCTACGTGCTCAAGGCCGACGGTCTGTGTGCGGGCAAGGGTGTACTGATCCTGCCCACACTGGAAGAAGCCAAGGCGGAATTGCGCAATATGCTCGGCGGTAAGTTTGGCAACGCTTCTTCGCGTGTAGTGATCGAGGAGTTCCTGGACGGTATCGAGTGCTCGGTGTTCGTATTGACCGATGGTAAGCACTACCAGATTCTGCCCGAAGCTAAGGACTACAAGCGTATCGGCGAGGGCGACACTGGCCTGAACACCGGCGGTATGGGTAGCGTGACTCCCGTGCCTTTCGCTACTGAGGCATGGATGAAAAAGGTCGAAGACGAAATCATCCGCCCCACTGTCGAAGGTCTCGATCAAGAGGGTATCGACTACAAGGGCTTCATCTTCTTCGGTCTGATCAACTGCGACGGCCAACCCAAGGTGATCGAATACAACTGTCGTATGGGCGACCCCGAGACAGAGACTGTGATGCTGCGCTTGAAGAGCGACCTGGTAGACCTGTTCGAAGGTGTAGCAGTAGGCGACCTGGACCAACGCACCGTAGAGTTTGACCCCCGCGCCGCAGTCTGTGTGATGTGTGTATCGGGCGGTTATCCCGGTGACTACGAAAAGGGTTTCCCTATGAGCAATCTGCACCCCGAGGGCTGCATCGTCTTCCACGCTGGTACGGTGGAACAGGATGGTCAGGTGTTGACCTCGGGCGGTCGCGTCATTGCTTCATGTGCTTACGGTCAGGACAAGGCCGAGGCGCTGGCTACCGCAATGCGTGGCGCACAGGAAATACAGTTTGAAAAGAAATACTTCCGTCGCGACATCGGACAGGATTTGTAATTGACAGTCCGTCGCACCGAGAACGACGTCGCACAGGCGTAGATGATAAATAACGTAGGGCAGATCGAGCGGAATGAGTTTCTGCCGACGCCCTATGTTTTCTTGTTTTTACAGGGTCTTTGTCATTGCGCGTCTAAGCATGGAGGCATTCGCCCTCCCCTACTCCGCTTTGTTCAGTTTGTGCTCGGCGCTTCGTGTCCTTTACTTACACGACAAAATAGCAGCGCAACGCATTTATCAATATAACATAGAAATTCCACACTATCCTATCTATTATGGCACGTCCCAACCTTCGTTCGCGCATCGTGACGGGTACTTTCACCCTGCCGGCAGTGGCTGCATTTGTAGCCTTGCTGTGGTTGGTGCATGGCGTGCTTGATGGAAAGTTTTGGGCGGGTCTTGGCGCCACAGCGGTGATCACTTACCTTTTGGTCGAACTCAACAACCGCAATGCCTTGCTGCGCATTCGCTCGCGTATGATGGGTTGTACTTTCCTCGTGCTTTATTCCGCTTTGCCCTTTCTGCACGACTGGGATGTGGGATATATTGTTGCGGGCAGTTTGCTGATGTCATATTTCACCCTGTTTGCTTCCTATGGCGAGTCGCGTAATAGTGGCAGAATCTTTTATGCTTTCGCCTTTGTGGGATTATCCAGCCTGTTCTATCCACCCTATGCGCTCGTGGCGTTGGCTTTTTTTGTCAGCATGCTGTTTCAATTGCGCATACTCACGGTTCGCAACTTTTGGGCGTCGCTATTTGGTTACGTGCTGCCTTATTGGTTGGTTGGCGCTTGGCATCTGTGGCAAGGCGACTTTATGGTGTGGGTAGCATCCTTGTTGCAGAGTTGGCACTTCGCCCTGCCTCACCTCGCAGAACTACCTGCACATGTATTGGGTGCTTTTGTCGTGGTAGCAGGTCTGACCTTTATCGCCATGATACACTACAAGAATACGGCGTACAACGACAAGATCAAAGTACGTATGTTCTTCTACACCATTATTACGGTCGAGGTGCTCCTCCTCCTGGGTTGTGTATTTCTGTCGTCAGACCACGATATTTTGCTACGCCTGCTTGCGCTCAACAGTGCGCCGCTCCTGGCTCATCATCTCTCGTTGGCGCGTGGCAGAGGTTCAGATATTTGGTTTTACACCAGCCTGTGTATCATCATTGCCCTGGGCATATTTAATTACTTCGGACTATGGAGCAATTTGTTCAACTTCTCATAGAATGGGGCCCACTGGGAATGTTCATAGCAGCATTTCTGGCGGGAAGTGTAGTACCATTCAGTTCCGAATTAGTAATGCTCGGATTATTGGCGACAGGTGTGTCACCGACAGCCCTACTGGTCTGTGCAACTTTGGGTAACTTCCTGGGCGGTATGTTCAACTATTTCGTAGCTTCGTTTGGCAAGGAAGAATGGATCACCCGCTTTATTAAAATAGAACCAGAGAAATTAGAGCGAGGGTTAGGCCAAGTGCGACGATATGGTGCTTGGATGGGATTGCTCAGTTGGGTGCCTGTGCTCGGAGAAGTAGTCTGCGTGGCGCTGGGCTTCATGCACGTCAATATATGGAAGTCTATGGCGACGATAGCCCTTGGCAAATACGTGCGCTATCAGATCCTGCTCTCAGCCTATCTCATGGTATAAACGATAATAAAAGACTTCTTGCAAATAGAGAAGATATAGATCACAATAAATCAGATTTAGTTATGAAAAAGTCTATGATGCAAAACACAATATCACGCTCCCTGCGTATCCTGTCAAGGGTTTGTTTCATCCTGCCGTTGGCAATGCTCCTCGTGACGTCGTGTGGTCCGAAGAAGAAGGTGGAAAATAATACCATCTTGGTCAGTATTGAACCCTTGCGCTATGTTACGGAATATTTGGTGGGAGGTAATTTCAACGTGGAGTCGATCACACCACGCGAAGCTACGCCTGAAACCTACGCCCCAACGGTGCAGCAGATCAAGGCTATTGATGAATGTCTCGCTTTCGTACGTGTGGGTTCTTTGGGCTTTGAAAATACACAAATTCGCAAGGTGACAGACAATTCTCCGCACCTTTATATCATCAATGCGGCGGCAAATACAAAAAAACTGCCGATGTGTGACCACGATCACGGAGATGGACACCACGGGGGTGAGGATCCCCATATCTGGATGTCTCCTCGTAATATGAAAATCATTGCGCTGAACGTCTACAAGCAGCTTTGTTATCTCGATCAAAAGAATGCGGAGTCTTATAAAGAACGTTTGTTGAAATTTTCAAATGAAATGAACGAATTAGATAGCTTGACGCACGAAAAACTGGATACCTGCAAGAACAAAGCCTTCCTCATCAATCACCCAGCTTTGGGACATTATGCTTGTCAGTACAACTTGATACAAATCAGTATGGAGCATGATGGCAAAGAGCCTTCTCCAAAACAACTGGAAGCTGTTCTGGAAAGATGCAGGACACATGGCGTGAAAAAAATCTTTGCGCAAGAACAACATAGCGATAAGGGCGTGAAGCGTGTAGCAGAGGAATTGGGTGTAGAAGTACACTATATCAATCCGCTGTCTTATAATTGGAAGGAAGAGGTCGAACGTATTACGCAAATCCTGATAGAATGACAGCACCACTGCTACGTCTGGAAAATATCACGGCTGGCTATGATCAAAAGATAGTACTGCGCGATGTCACACTGTCCGTTCTGCCCACAGATGTATTTCATATTTGTGGGGCAAATGGAGGGGGAAAAAGTACGTTGCTACGCATCATGACTGGTTTGATGAAACCTCTGTCGGGTCAGGTCTATCGTGCGAAAAACTGTACCTTGGGTTATCTGCCGCAATACAGACAAATCGACCGCCAATTCCCTATCTCTGTGCGCGAGACTATACTGTCGGGGCTAAATAGCAAGAAGTCCTTTTGGCAAGGTTTTTCTGCTGAGATGCAAGAGCAGGCCGCCGAGATCATGCAACGCTTTGGCATCGCAGCACAAGCCGACCGCCCCATCAGTGACCTGAGCGGCGGACAATGGCAGCGCACCCTGATCGCCCGCGCCCTGGTCTCCAATCCCGATGTATTGATCCTGGACGAACCAGATACTCATCTGGATAGAGAGGGTAAAGCTTTCCTGCAAAAAGTCCTTGAAGCCGAGGCCGAACGCCGTGCCATAGTGATAGTGAGCCACGACCACGATTTCCTGCCCCAGACGGCAAATTTACGACTCCTTTCTGTGCGCGATGGTGGTCTGCATGCGCATTAGCAATCCTATTTGGTGTGTGGATTAAGGTATAGATAAAAATGGTGAAAACAGATTTTTTCTGTCAAAATAGAGGCACTGTGAGATAGAAATAGGACCATTTTGATACGAAATTACATAGAAAATGCATTTTTTTTATGTTTTTTTTTGCGGGAATAAAAAAAGTTAGTACTTTTGCATCGTCTTCTAACGAGGACACCTATTAAGTTTGGTCCATGGTGTAATGGTAGTCACAACAGGTTTTGGTTCTGTTAGTCTAGGTTCGATCCCTGGTGGACCAACAAAAGATTTAGCGAGTTTCGAGTTCTGATGAGCGCGAAGCTCGTTTTTCTTTTATGCAGTTGAAGGCAATAATTTAATCGTATCAGTAGCCTGCTGCGCCTTTGCAATATCCTGAAATCAAATTCCCCAACCATGCAATTACGCCTCTCTCACGAATTTCGCATAGACACTGCGCTGCTGCAATTGCAGTTTGAGCGTGGTGTGGCCGATGTGGGACAATTGCGCCGCCAGGGCAGTCGTATCACCGTGATACTGCCGCGCGATTTCGATTTTGCCAATCCTGTGGCGCACCAGTGGGCATATCGTGTGCTCTGTGGCGTACTGCGCGCCGAAGCCAAGCGCATCTTGCCCGCCAAGGTCAGCACCTTCGCCCGACAATACGACTTGCGCTACAATCGCGTAGTGATCAAGGACGTTTCGACACGCTGGGGCAGTTGTTCGTCGCTGGGCAATATCAACCTTTCGCTTTGGCTGCTGCTCGCGCCCGAAGACTTGGTCGACTACGTGGTCAAGCACGAATTGGCGCACCTCAACGAGATGAATCACGGTCCAAGATTTTGGGCAGAAGTCGACCGTATGACGGGCGGCCCGGGTACGGGCAAGGCCCTCGAGCGCA
This sequence comes from Bacteroidaceae bacterium, assembly GCA_017383485.1. Classification (GTDB taxonomy): domain Bacteria; phylum Bacteroidota; class Bacteroidia; order Bacteroidales; family Bacteroidaceae; genus Alloprevotella. The sequence continues at coordinate 22,041 of JAFNXM010000036.1, forward strand.
GGATGAAGGCTTTTGCGCGGACTTTGTCACGAGTGCGATAGGCTTTGAAAAAGCCTTGGCTAAATCAATTGTTCGCACGGCACGTATTGCCCTCAAAAAAAGTAAAGACCTTGTTGAAAAAAGCCTTAACCTTTTTCAAAAAACATTAGACCTTTTTTTAACGAGGCGTCGCGAATTTTCAACGAGGCGTCGCGAAATTTTTTGCAAGGTCTTGGGAGGTTTTCAGGAGATTTTTCTTAACTTGCGCAGGATTTTTCTTTTGCTAAATATCACTATAATATGAGGTTTCAGATATTCCCTTCTTTTCTCGTAATAAAGCGCTGGGGCATGGCTGCCTTGCTATTGTGCGTGGCAATGCTCGTGTGTGTGCCGCAAGGTCTGCGTGCACAAGTGCCGAGCGCCGAGGTCACGTCATTGGTGCAAATGATGCGCAATGCCGCCGCCTTCGACCACAACTTTCCCCGCGAGAAGGTGTATCTGCATCTGGACAACAATGCCTACTACGAGGACGAGACGATATGGTTCAAGGCCTACGTCGTGCGTGCCGCTGCCCATACTGCAGCGCCAGTGAGCCGCGTGCTCTATGTCGACCTGCTGGACGCAGGAGGTCGCTTGGTGGAGCAAGCCGTGCTCAAGGTCGATTCGATGGGCAGAGCCGAGGGGAAGTTTGCACTGGAATTGCCCGTAAAGCAAGGTTTTCACGAAATCCGGGCCTACACCCGAGAGATGGTCAACTGGGGTGCAGAGGCCTGCTATAGCCGCGTGATCCCCGTATTCGAGCGCCCGGTGGCACGACGTAAGAAGATGCACGTCGACGACCTGCTCTCGGCACCACTCACCCTGGACTATCCCGCCGACAACGACGAACCCACGCAAATGCATCCCCGCCGCATCAGCGCAGATACGGCTGCTGCACCACAAGTGCAGTTCTATCCCGAAGGCGGCGAACGTGTCGAGGGACTGCCCCAGCGTGTGGCGTTTCAGATTGAGGGAACGGCAAAACAATGCGCCGAAGCGGTGCTCAAGATATACACCCACGACGGACAGGAGTTGACCACCTGCACCGCCCTGCACGACGGGATGGGCACCTTCCTGATGACGGCTCAAGCTGACGGCGGTTATGCTATGCTGGATGGTAAACGCTACGAACTGCCCGAACCCTCGGCTGTAGCAGATGCGGTGCTGTCTCTGCAAGCCCAGGGCACAGGCGCCGCCTATCAGGTGCAGATGCGCCCCGATCAGGTCAGTGCCGACCGCACCCTGGGGGTGATGGTGATGCACGGCGGTCGCGTGTGCTATGCCGACACCCTGCGCACAATGGGTGGCATGGCCGAGGGTGAAATCGACGCCACAGCACTGCGCCACGGCGTGCATACGCTCTACCTCTTTGACGCCTCGGGCCGATGTCTGGCACAGCGTCTATTTTGGCAGGATGCCGACCTGCCGCGTGCCCAAGTCAAGGTGCGACAAAGCGCCCGCCAGTACGACCCCTACGCCCCTATCGCCCTCGAATTTGAAGTGACCGACCAGCAGGGCGCTCCGCTCCAGACAGACTTCTCGCTCTCTGTACGCAGCGAGGCTGGCGAGATGGTGCAAGGCACAGATATTGGCGCCAGTGTATCGCTGTTGCTCGCCTCTGAAGTGCGCGGTTATATTCACCGTCCCCACGACTATTTCTCCCCCACCCTGCCCCACCGCCGCGCTGCCCTGGACGCACTACTGATGGTGCAGGGATGGCAGAGCAATACCTTCGAGGAAGTGGCTCATCCCGACGTTTTCCTGCCCCACCAGCCCATCGAAGAAGGTCTGACCCTGAATGGCCGCCTGCTACATGATAATGAAAAGATGACCCCCCTGGCAGATACGCCGCTACGCCTGAAAATGTATTCGCCCAACGGTATGGCGCTGGAAGCAGAGGCCAAGAGCGATGCAGAAGGGCGATTTGCGCTGGTCAGTAATGTCGACTACACGGGCGATATGATGGCACAATTCACCGCTACCAATGCGGCGGGCAAGCCCTTGCACTATCGCTTGATGCTGGACCGCTGGTTTGCCCCTGCGCCGCGAGATTTTCACGCCTCCTCGCTCCGCATCCATCCCCCCTTGCCCATTGCGACAGGGGTGACGGAAATATTGCCCTCGGCCGTCGAATTGTTTGAATGGACCGACACCATTCCGCAAGAGGTAGGCCGTGTGTTGGGCGAAGCCGTAGTGAAGGGTAAAAAGAAGTACCGCGGCTTGCAAGGCAATCGCTACTCCTATGGCGGAGGCGAGAAGGCGGGGATGCGACAGGGCGACTTCTTCATCAACCTGAACCGCGAGTACGAACGCTACAAGGATATGGGTGGCGGCGCAGAGTTTATCCTGGATTTCCTCGCCCTGCTCGATAGCCGTGCCGAGACCCGCTGGACCGCCGAGAGTGATGCTGCGGCAGCGATGGCACAGATCACACCAGGGATGAATTATGGCGAATCCACGACGTCGGGCGAAGGCACTGGCGGTGTGACGGAAAGTGCGGACGAGAACCTGCAAAAGGGGCTGAAATGGCGTGGGCGTACCACCGAGATTATGGTGAACAACGACCAAGTGAAATATGATTTGGCCACAGCTCCGGTGGAGTGGTTTCAATCCGTAGCCGTGGCTCCTGGACACAAGGCGGGCCGCTTCCGCGATCTCAATCCCGGCGAACAAACTCCCGACTATCTTATCCTGCTCTACGAGAATCCTGAATCCTATCGCATAGCGACAAAAAAGGGCGTAGAGAAACGCCGCATCAAGGGATACACGCCCGCGACAAAGTTCTATCATCCCGACTATCGCCGTCGCGATATGCCCGAAGATACAGATGTGCGTCGCACGCTGTGCTGGATGCCTTCTGTCAAGACAGATGCCAACGGCCGCGCATCAGTCATCCTATATAATAATGGTATGCCCGATCAGCAGATCCGTATCGTCGTGCGTGGTATATCTCCCCAGGGATATTTTATAGAATTTGGGGAATAGAGGCGCCTTATCATCAGTTCTATTATTCCCTTTATCACGTAAAATACAGGAAAAATCCTTTTCACAACATCCCTTTCTGTGAAAAAAAAGAAAACAGAAAATGCCGCAGAGGTTTTTTTACCGAAAAGAAAAACGTAACTTTGTCCAAATTTAATAAGGCCAAATTTATGGAAAAACTCCTGCACTATGTGTGGAAGCACAGACTCTTTCCACCACACCAACTCTATGCTGCAGATGGTCGCCCCGTCGAGGTGCTGGATCCTGGTTTGCACAATCAACACCAGGGGCCGGATTTCTTCAACGCTAAGGTGAAAATCGCAGATACGGTGTGGGTAGGAAATGTCGAACTCCACATCAAATCTTCCGACTGGTACAAGCACGGACATGAGGCAGACGAGCGCTACAACAACGTCGTCCTGCATGTGGCACAGACCTTGGACGAAGAGGTATATACGCAGAGTGGACAACCCCTGCCGCAGCTCCAACTGGATGTGCCCGAACACGTGCGACAGAACTACCAGGAATTGCTCGAAGAGGAGACCTATCCCCCTTGCTACCGCGTCATTCCACACGTGTCCGAGATGATTGCACATAGCTGGATGAGCGCGCTGATGGTGGAACGTCTTGAAGAAAAAACACGACGTATCGAGCAGATTTTACACGACTGTACAGGCAATTGGGAACGTGCTTTTTTCCGCACGCTGGCACGCAATTTTGGCTTTGGAACGAATGCTGAAGCCTTCGACCTTTGGGCGCAACACATCCCGCCGCAGACGATCGAAAAGCACAGGGACAATCTGCTCCAGGTCGAGGCTATGTTTCTCGGACAAGCCGGACTTTTGAGCGACGATCTCGTGCCCGAAGAAAAGCGCGACGACTATTTCATGCAACTTCAGCGCGAGTACAAATTTCTAGCCCACAAGTTCTCGCTCACACCTATGGATGTGCGTCAGTGGCGCTTCTTGAGGATGCGTCCGCAGAACTTCCCGCACATTCGCCTTTCACAATTAGCGATGCTCTATCACCGCCAGCAATGCAACCTTTCGATGCTGCTCGAGGTCCGTTCGCGCGAAGATATTCACCGTCTCTTTTCAGCCTCTGTCACGCCGTATTGGGAGGCGCATTACACCTTTGGCGAGGAGAGCACGGCGCATGCTAAACGCCTGCAAACGGCTTCTCTTGACCTGGTCTTGATCAATACTGCCGCTCCCCTGCTCTTTGCTTACGGCAGGAGTCATTTTGCCGAGGATAAGTGCGAATTGGCCTTCGAACTATTGGAGTCTACGCCACCCGAGCACAACTTTATCACACGCTCCTGGGCCAAGGCGGGCATCCGTGCCGAGAATGCTGGCGACAGCCAATCCTTGATCCAATTGCGCCGTAATTATTGCGACAGGAAGGACTGCCTGCGCTGTCGATTCGGTTGCGAATATCTGAAACATCACGGCGAGGGGAAATAGCTCTTGACGTTTGATAAAATCCGCCTTTTCTCTTCTTAAACAGAAGTGATCTCGTGGCTGTTTTCTCTTAATAATTACTATAAAAATCTGCTCAAATGGACTATATATTTGACCTCAAAATGAAGGTGCGTGACTACGAATGCGACCTGCAAGGCATCGTCAATAATGCCAATTATCAACATTATTTAGAGCATGCTCGCCACGAATTTCTGCTTTCAGAAAATGTGAGTTTCGCAGACCTCCACGCCCGTGGAATAGATGCTGTAGTGGCGCGAATTACGATGGCTTTCAAGACACCGTTGCGCAGTGGCGACGAGTTCCTATCGCGTATGAATGTGCGTAAGGATGGCATCAAATATGTCTTCACTCAGGATATCTTTCGCTTACCTGACAACAAGTGGGTGCTGCATGCCGAAGTCGACACCGTATGTATGGTAAACGGCAAGTTGGCCAAAACCTGCGAACTCGACGATTTGTTGGAAAAATATCTGGCGCGCGAGTCCTGATCCCTGTTCTACCCTGTCCCCTCCCTGAAATTTTGAAATCAAAGCATCTTCTTAGTCATGTCACAAGAAACCCTTTCAGCACTCACCCTGGTCTGCTTGCGCGGACTCAGTGCCTCGATGGCGATGTGTCTTTACAAAAAGTACGAATCGGCCACACTCGCTCTCGAACATCTGGACGAGGTGCCAGCGCGTTTTCGCAAAAAGGTGCTCGAGTCTTTGCCCGAGGCACAGGAGCGTGCAAAAGTTGAAATGGAATTTTGTAAACAGAAAAACATCCAAGTCTTGATTTTTTCCGACGAGGGGTATCCGGCACGATTGCGCGAGTGCGAAGACGCACCTTTGGTACTTTTTTACCGAGGTGTGGCAAATTTGAACGAAAAACGCATAATTTCTGTCGTAGGTACCCGAAAAATCTCTGAAAGGGGTAAGTCGATTTGTCAAAATTTCTGCAAAGAATTAGCTACTCTTGTTTCTGATTGCGTGGTAGTTAGCGGTCTTGCATACGGCGTAGATATTCACTCACACCGCGCTTGTTTAGAAAATTCTTTGCCTACGGTCGCTGTACTCGCGCATGGACTCGATAGAATTTACCCTTCTTTGCACCGTTCGACAGCAATTGAGATGTTAAATCAGGGTGGACTCCTCACCGAGTTCCTTTCGGGCACAAATCCGGACAAAGGGAATTTCGTGCGTCGCAATCGTATCGTGGCGGGAATGTCTGATGCTACGATCGTCGTCGAGAGTGCCTCGCATGGCGGCGCTATGATCACGGCACGCCTGGCGCAAGGTTATGGTCGCGACGTCTTTGCCTTTCCCGGACGTGTCACAGATCAGATGTCCGAGGGTTGTTTGAAACTGATCAAGACCAACGTGGCGGGACTTGTTACCAGCGCTGCAGATGTACTTGAAGCGATGAATTGGACGTCTGTAAAGCCCCATTCAGCGCCTATTCAGCGAGAATTATTCCCCGCACTTACGCCGCAGCAAGAACGTCTCTGTGACCTGCTCCGGGGTGCTGAAGGCCTGACAATAAATCAAATGGTTGTTGCTTCGGATATGCCTTTCAGCGACGTAGCAACCGAGCTTTTCAATCTTGAAATGGATGGCGTTGTGCAACTCCTTGCCGGCGGAATTTATCGCCTTTTATAAGTCTTTTTGATGTAATACTTAATAACAGAGGAACCTGTTGATATTCAGTGGGTTCCTTTTCTTTTTTCAAAGACTCAGAAACGCCTTGGAAATTTCGCGACGCCTCGTAAAAATTTCGCGACGCCTCGTTTAAAAAAGGTCTAGGCTTTTTTTCACAATGTCTTGACTTTTTTCTCTCTTTTCGGGGTGAGGGAAACTTCTCAACGAAACCCGTCTCAAAATGCCCTTTTTCGCAAAAAAAATGTGTACTTTTGCACCATAAAATCAAACTATTATGTCGACTACATTTCAATATGATGTGATTGTGGTAGGTGCAGGGCACGCAGGATGCGAGGCTGCTGTTGCGGCGGCTCGTATGGGTGCGCGTACCTGTATCATCACCATGGATATGAACAAGATCGCGCAGATGAGCTGTAACCCCGCTATAGGTGGGATTGCCAAAGGGCAAATTGTGCGCGAGATCGATGCGCTGGGCGGATATACGGGAGTTGTGACAGATGCTTCTGCGATACAATTCCGTATGCTCAATCGCTCGAAGGGACCTGCGATGTGGAGCCCCCGTGCACAGTGTGACAGAATGCGCTTCATTCAGGAATGGAGAAAGGTGCTCGAGAATACAGAAAACCTCCATATTTGGCAGGATGAAGTGGCTGAAATCATCGTTGAAAACGGCAGAATTGTGGGTATAGATACCGTTTGGGGCGCACGCTTTATGGCAGGTTCGGTAGTTATTACAGCGGGTACTTTCCTCAGAGGATTGATGCACGTGGGTAAGAAACAGGTGTCTGGCGGTAGATGTTCGGAGCCTGCAGCGTCGTTTTTGACCGAATCCATCACGAAATATGGCATTCGTAGTGCACGTATGAAGACGGGAACTCCTGTCAGAATTGACGCACGTTCCGTACATTTCGACGAAATGGAGGTGCAACCCGGAGAAAACGATTTTCACCGTTTTTCTTACGTGAGCGAATCGCGCCCATTACCTCAATTGCCTTGTTGGACCTGTGCTACGAATGCAGAAGTTCACCGCATTTTGCAACAAGGTTTGCCCGATTCACCGCTATATAATGGCCAAATTCAAAGTATAGGTCCACGCTATTGCCCAAGTATTGAGACAAAGATTGTCACCTTCCCCGATCGCGACACACATCCTCTCTTTTTGGAACCAGAGGGGCTCGATACAAACGAACTCTACTTAAATGGTTTTTCGTCCTCTTTACCGATGGAAATCCAACTCGAGGCGTTGAAAAAAATGCCTTGTTTCCGCGATATTGTCGTATATCGCCCTGGTTATGCTATCGAGTACGACTTCTTTGATCCCACTCAATTAAAGCATAGTCTTGAGTCCAAAATAGTCGAAGGTTTGTTCTTTGCCGGACAAGTTAACGGTACCACCGGGTACGAGGAGGCGGCTGGGCAAGGTATTATTGCGGGTATAAATGCTGCCTTGAAATGCAGCGGTAGCGATACCTTTACACTCGGTCGTGACGAGGCGTATATCGGCGTATTGATCGACGATTTGGTAACAAAAGGCGTGGATGAACCCTATCGTATGTTTACTTCGCGTGCAGAATACCGCATACTTCTTCGCCAAGACAATGCAGATATGCGCTTAACCCCATATGCGGAAAAGTTAGGAATTGCGGATGAAAATCGTAAGCAAAAATTCCATGCTAAAAAAGAAAACGTCGATAAAATCATTGATTTTTGTAAAAACTTCTCGATAAAAGCGCATAAAATTAATCCCTTTATTGAGAGTGTAGGTAGTACGCCTTTGCGCAATGGATGTAAATTGTACGACCTCATAAATCGTCCACAAGTTACCCTTGATAACATTTCAACGCAAATACCAGCCTTCCGCGAACTACTTAATAATATTCCGCTCGACGCCGAAGAAACGATAGAAGCAGCCGAAATCGAGATGAAATATCATGGTTATATTTCGCGCGAACGTGACCTTGCTGACAAGATGCAACGCCTCGAATCTATCAAAATACATGGGCGATTTAATTACGAAGAGTTGACTCAGCTTTCAACCGAGGCGCGACAAAAACTCACTGCTATCAATCCCGAGACATTGGCTCAAGCCAGCCGTATCCCTGGTGTTTCGCCCAGTGATATTAGCGTACTGCTCGTGCTCCTTGGTAGATAATGAAAAAATGTTCCACGTGAAACAATTGTGTTTGACAAAATTAAAATTCAATAAGTTATGAATGAGAAACTGTTGTTGGAAAACTTGAGAAACATTCCTGATTTTCCAAAACCCGGTATTCAATTTAAGGATGTAAGTACTCTTTTTAAGAATCCTGCTTGCAACGAAGAAATGCTCAATGAGCTGGTGCGTCTATATCAAGACAAAGGTATCACAAAGGTGGTCGGCATTGAATCGCGCGGCTTTATAATGGGTGCCATGTTAGCTGCAAAATTAGGTGCCGGTTTTGTGCTTTGTCGCAAGCCTGGCAAATTGCCTGGCACAACTATTAAGGCATCTTATGCGAAAGAGTATGGTTTGGATTCTATCGAGATTCATTCCGACGCGATTACTTCTGACGACGTCGTACTGATACACGATGATTTGTTGGCAACGGGAGGTTCGATGAATGCCGCTTATGATTTGGTACAACTATTTCATCCGAAAGATGTTTTCATTAACTTTATCATCGAACTTCGTATTGAAGGGTTGAAAGGGCGTGAGGCGCTTGGTGAAGACAAAAAGGTTACTTCGCTGCTCACTATTACAGAATAAAAATTTGGCACGACTCCTTGCTTTGGGGTGGTGCCAATTTTGTTTTGCTCTATTCTAAAAAATATATTACCTTTGCGAGTGCATTCTGTGTGGGATGCTGTTTGAAAAATAAGAAGGAAAAATGTCATCTGCTGAACTGAAAAAATATTTGTCCGGGATTGTGAATAATTTGCCCGAGACCCCTGGTTGCTATCAATACTTGGATGGCGACGGGCAGGTGATATATGTCGGAAAAGCTAAGAACTTGAAGCGCCGAGTTGCTTCCTATTTTAACAAAGAACAGGTGAGCCGCAAAACAGCCCTGCTTGTGTCGAAAATATGCGACATCAAATACGTCGTAGTCAAGACGGAGCAGGACGCGCTCCTGCTGGAAAATAATCTAATCAAACGCTACAAGCCACGATACAACGTCTTGTTGAAAGATGATAAGACCTACCCTTCGATAGCCGTTACCAACGAATATTTGCCTCGTATCTTCAAGACAAGGCAACGAGACCGTCGTGGTGCGACGTACTATGGTCCATTTTCGCACCTTCCGACTATGTATGCGCTCCTTGATCTCTGTAAAACATTGTATCACCCACGGCCTTGTCATCAAACGATGACTAAAGAGGGGGTGCTTTGTGGTAAATACGAGGTCTGTCTGGACTATCATATACATAATTGTGGTGGCCCCTGTGTAGGACGTCAGTCGCACGAGGAGTACATGAAAAATATCGAAGCCTGCAAGCAAATCCTACGGGGTAACACCTCTGAAATAGCGGCTCAGATGAAAGCGCAAATGCTCGCCTTGGCGGAGGAATTGCGCTTTGAAGAAGCACAAGTTATCAAGGAGAAATTGCAACTTATTCAGAATTTTCAATCAAAAAGCGAAGTGGTGTCGAACACCCTCCACAATATCGATGTATTCCATATTGAGAGCGAGGAAAAAGTCGCCTACATTAATTATCTGCATATCACCAACGGTTGCATCAATCAAGCCTTCACCTTCGAATATAAGAAGCGCTTGGAAGAAACCGACGCGGAATTGCTCGCCCTCGGGATTGTCGAGATGCGAGAGCGCTATAAGAGTACGTCGCGTGAGATCATTGTGCCACTACCTGTAGATTTGCCTGAAGGATACGCCGTGCAGACGATACCGCAAAGGGGCGACAAGAAAGCCCTGCTTGACCTGTCGCGACTGAATGTGAAGCAGTATCGTTTTGATCGTTTGAAGCAGGCAGAAAAGCTCAATCCAGAGCAAAAAAGTGTGCGTCTGATGAAAGAAATCCAGACCGATTTGGGATTGGAAAAGTTGCCCATGCGCATAGAGCTTTTCGACAATTCAAATATATCGGGCGAGGATGCAGTAGCCGCTTGCGTAGTCTTCGAAAAGTTGAAACCCAAGAAATCTGATTACAGAAAATATCACATCCGCGAAGTCTGTGGCCCCGACGACTACGCTTCGATGCGCGAGGTCGTTCGTCGCCGTTATACACGTTTGATGGAGGAGGGCGCTCCCCTACCCGACTTGATAATAGCCGACGGCGGCAAGGGGCAGATGGCAGTGATTCGCGAAGTCGTCCTGGGTGAATTGGGACTGTCTATACCCATCGCCGGACTAGCCAAGGATGGGCGTCACCGCACCCGTGAGATGTTGTTCGGCGAGCCTATCTGCAGCGTCGGTGTTAAGCCCGGCGGCGAATTGTTCCATTTGTTGACACGCATGCAGGACGAGGTGCATCGCTTTGCAATAACCTTCCACCGTCAGCAGCGTAGCAAGCGACAAACGGCGTCTGAACTGGATGCTATTCCTGGAGTTGGAGAAAAGACTAAGTCTTTGCTAATCAAACACTTCGGTAGTGTAAAGCGTGTGAAATCGGCGCAAAAAACTGATTTGCAGGTGCTTCTGGGAAAGGTGAAGGGGGAGAAACTCTACGAAAACTTGCATCCTGGCGATGCTCAAATAGATAATTAAACGTATATTTGCAGAAAAACATGAGAACCGTCATACAACGCGTACGCCACGCCTCGGTCACAATAGAGGGTCGGGTGAAATCTAAAATCGGTCAAGGCCTCTTGATTTTGGTCGGCGTAGAGGATAGCGACACCCAGGAAGATGTCGATTGGTTAGCACAGAAAATTGCTGCCCTCCGTATCTTCGACGATGCCAACGGCGTGATGAATTTGAGCCTGTCTGACATTGCTGGTGAAGCCTTAGTCGTAAGTCAATTTACCCTTTGGGCATCCTACAAGAAAGGTAATCGTCCGTCCTACATTCGCGCATCTCGTCCCGAAAAGGCAATACCTATGTACGAAGCCTTCTGTGCACGTTTGTCCGAAGTCTTGGGTCGTCCCGTCGGCACAGGCGAATTTGGCGCCGATATGAAGGTAGAATTGCTCAACGACGGACCTGTGACGATCTGCATGGATACGCATAACAAAGAATAGAGGTAGAGATTGTGCGATAGAATGCCCGAAAAGCACTTTTTAAGCCTTTTTGGCGCGAAAATAAGGCTTTGGTGATAAAATCCCCGTCCAAAAGAAAATAAACCGAAATTTCAAAGCATATGACCCTGGATGAAGCACAACAAGCCGTAGATACGTGGATCAAAACCTACGGCGTGAGATATTTCAGCGAATTGACAAATATGGCCTGTCTGACCGAGGAGGTGGGCGAGTTGGCACGCATTATCGCACGTCAATACGGCGATCAATCCTTCAAGGCGGGCGAAAAAGCTGACCTTTCCGAGGAGATGGCAGACGTGCTGTGGGTGCTCATTTGCCTGGCCAATCAGACAGGTGTCAACCTGACCGAAGCCTTAGAAAAGAGTCTGGAGAAAAAGACTAAGCGCGACGCAACACGCCACTTGGAGAACGAGAAACTGAGGTAAATCTCGGGGCGATGCTGGTAGGATTTCTGCATATTTAGTAAGAGAGTATTATGCGCTAAAGGACGTTTCTATCTCCTGCAAAGGGCTTGAAATCATCACTGCCCTACCCTACTTTGAAAACATTCAAAACAGTAAAAATATTCAACAAATAAACGATAAAAATTATGGAAACAAATTGCCACGAACATGGTGCTTGCGATCGCTACAGCAAGCTGTTCAGCGAGTACAACGTACATCTGAATGACGAAAAGGTGAGTGCTGAAGTAGCCCACCTGATCGAAAAGAATCGCGATAAGTACGACACGCCCGAAGTGCTCAACACTTTGCTCGGCACAGTAGAGTTGACTACACTCCAAGTGACCGATTCGCAAGAAAGCGTATTGAAATTTGTCGAAAAGGTGAACAAATTCGCCGATGCGCACCCCGAATTGCCACATTTGGCTACGGTTTGTGTATACCCCAACTTTGCAAAGATCGTGAGCGAAAGCCTCGAGGCAGACAAGGTTGAGATTGCTTGCGTCAGCGGTGGTTTTCCCTCGTCACAGACCTTCCTGGAAATCAAAACTACCGAGACCGCGCTCGCTATCCACGACGGCGCTACGGAAATTGATATGGTGCTGAGCGTAGGTACCTTCCTGAGCGGCGACTACGAGACTTGTGCCGACGAAATCGCTGAATTGAAGGCTGTCTGCGGCGAACGCGCGCTGAAGGTGATCCTGGAAACCGGTGCTTTGCAAAGCGCAGAGTTGATCAAGAAAGCATCACTGCTCTCGATCTACGCCGGCGCAGATTTCATCAAGACTTCTACGGGCAAAATCAGTATCGCTGCGACACCAGAAGCCGCTTACGTGATGTGTCAAACAATCAAGGAATACCACGCCAAGACCGGCACGTGGATCGGTTTCAAGGCAGCGGGCGGCATTTCTACGGTGAAGGACGCTGTGGACTACTACACCATCGTGTGCGAACTGCTGGGCGAAGAATACATCAAGGCGGGCCTCTTCCGCATCGGTACAAGCCGCTTGGCCAACCTTTTGGTGCAAGCCATTACCGGCACAGACGAAAAGCCATTCTAAGGGCCGAAAATAGCCTTTCTGATAAAACGAAAATCGCATCCGCTATGCTGTGTAGTGGATGCGATTTTTTATGCTGTAAATTAGACTTGATTTTGCCTTGAAAAAGCGGTCGAAAAATTTCGCGACGGCTCGTTAAAAAAAGGTCTAATGTTTTTTGAAAAAGGTTAAGGCTTTTTTCAACGAGGTCTAACCTTTTTTCGCAGAAGTTTTTTACTTTTTCGCAATATGAATTGTTGGTCAAAAATCTCGACCGATCACGTAGTTCAAATACCCTTTCAGTGCTTCGCTCACCTCTGCGTTTTTGAACGCTGCAAGACATGCTTCTGCTCGCTTGCGATATTCCTCCATCACGGTTTGAGCGTATTCGATGCCGCCGCCTGCGATGGCGATTTGCACCATGCGTCGGATGTCCTCGGTCGACGCTTTGCCCGCTTTGATGTCGGCAGCCAGTTGCAGGATCTCGGCGTCTTGCGTATTTCTGAGTACATATAGCACCGGCAAGGTCAACTTTCCCTCCGCCATATCATTGCCTGTGGGTTTGCCGATTTTGGGGTCGTCGTAGTAGTCGAAGATATCGTCACGGATCTGGAAGCAGATGCCGATATATTTACCAAAATCGCGCGCCATCTGGATGAAATCCTCGTCGGCGCCTGCGGTGCGCGCTCCCAGTTCGGCACAAGCCATAAAGAGTGCTGCCGTCTTGTGCTCGATCACCTTGAAATACGCCTCTTCCGAAGCCTCCTCTCTGCGAATATTCGCCAACTGGAATACTTCACCCTCCGACAGCGTAGCGCCCAGGCGTGCAATGATTTCTACGCATTCCAACGACCCTGTCTTGGCGGCTTGTTGCAGCGCCAGCGACAGGATATAATCGCCCACCAGCACGGCTACTTCGTTGCCAAATATTTGGTTGGCCGACGCCTGACCGCGGCGTTCGTCGCTATCGTCCACCACATCGTCGTGCACCAGGCTGGCTGTGTGCAGCAATTCCAGTGTGATCGCCGCGCGCAGAGTCTCTGGCTTGATAGCGCCCAGTTCGCGCGCCACCAGCAGGGTGAGCAGCGGGCGCATCATCTTGCCTTTGCGGGTACGAATGTGTCCGAGCACCTGTCCCAGATAGTCATCATCGTGGGTCAGAGCTTCGGCAAACAATGCTTGATATTGTTGCAATTCCGCGGCTACGGGTTGGCGTAGAATGTCGAGTTTATTCATCGGAGTTAACATTTTAAGCGACAAAAATACGAAAATATCAGCAGAGTTTGGAAACTTTTGCGTATTTTTACAGATGTTTCTGAAAAATCGTATGGAAAAATTATATTTACTCGACGCCTACGCACTGATTTATCGTGCTTATTATGCCCTGATTCGTACCCCACGAATTAATTCGAAAGGGATGAATACTTCGGCAGTATTTGGATTTGTCAACACCCTCGAGGAACTGTTGAAAAAGGAAAATCCCGACTACATCGCAGTAGCCTTTGACCCCGCCGGACCTACCTTCCGCCACGACGCCTACCCCGAATATAAGGCGCAGCGTGAGGCTACGCCCGAGGATATCAAACTGAGTGTGCCCATCATCAAGGACGTGCTGGCAGCATACAACATCCCCATCGTCGAACAACCCGGATTCGAGGCAGACGATGTGATCGGTACGCTCGCTAAACAGGCTGCGGCGCAAGGACTCCAGGTCTCGATGATCACACCAGACAAGGACTATGCACAACTCGTCGGTAATGGTATCCGAATGTGCCGCCCCGGACATGGTAGTCAGGGGATGGAAATCCTAGGACCAGACGAAGTGTGTGCGAAGTACGGCATCGATTCGCCGACGCAAGTAATCGACCTGCTCGCCCTGATGGGAGATGCAGCCGACAATATACCTGGTTGCCCCGGTGTGGGAGAAAAGACCGCTGTCAAACTGATTTCGGAGTTTGGTAGTGTGGAGAATTTGACTGCCAACGTGGATCAGTTGAAAGGCGCTCTGAAGAAAAAAGTAGAGGAAAACGTCGAAAAGATACATTTCTCTAAATTCCTGACCACGATCAAGACCGACGTGCCCATTACCCTCGACCTGGAAAAAATGAAACGTCGCCCCATCGACGAGGCGGCTTTGCGAAAAATTTTCGACGAATTGGAATTTCGCAATTTGGCGCAACGTATTTTTGGCGCATCGGCGTCTAGTTCGCAAAATGCCCTCGGCGGAGCGACCCAGGCTTCGTCTGCTGGTGCGAAAACCACGTCTCGCAAAAATTCTGTGCCCGAAGGTCCCTCTCTTTTCGGAGATTTTTTTGCCGAGGAGTCGACAGAAGTTTTTCAAACCAATCTCGCGACATTAAAAGATACGCCTCATGAATACCATCTCGTTGAGAAAGAAGAGGAAAGAGCGGAATTACTTGCATTTTTAGTGACAAAATCAGAAGTGGCTTTTGACACAGAGACCACTTCGACAGATGCTTTGGACGCAAAATTGGTTGGAATGAGCTTTGCCGTAGAGGGTGGACGCGCTTGGTACGTCGCCGTGCCACAAGATTTTGAGCAAGCGCGTAGGATTGTAGACCAATTCCGTCCGATCCTTGAAAGCGATACGATTTTGCTGGTCGGACAGAATTTGAAGTACGACCTCAACGTGCTGGTGAAGTACGGTGTGGAACTCAGAGCTCCGTTGTTCGACACGATGTTAGCCCATTATGTCATTCAGCCCGAACTGCGTCACAACTTGGACTACTTGGCAGAAATATATCTGAAATACCAAACTATTTCCATCGAGGAACTGATCGGCGCCAAGGGACGAAAGCAGAAGAATATGGCGGACCTTTTGCCACAGGATGTTTGCGACTATGCCTGCGAGGACGCCGACGTGGCAATGCGTCTGAAACCCCTACTCGAAAAGGATATGCAGGAGAACGGACAAGAGACCTTGTTCCGCGAAACCGAGATGCCCTTGATGCCCGTCCTGGCCAAAATGGAACGCCACGGCGTACGTCTGGACACAGAGGCTTTGGCAGAAAGTAGCAGGATACTCAACGAGCGCCTGCTGCGTATCGAAGAAGAAATTTATGCACATGCTGGACACCCCTTCACTATATCTTCGCCTCGCCAAGTGGGAGAAGTGCTCTACGGCGAATTGAAGTTGGTCGAAAAGGTCAAGAAGACCAAGAGCGGACAATACTCTACCGACGAAGCCACCCTGGATGCGATGCGCAGCAAGCACCCCATCGTGGGCAGCATCCTGGAGTATCGTGGACTGCGCAAGTTGATCAGTACCTACGTCGAAGCACTACCGCAAATGTTGAGCCCAGTGGATGGCAATTTGCACTCGTCTTTCAACCAAAGTGTCACGGCTACGGGACGCTTGTCGTCGAGCAATCCAAACTTGCAGAATATCCCTGTGCGCGGAGAGGACGGCCGCGAAATGCGCCGCGCTTTTGTGCCCGACGAGGGTAGCGTGTTCTTGTCGGCAGACTACTCGCAAATCGAACTCCGTCTGATGGCGCACCTCAGTGGCGACGAGAACTTGATACGCGACTTTGTCGAGGGAAAAGATATCCACGCTGCCACCGCCGCACGTATCTTCAAAAAGCCGCTGGAAGAAGTGGATCGCGACGAGCGTCGTAAGGCGAAGACAGCCAACTTCGGCATTATCTACGGCATCTCCGCCTTCGGGCTGGCAGAGCGAATGGAAGTGAGCCGAAGCGAAGCAAAATCGCTTATCGATAACTATTTCGCCACCTATCCCAGAGTGCGCGAGTACATCGACGAATGCATCGAAAAAGCACGTCAGACGGGCTACATCGAAACCCTGCTGGGTCGTCGCCGATACCTGGCAGATATCAATTCGCGCAACGCCGTGGTGCGTGGATACGCCGAGCGCAACGCCGTCAATGCACCTATTCAGGGCACAGCCGCCGATATCATCAAAATTGCTATGATCCGCATCGATCAGCGCTTGGTGGCCGAGGGACTACGTGCTAAGATGATCCTGCAAGTGCACGACGAATTGAACTTCTCCGTACCCCGCGAGGAACTGGAACAAGTGCGTCAAATCGTTGTCCAAGAGATGGAAAATGCCTGCGCCTTGTCCGTGCCACTGGTGGCCGAATGTGGTGTGGGAGACAACTGGCTCGAGGCGCATTGATAGCCCCAGTCGTGTCGGTATGAGACTTGAAACAAAGGAGTAGAATTAGTCTGAAAACAAGGTAAGATTTCCATGGAATATATGCACATCGTGAGCCGCATGCTGATGATATTCGGCGTCGTGCTGGTAGGTTATTTTTCGGCCAAGCGTGGTATTTGGGCACACGAGTTAAACAAAGCGATGTCGGTGTTTGTGCTCAATGTCACAGCCCCCTTGCTCATCCTCTCTTCGGTCATGGGCGAGGGCCCCGGCTTCACACCTGCTGAGGTGGGGCAGTTGGTTTGGGTGTCGCTGCTCAACTATGCCATTCTGCTGGGCGGAGCTTATGCCGTTTCGGCGATTTGGAAATTGGATACGTATAGACGCGGTTTGCTGCGCTTCATGCTTTCTTTCGGCAATGTCACGTTTATCGGCTTCCCCGTGCTGATGTCTTTGTTTGGCGACCGAGCCGTGTTCTACGGCGCCGTACTGACCATCCCCTTCAACGTACTGATCTTCACCATAGGCGACGAATTCATCTCCGGCACAGGCAGTTTGCGTCGCGCTTTCCGCCCTAAACTGATGCTGTCCCCTTGTGTCGTAGCCTCGCTCCTGGCCATCGTGTTTGTACTGTTTGACATCCCCACCCCACCCGTTATGGGCGAGTGGTGTCACCTGATTGGCGATATGACCATCCCTTGCGCCCTGCTCATCATCGGTTCGAGCCTGAGCCGCATCCCCCTGCGCGCCATGGTGGGCAATCGCTTCGTCTTCACCGTAGCAGCCCTACGTCTGTTGCTTGTACCGATGCTGGTTCTGACCGTACTGCGCCTGTTGCCGATCGACCCCCTCGTAGCCAATGCAGCAACCATCCTGACCGGTATGCCTGTGGCCGCCAACGGCATCATGTTTTGCTATCGTTATGGCAAGGACGAACGCCTCATGGCGCAAGGCATCTTCATCACTACCCTACTCTCCATTTTCACCATCCCATTGCTCACGCTTTTGTTGTAGTTTCACGGGTAAAATATTGCCTGTTTTTGTGGGTGGAAAAGTAAGAAACTCCCCCACCCTGTTAAGGTGTGATAAATAACAAACCAAGGTCCTGAAAAAAAGTCAAGGCCTTGTGAAAATTTCGCGACGCCTCGTTAAAATTTCGCGACGGCTCGTTAAAATTTCGCGACGGCTCGTTAAAAAAAGGTCTAATGTTTTTCAAAAAAGGTTTAGGCTTTTTCTGACGAGGCGTCGCGAATTTTTTTTGCTCCCAATTTACAGGATTTTTTTCCTTACCCATTGCCCTTATGTGGATAGGAGCGACAGATTCTCGGTGCGATTTGTATTCAAAGTCACACCGTCACACATTTGTCACACTTATTTCACGCATAGTATGTCGTGTGATATGATGAAAAAAACTAATTTTGCGGTGAAATGACCTAAATCTATGAATCCGAAAAATCTACTTATTTTCTTAGTCTGCCTTGCCCCCTTTGCGGCATGCCACGATCTGTCGCGCTCGGACAAGTATTCCCCGGAAGAAGAGCAATGCCTGGCTCACGATTATCTGCAACAAGCGAATAAAATAAACGATGGCGGCAAGCAATATCTGGAACTGCTGGACAGGGCCAAGTATCACTTCGCCAATATCGTCGTGCGCAACGATGCCAACGACACCCTGCGCGTGGATGCACTGTATACTTTGCGCTGGATAGAGGCCTATGTGCACCACGATTACGAACAGGCGTTGCAATATCTCAACCAGTACCTGACAATCGTAGGTCCAGAGCACGAAAGTTTCCCCACGTGTTTGGCTTACAAGGCAGACGATCTGTGGCATTTTGGCGCGCAGGATTCGGCCCTTTATTATGCTCACAAAGCCCTGAATACTCCGCACAAAGCAGATGATGGTGTGGACTATATTTGCCACTTCGTACTATGGAATATCTATGAAAATTTGGAGATGACAGACTCGGCGAATTTGCACAAAGCGCAGCACATGAAGGTACGAGACAGTCGCGAGTTTGTGCCAAAGACCCTGGAAGAATTGAAAAGCGAACTGAAAAGCAATGTCATTGCTTCGCAACAGGAGAACAGATTGCTGCTGAAATGGATCTTGCCTTTGATCATCCTGGTGTGCACCATTGGTGTGGGCATTTATTTCAAGAAAAACCACATCAGGAGGCAGGACAACGAGAGTGAGGAACTCTTCACGCAAGACCAGTCCGTGGAAAAAAATGTTGTCACCGTGGAGACTCTGACTCAAACCTTGTTGGCAGGAAGCGAAGTGTTCAAGTCTACTCCCGTTCACGAGCAATTAGTCGCCATGAAGGTGTGCGAACGAGATTTGCCCAAACTCACATCAGAGCAGACTCGAGAGATAGAACAAGCACTCTTGCGGGCATTTCACGGGACATGTAGTTTGCTTATCAAAACCTATGACCTCAACGACCAGGACTTCGTGTGCATCCTGTGTACTTACCTCGGCTGTTCCAATACCATAATTGCGCACATCGGGCATACTACGACTGCCACAATCCGTAAGCGCAAAGAGCGCATCCGTAAAAAGATTTCGGCAGACCTGTACAATGTGATACTGAATGAGAAAGCATGAGAAAACAAGTACTGCTGGACTGTCACATATTTGCCACACATTTGTCACACCGTAATTGTTTTACGTCACAGCAAAGTCTATAATTTTGCCACCAAAACAAAGGAATGCTGAAAACGAAATCAATAAATCCGCTTTTATGAAAAATTATGTCTATCTTTGTAGGCTGAAGAATAATTATTTACCTAAATCCATAAAAAATTGATTATGCGCAAATCAACTTTGACGCTCTTACTCGGCTGTCTGGCATTGCCTATCTCAGCAGACTATGAGCACCCCTTGCAGGGATTTGAGTATGACGCGACGGAGAATCTCGCTCCGCAAGGTCGCAACGACTGGGAAAACCCCGAGCGCGTTGCCCTCAACAAGCAGCAACCTCACGCATGGTTCTTCAACTTCGAAAACGTGGACCAAGCGCGAAAAGTGTTGCCCGAAAACAGTAAGTACTGGAAATCGCTCAACGGCGAATGGTACTTTAATTGGGTGGGCAATCCCGAAGAACGCCCTGTGGACTTCTACAAGGTAGACTACGACGTGACAGGATGGGACAAAGTGCAAGTGCCTATGAACTGGAACGTGGTGGGCATCCAAAAGGACGGCTCGCAGAAGTATGGCACCCCCGTCTACTCTAATCAACGCGTGATCTTTGCTCACCAAGTGGCCGTGGGCGACTGGAAAGGCGGCGTCATGCGCGAACCAGCCAAGGATTGGCCTACATACAAGAATCGTAACGAAGTGGGCTCATACCGCCGCACCTTCACCGTGCCAGCAGACTGGGCAGGACGTCAAGTATTGATCAGCTTTGACGGTGTAGACTCCTTCTTCTACCTTTATATCAACGGCAAATACGTAGGTTTCTCAAAGAACTCGCGCAACGTCGCAGAATTTGATATTACCAAGTATCTCGTTGATGGCGAAAACGTATTGGCTGTCGAAGTATACCGCCACTCAGACGGTTCCTTCCTCGAAAGTCAAGATATGTTCCGCTTGCCAGGTATCTTCCGCACCGTGGCGCTCTCATCTAAGCCCCAGGTACAAGTGCGCGACTTGCAAGCTATCCCCGACTTTGATGCCAACTTCGTCAACGCTTCGCTCGCTATCGACGCCGAAGTGCTCAACCTCACAGGCAAGAGCGTGAAGGGATATACTATCGACTATTCACTCTATGCCGTTGAACTCTATGGCGAAAAGACTACCCTGGTGCCAGGCGTCAACGCTTCGGTCAAAGTAAATGACTTGGCAAAGGGCGATGCCGACCACGCAAAGGTGACAATGAACGTAGGCGCTGGCGTTAAGAAATGGAGCGCAGAAGAACCCTACCGCTACGTCCTCGTAGGTCAGTTGAAGGACAAAAAGGGCAAGGTGGTCGAAACCTTCTCAGCAAACGTCGGTTTCCGCAAGTGTGAGATCAAAGATACACCTGCTTCTGAAGACGAATTCGGATTGGCAGGCCGTTACTACTACCTCAACGGAAAACCCATCAAGATGAAGGGTGTGAACCGCCACGAAAATAGCCCTGAACGCGGACATGCGATCACTCGCGAACAGATGGAATATGAAGTGATGCTCATGAAGCGTGGCAACATCAACCACGTGCGCAATTCTCACTACGTGTGCGACCCTTATTGGTACTACCTCTGCGATAAATACGGTATCTATCTCGAGGACGAATGTAATATCGAAAGTCACCAATACTACTACGGCGACGCTTCACTCTCGCACGTGCCCGAATTCCGCAATCACCACGTGGCGCGCAATATGGAGATGGTGTACAATAATATCAACCACCCCTCTATCGTAATATGGTCGCTCGGCAACGAAGCCGGTCCGGGCAAGAACTTTGTAGAAGCCTACAACGCTATCAAGACTGTGGATACTACACGTCCAGTACAGTATGAACGCAACAACGATATCGTAGATATGGGTTCTAACCAATATCCTTCGATCGCTTGGGTACAAGGTGCTGTCAAGGGTAACTATGGTATCAAATACCCCTATCATATTTCAGAATATGCGCACTCTATGGGTAACGCCGTGGGTAACTTGATTGACTACTGGGAAGCTATGGAAAGCACCAACTTCTTCATGGGTGGCGCTATCTGGGACTGGGTGGACCAAGCCGTGATCAACTACGATCCCAAGACCGGAGAAAAGTACTGGGGATACGGCGGCGACTTCGGCGATAAGCCCAACGATGGTATGTTCTGTATGAACGGTATCATGCGCCCAGACCTTTCGCCAAAGGGACAATACTTCGAAGTGAAGAAGGTGTACCAAAATGTAGGCGTCAAGGCGGTAGATATCAAGAATGGTGTGATCGAAATCTTCAACAAGAACTATTTCGTGCCACTCAACGACTACCAAATCGTATGGAGTCTCTACGAAGACGGCGAATGCGTTCTGAAGGATCAATACCTCACCGGCCCAAGAATGGCAGTCGGTCCACGTCAGAAGCAAAATTATCGCTTCGATCTCTCGGGTGTACAGTTGAACGAAACCAGCGAATATTTCGTGAAAGTACAGTTCAAGTTGGCTAACAATAAGCCTTGGGCGAAGAAGGGATATGTACAAATGGAAGAACAACTCCTGCTGAAGGAAGCTACCAACGTACCCTCTATCGCAGAAGGTCAAAGCGGTACTATCGAAACACGTACTGAAAATGGCAGCATCCGTGTCAAAGGTGAAAACTTCACTGCTACATTCAGCACAGAAAAGGGTTGTCTCTCACAATTGGCTTACAATGGTTTCAACGTGCTTAAACCTGGTTCTGAAGGCGTCTTGCTCGATGCATATCGTGCGGCGACTGACAACGATATCTGGGTATATCAACAATGGACTAATAAGGGTACGCACAACTTGAAGCACAAGGTGCTCAACATGACGCAGACTAATGGAAAGAATGGCGAACTTGTGCTCGCATTCACCGTAGAAAGTCAAGCGCCCAAGTATGCAAATATCCTCGGCGGTTCATCTGGTCGCTACAGCATCGTAGAAAAGGGTGAACAGCTCGGAGAAAATGATTTCAAGTTTACGACAAATCAAATTTATACCGTATATCCTGACGGCTCTGTCGAACTTCAGGCTGCCATCACTTCGAATGCGCCAAACTTGATCTTGCCTCGTCTCGGCTATCACTTGGAAATGCCTACGCAATACGAATATGCTACCTACTACGGCCGTGGTCCTATCAACAACTACAATGACCGTAAGACAGGCCAGTTCATCGAGCAACACAGCCACAGCATCTACGACAACATCATGTTGCCAAAACCACAGGACTACACCAACCGTGAAGACGTGCGTTGGATCTCTCTCACCAACAAGGCTGGTCATGGTGCTGTATTCGTAGCAGGCGGTCAAATGTCTGTATCTGCGCAGCCATGGTCTAACCTCGAGTTGCTCTACGCTCCTCACTTCTACCAATTGCCTAAGAGCTCGGCGACACACCTCTACCTCGACAGCAAAGTGTCCGGTCTCGGCGGTGCATCTTGCGGTCAGGGCGGTCCTCTGAGCCACGACCGTTGCTTGGCAAATGCTCACAACTTTAGCTTTATCATTCGCCCCGTGCTCGGCAACAATATGGCTGAACAAGCGAAGGTAACTACAGCGGGTGAAAAGCCTCTCACCATCACTCGTAGCAATACTGGTGTCGTGGAAATCTCTTCTGTCGACAAATCTCGCACTATCATGTACAGCCTGAATGGTGCTAAGAAACCTACACAGTATACTGGCGCAATCAATCTGCGTAATGGCGGTAAGATCAAAGCTTGGTATGCAGACAACAAGGCTATTGCCGTAGAAATGTCATTTAGCAAGATCGAAAGTGTGCCTCTCGTCGTGACCTTCTGCTCAAGCCAAGAACCTGGCGAAGGTGCTGATCGTCTCGTAGATGGTGATGTTTCGACAATTTGGCATACTGTATATGGTGTGACAGTAGCTAAATATCCTCACTGGGTAGACTTCGACGCTAGTGAAGTAAAGAACCTGAAAGGTTTCGTTTATACCCCACGTCAGAATGGACCTAACGGCCAGGTGAAGGATTATGAAATCTACGTTTCTCAAGACGGCAAGGAATGGGGCGAAGCTGTAATGAAGGGCACATTTGCTCGCGGCTCTGAAGCTAAGCGTGTGCTGTTCAAGACACCTATCAAGGCACGCTACATCCGTTTCCGCGCACTCTCTGAACAAAATGGTACAGACTTTGCAAGTGGTGCAGAATTTAGCGTAATTGCTGACTAATCCCCTACTCTACTGAGCAGGAAAAAATAACGAACTCCTTTGCGCAAGGCAACTTGTGCAAGGGAGTTTTTTTTTATTCTTCTTTATGTAAAGCTATTCCAAGGTGCCTACCTTCTTGTTCTCCTTTGTGGAAAAGCGGACTGGAGGCGTCGAAAGTTTCAAAAAAAGTGCAAAGATAGAGTGCAACATAAAATATAATCGTATATTTGTAACGACAAACCTCGTCTCGGCGCTGAGCGGCGGCACCTCTGCCCCACCCTGCCCAGTGTGGAATGTCGGCGGATAAACCTTGGCACAACGGCAACGGACGTGCGGGGTATTCGTCCTAACAGAATTTATTAACTTCAAAAAACAAACGTTATTATGATTGACACAGCAATTTTTCCGGTGATTCTTGTGGTTGCCGTGGTAGTGATTCTTTCGATTTTCTTCCACTTCGTGCCCTTCTTCCTTTGGCTCTCTGCCAAGGTGTCTGGTGTGAAAATTTCTTTGATCCAACTTTTCTTGATGCGCATTCGTAATGTGCCGCCCAACATCATTGTGCCCAGTTTGATCGAGGCGCATAAGGCTGGTCTGCATCAAATCACGCGCGACAATCTCGAAGCGCACTATATGACAGGCGGTCACGTGCAACGCGTGGTGCACGCTCTCGTCTCGGCATCCAAGGCTAATATCGACCTTTCCTTTGAAAAGGCTACTGCGATCGACCTTGCCGGCCGCGATGTATTTGAAGCTGTGCAAACCAGCGTTAACCCCAAAGTCATCGATACTCCTCCCGTAGCTGCGGTGGCTAAGAATGGTATCCAGTTGATAGCCAAAGCGCGCGTCACAGTCCGTGCTAATATTCACCAATTGGTGGGTGGTGCAGGCGAAGATACTATCCTGGCTCGCGTAGGCGAAGGTATTGTGTCGAGCATCGGTTCGGCAGAGACTCACGAACAAGTGTTGGAAAATCCCGACTCTATCTCGAAGCTCGTACTCAGCAAGGGCCTCGACGCAGGTACTGCCTACGAAATCCTATCTATTGATATCGCTGATATCGACGTGGGTAAGAATATCGGTGCTACGCTGCAAATGGATCAAGCCAACGCTGACAAGAATATCGCTCAGGCTAAGGCAGAAGAACGCCGTGCTATGGCGGTAGCGACCGAACAGGAAATGAAAGCTAAGGCTCAGGAAGCACGCGCAGAAGTTATCTACGCTGAAGCAGAAGTACCCAAGGCTTTGGCACAAGCACTGCGCGACGGCAATATGGGCTTTATGGATTATTACAAGTTAGAGAATTTGAAGGGCGATACAGCGATGCGCGACAATATCTCTAAGTTGACCAAAGACGATGTCAAGGGTATGCTGAAATAATATACCTTGTCACTATACCCGAAAGGGCTGACTGAACTTTCTATGAAGGTGTCCCTCGTGGGCACCTTTTTTCGTGTCTGCAGGGTGGGGCACAGGGTGAAGGATCACCTGGCAAAAATCACCAAAATCAGAGGTCAGGACTTGGGCAAAAGAACTCCCGAAAAAAAAGCCTGATGTTTTTTGAAAAAGGTCTAATCTTTTTTTAACGAGGCGTCGCGAAAATTCAACGAGGCGTCGCGAAATTTTTACGAGCCGTCGCGAAATTTTCAGAACTAAAATTGCAATTTTTTTGAAGGGTAGGGTGGGGTGCTTTTTCTCCTTTTCCCCCATTCCCACCCCTCCTCCTTTCTTCTCCATCTCTGCTCTATTTCTCCCGAAAAGTCACCTTTGTTGCACAGAAATGATATAAGTGAGCATAAAATTAACTCATTTTTGCACAAAATACTTTTCTGTGTGCAGTAAAAACTCTATTTTTGCGCCCAAAATGCAGAAAAGGGGTATTTCATGACCTCAAAAATCCAACACAAAAATAGAATATAAAGACGATGTCTACGTTTAAGGGTAAAAAGGTACTGATCACCGGTGGTGCATCGGGTATCGGCAAATTGATGGGCGGTATGGCCCTCGACAAGGGTGCTGCGGCGCTCGTGATATGGGATATCAATCAGGCCAGTATTGAGCAAGTGGTCAGCGAGCTGGGTCAAGCAGCCAAGGCGCAGGGTAGGGCAGGGCGCGTGTATGGTATGCGCGTCGATGTGTCCAACCAAGCGATGGTGGCAGACCGCTATGAGCAAACCAAACGCGAGGTGGGCGAGATAGATATTCTGATCAACTCGGCAGGGATTATCACCAGCAACAAGACCTTTGACCAATGTACGCCCGACGAAATCAATCGCACGATGATGGTCAATGCTATGGCGCCAATGTACGTGGCGCAACAAGTCCTGCCAGATATGGTGGCGCGCAACAGTGGACACATTTGCAATATCGGTTCGGCTGGTGGTATGATTTCCAACCCCCGTATGAGTATCTATGCGGCTAGTAAGTGGGCCACTATTGGTTGGTCCGACTCCGTCAGGATCGAATTGCGCGAAATGCGTAGCCGTGTGCGCATCACAACGATTGCGCCCTATTATATCACTACGGGCATGTTTGACGGCGTCAGATCGAAGATATTCCCCCTGCTCCGCCCCGAAAATGTAGCCTCCAGAATCCTCCGTGCCATCGAGCGCGACACAGCCTTCAAGATGTTCATGCCCTGGATCCCCTGTCCGCATCATTTCATCCGCCTATTGCAGGGCATTTTGCCTATCCGCGTCTTCGATTGGCTCGTAGGCCGTGTGCTGGGTATCTATCATACTATGGACCATTTTACAGGAAGAAAAAAATAATGATTGAGAATACTACACAACAAGAGATCTGCAGCATCGTCGGTCTGCAGCGCGAATTTTTTGCCAAGGGCGAGACACTCGATATCGCCACTCGCTTGCAAGCCCTCAAAGCCCTGAAGGCAGGCATCCTGAAATACGAGAAAGCCCTGGCCGAGGCGTTGTGGCAAGACCTGCATAAGAGTTACGAGGAGGCTTATCTGACCGAGATCAGTATAGTCCTGGGCGAAATCAAAAATCACATCAAGCACCTGAAGTGCTGGGCTAGACCTCAACGAGTTTGTACGCCGCTCAAGATGTTCCCATCGCGTAGCAAGGTCATCAGCGAACCTTTGGGCTGCACCTTGATCATTGCGCCGTGGAACTACCCCGTGCAACTCCTGCTCACCCCCCTTGTAGGCGCCATCTCGGCTGGTTGTACCGCCATTCTGAAACCTTCGCCCTACGTGCCACATGTGTCGCGCGTCTTGGAGGAATTGATACGCGAAACCTTTGCCCCCGAGCATGTCGCCCTGGTGCAGGGCAATCGCGAAGTGAATACAGCGCTACTCGCCGAACGCTTCGACCTCATTTTCTTCACTGGCAGTCCCGCTTTGGGTAAGCACGTGATGCGTGCCGCTTCGCAAAATCTCACACCCGTAGTCCTGGAACTCGGCGGCAAGAGCCCCTGTATCGTAGACCGAGATGCCGACATCGCTATGGCAGCCCGCCGCATCGCCTGGGGTAAGTGTCTGAACGCCGGGCAAACGTGCATTGCGCCCGACTACTTGCTGGTGCACCACGAGGTCAAGGAGGCGCTGATTTCTGCCTTGGCAAGCGAATTCAAACACCTGTTGGGCGAAGATCCACGTGAGGCAGAACACTACGTACGTATAGTCAACGAGCGCGCCTACGACCGCCTGTTGGGCTACTTCGGCGACGGCACGATCGTATTCGGCGGTCAGCACGAACGCAGCGAGCGCTATATCGCACCAACCATACTGGACGGCGTCAGTCCCGACAGTGCGGTGATGCAGGACGAGATCTTCGGCCCCATCTTCCCCGTGCAAACGTTCTCAGACACCGACGAGGCAATACAATTCGTTACCCAGCGCGAAAAACCCTTGGCCCTGTATTATTTGGGCAAGAGGGGCGCCAAACGCGTCCTGCGACACACTTCATCAGGCGGCGCCTGCATCAACGATACCATCATGCATATTGTCAACGAGCACTTGCCATTCGGTGGGGTAGGGATGTCGGGCATGTCGTCCTACCACGGCGTGGAATCCTTCAAGGCCTTCTCTCACCGTCGCGCCGTAGTCACGACACCGACCTGGTTGGATTTGCCCTTCCGCTACATGCCCTACACCTTCTTCCGTTGGGTGAAGCGCATCTTGTAGCAGGTCCTTCGATACAAACTAACTATAACATATAAAGTGTGGCACAAGCGTCAAATCTTGTGCCACACTTTATTTTCGTAGAATCGTCAAATATCAAGAATATTGCTTAACTTTGTACCGAAGTCTGCACTTGTGCGAAATATGTCTGCTGGGCAGCACAGAGCACGTATTGTGCACAGATTTTACCAGTATCAATATTTACCTATCAAAACCCTGCGATATGCGCAAGAAGGAAATCGAAGAACTTTGCAGGATGACGGTCGAAGAATTTCGCGCCGCCGAGAAATTGCCCTTGGTCATCGTGCTCGACAATGTGCGCAGTTTGCACAACGTCGGCAGCGTGTTTCGCACAGCCGATGCCTTCTGCCTGGAACGTGTATGTTTGTGTGGCATCACCGCCTGCCCGCCGTCAGCAGAAATTCATAAAACGGCACTCGGCGCCGAGGATACCGTAGAATGGAAGTACTATGCCGATACAATGGACGCCGTGCGTGAATTACACGACGCCGGCTACACCGTGTTGGCTGTGGAACAGGTAGAAGGTAGTCTGAAGTTGGGCGAATTCCAGGCAGAACCCGGAGAACGCTACGCCTTGATCCTGGGCAACGAGGTCAAGGGGGTGCGACAAGACGTGGTCGATGCCTGCGATCAAGCCCTGGAGATACCACAATACGGCATGAAGCACTCGCTCAACGTCTCTGTGACCGCAGGTATCGTGATGTGGGAAGTCAGTCAGGCTATGCGCCAAAAAAGTCTGGCAGAAGAAGTCTTTTCCAAACTCAGCAAGAATCTCTCCTTGAAATAAAATAGAAGTGCTGAACTCAGGAAAAAACTTCTTTTAGCAAAAAGCCAACTTCCCAATACCCCGTAGAAAATATAATACCTAAATATTCAATCTTAATTAATTCATTTCCCATTATGAGAAACTTTTATCGCGTTTTATCATTAGCGGTATTCGCTGTGACTACTCTCGCAGCATGGGCAGCATCGCCATTCAAGACGACCTCTATCGTCGATGGCAAATTTGCTGCTAATACCACTTGGTACACGATGCAAATTGGTACCAGTCAGCACATCATTTCCGACAATGCAGGTGCTAGTAAGATTTCCCTCACCAAGGTTTTGACCGACATGAGTGATGCCGACTTGTGGTGCTTTGTTGGTGACGACACTAATGGCTACAAAATCTACAACAAGCAGGCTGGTACAAGCAAAATCTTAGCTTCTAGCAAAACGATGAAGGCTTTGGCTGGTTACGGCGGCACAGGTGGTAGCACTTATCCCACTATGCAGGACGCAAACAACTTGCCCTCGGGATATGTCGGCACTTGGGACCTTCAGAAGTCAGACAAATTGGCTGGCGTCGATGGTTATTTCGTGATTCTGCACGGCACAAACTATGCGATGAACAACTTTGGTGGCATCGGCGACTTGGCTTTTTGGGCAGAAGGTATGGATGCTGGTTCGACAGTGACCTTTGGTTTTGCCGAAGGTACAGTAGAAATCAACGCGGCTAATGGTACTTTCACCGCAAGCAATGCTACTAAGACTTGGCACGCTGTGTGGGAAAGCAACGAGTTGGCTGGTTTCTCGCTGAATACAGGTCAGAACAATATGACTACAGATGGTGGCTATATCGCAGCACACTCTGGTACTTCAAATAGTTGTACACACACTTTGACAGCACCTGATGGCATGTGCATCGCAGGTTATAGTTTCGACATGAAGAACCGTAACGGCGACAATAGTTATTCTGAAAACATCATCACTGGTAGCAAGACCTACAAGAGTTCTACAACCAGTCAACACGTAGAAGTGACAGGCCTGGAAGACCGCACGGCATCTTTCCAACAGACCGGCTCAAACAAAGGTGTCATCTTCAGCAATTACTTCGTGACCTTGCGTCGCTCGACCGTTGAGGCAGAACCACAACAAGACTTGTTCATCACAAAAAGTGGTCAGACACCTTTCCGTATCCCTGCTATCGCAACTGCGGCAAATGGCGACCTCTTTGCAATCTCAGACTACCGTCCTTGTGGCAGTGATATCGGTTATGGTGAAGTAGATATCATGTGCCGTATCTCAAAGGATAATGGTGCGACATGGGGCAACCAATTCTGTGTAGCAGATGGTAAGGGTGGCAATTCTAACCACATGACTACAGGATATGGTGATGCTGCAATTGTAGCAGACTGCGAAGAAAATAAACTACTCGTGATGATGGTTTGCGGTCGCACCGTATGTCACAATGGTCGTTGGGATGTATCGAAGATAGGCAATGCTTCTGCCGATGCAGTGAACCGTGTGGCTCGTGTCTACTTTACTTACAACGAAGCTACAGGTCAGTGGGAAAAGGGTGAAATCACCGAAATGACAGACCATATCTATTCGCTCTTCCTCGACGGACAAACACCTACAGTAACTTCTATGTTTATCGGTTCGGGTAAGATCTGTCAAAGCCGCCTTATCAAAAAAGACAAATACTATCGTCTCTACTGCTCAATGTGGACTCGCGATGGTGGTAACCGTGTGATCTATTCTGACGACTTTGGTGGCAGTTGGAATGTCCTTGGTACAATTCACGATCGTCCAGCTCCCGGCGGTGATGAACCTAAGATCGAAGAATTGCCCGATGGTTCTGTATTGCTGAGCACACGTGCCAGCGGTGGCCGCATTTTCAACGTGTATACTTATTCAGACCAAATTTCTGCTACAGGTAATTGGGCAGTAAGTGTAAGTTCTGGTGCGAGCAATAATGGTGTGGTAGCATTGAGCAACTCTACCAACGGTGAAGTGATGTGCTTGCCCGTTACTCGTAAGTCTGACAATAAAGATATGTACCTGCTCCTGCAATCTGTGCCATTTGGTTCAGGTCGTGCTAACGTAGGTATTTTCTACAAAGAGTTAGAATCTGTAGAAGATTTCGTAAACCCCACAAACGTAGCAAAAGACTGGGACGGCAGTCACCAAGCAAGTTATATGGGTTCGGCTTACTCTACGATGAGTTGGCAAGCTGACGACAAGTTGGCATTCCTCTACGAAGAAGAAACCCATGGTGGCAGCTATACAATCGTTTATAAAAATTATACAATCGAACAGATCACCGATGATGCCTATACCTACAATGCCAATGTAAATCGCTACGCATTTCTGGCAGAAGGTATCGAAGCAAAAGCCAATTCGCTGAAATCAGAAAATGCTTATGTCGGCTGCGTAGACCCTGCTGCCGTAGAAAGTTTGAATGAGGCTATCAAGGTGTTCAAAGCGAATCCTACTAAGGAAGGTTATGATGCGCTCAACAAGATGATTGCTTCTTTGCCTACCATCGAACTTCAAGCCGGCCACTGGTATCGTCTGCGCAACGTGGAGCGTTCTAGTGCTACGCTCTACTTGACTCCCGAAGCCAGTCGTTTCACTGCTAAGGTGGCGGATAAGGCTGATGCCGACCAGGTGTTTCAATTTGTAAACGCTGCAACGGCTGGTCAATACTATCTCTACAATGGCAACTTCGGTCTGTATCTGGGTAAGCTCGGTGCTAACGAGACAGAGCCCGCAGTGCACTCTACAACAACCGATGCAGGGGTGTGGAGTATTGTACCCTCGACTGATGGTCAGAGCCAGGTGAACTGTGTGAACAAGACCGGATCTAATCCAGGTTTGCACTTGGCTGGCGACAACACTCGCCTTGTGCCTTGGACTTCTACGGCACCCGCTTCATTGTGGTTCATCGAACCTGTGACTACATACAACGTGTCGGTGCCTGAAAGTGGCTATGTGACAGTAAACCTCCCCTTCGCCGTGAAAATGGCTGAGGGCGTGAAGGCCTATGTCGCTACCGGCGTGGATCAAGACAACGCTGCGCTCGTGCTGAACGAAGTGGATGCGCAAGAAGGTGTAGTGCCTGCCAAAACTCCCGTAGTGTTGGTGGCAGAAGCCGGCGAATATGCGCTCGAAGTCGTTTATCCCACTGCAAACAGTGTGAAGGTGGCAGAAGGCTGGAACGGTACGCTGAAAGCAGCAAACGTGAGCGGCGCAGTATATGTGCTGAAAAATGATAAGATGCAACGCAACGCTGGCACAAGTCTGGCAGCAAATGTGGCTTACTACTTGGGCCAGGCAGGCGTCAGCAGCTATGCGCTGACTTTCGGCCCCGGCGTTGACACAGGTGTGAACGGTGTCGACATGGCAAAGAAGTCGGTGAAATTGTACGACCTGAAGGGCCGCCGCGTAGTGAACCCCGTGAAAGGTATCTACGTGACAGAGGAAGGCAAGAAGCTGCTCTTCTGATCCCCCCTTTGACATAATCAACCATATGGATTGTCCGTGCCGTAGAGGCATGGACAATCTTTTTTTGTGTTCTCGTATTTCCGCGCAGAGCGAATAAAACAGCCCGAAGGCAAGAAGAAATATCCGAGCAGAAAAACCACCTGAAAATTCCGCGACGTCTCGTTGAAAAAAGGTCTAACCTTTTTGAAATTTCGCGACGCCTCGTAAAAATTTCGCGACGCCTCGTTTAAAAAAGGTCTTGGATCGTTTAATGGCAGCAAGGTGGCACCCTCTTTTTCTCCAATTCAACCAAACCAGACAGAAACTTTTTCGACATAATATGCTGTATAAAGAATATTATATATCTTTGTGGCGGAGTATGTCCAAATGTGAGGCAGCTTTGTCCAATGCGTTTTTAATCGAAACCAAAATAATTTTATCCCTAATTAATCTATTTCCCTTTTATGAGAAACTTTTATCGCATTTTATCATTAGCGGTATTTGCTGTGGCTACGCTGTCGGCTTGGGCGGCAGTGCCATTCAAGACGACGTCTATCGTCGGTGGCAAATTTGCTGCTAATACCACTTGGTACACAATGCAGATTGGTACCAATCAGCACATCATTTCCGACAATGCAGGTGCTAGTAAGATCAGCCTTACCAAGGTGATGACCGATATGAGTGATGCCGACTTGTGGTGCTTTGTCGGTGACGACACCAACGGCTATAAGATCTACAACAAGCAGGCTGGTACAGGCAAGGTCCTGGCTTCAAGCTCCTCGATGAAAGCTATGGCTGGTTACGGCGGTACAGGCGGTAGCACTTATCCCACGATGCAGGACGCCAGCAACTTGCCCTCGGGCTATATCGGCACTTGGGACATCCGCAGTTCTGACAAATTGGCTGGTGTCGATGGCTACTTCGTCATTCTGCACGGCACAAACTATGCGATGAACAACTTCGGTGGCATCGGCGACTTGGCTTTTTGGGCCGAAGGTATGGATGCTGGTTCGACAGTGAGTTTCGGTTTTGCTGAAGGTCAGATAGAAATCAATGCGGCCAATGGTACTTTCACCGCAAGTAATGCCAATAAGACCTGGCACGCCGTGTGGGAAAGCAATCAGTTGGCAGGTTTCTCGTTGAGCACAGGCCAGAACAATATGACCACGGATGGTGGCTATATCGCAGCACACTCTGGTACATCGTATAGTTGTACGCACACCCTGACTGCACCACAGGGCATGTGCATCGCAGGCTATAGCTTCGATATGAAGAATCGTAATGGCGATAATAGTTATTCTGAAAACATCGTCATCGGCAGCAAGACCTACAAGAGCTCTGCAAGCAGTCAACACGTAGAAGTGACAGGGCTGGAAGACCGTACCGCTTCTTTCCAACAGACTGGTGCTAACAAGGGTGTAATCTTCAGCAATTACTATGTGACCTTGCGTCGCTCGACTGTAGTGCCAGAAGCGCAATACGAAGTCTTCACTACGACATCTACATCCGTGCCCTATCGTATCCCAGCCATTGCAAAGGCAAAGAATGGCAACCTGATCGCTGTGGCAGACTATCGCCATAGTGGAGCAGATATTGGTATGGCAACAAACGGCCGCATCGACATCCACGGTCGTATCTCGACGGATAATGGTAAGACCTGGGGCAACATCTTCCCCATCATCGAAGGTCAAGGTGCAGCTGCTGCTCAAAACAATTCGATGTACGTAGCATTCGGCGACCCCTGTCTCGTAGCAGATAGCGAAAGCGAAACTGTGATGATGTTTACTTGCTCGGGCAACGTAAGCTTCCCTAATGGTCAGCGCAACAATCACCAAGGTATCGCACGCTTCTATTCGTACGACAATGGTGTGACTTGGGGCAAGCCAGTGGATATCTCGGAAAGTATCTATTCGCAATTCGACAAGCGTGCAGACGGCGGCATCCGCTGTATGTTTATCGGATCGGGTAAGATCTCTCAAAGTAAGACGCTGAAGGTAGGTAGTCACTATCGCCTGTACTGTGCACCACTGGTGAAGTTGGCTAATGGCAGCAATGTGAACTTTGTGCTCTACTCCGACGACTTTGGTGGCACATGGAAGGTGCTCGGTGGTGTAGAAAACAGTCCTATCCCAAGCGGCGGCGATGAACCCAAGGCAGACGAATTGCCAGATGGTAGCGTGTTGGTTAGCTCGCGTACAAGCGGCGGACGTATATATAATATATATAGATATACAGATGCTGCGAAGGGAGAAGGTAGCTGGGGCAACGCTGCTTGGTCTAACTCAAGCAATAATGGTACAACCGCAGTGAGCAACAGTACCAACGGCGAAATCATGTTCGTACCCGTACGTCGTCTGGAAGATGACAAGAAGATGTATATGATGTTGCAGTCAGTGCCCCTCGGTAGCGGACGTGCGAATGTAGGTATTTACTATAAGGCACTGGAGAGCCTGGCAGACTTCTCTTCTCCCGAAAATATTGCCAAGGATTGGGACGGCCGTCATCAAGCAAGTTACCTCGGATCTGCTTACTCGACTATGTGCTGGCAGGCAGACAACACCATAGCTTTCCTCTTCGAAGAAGAAACACACTGCAACACTTCACGCGGTGGATACACTATCGTATACAAGAACTACTCGATCGAAGATATCACCGATGGTGCATATACATACGATGCGACCTCGTTGGCAAGCGACGTGGTGATCAATGGTATCGATGCGCGCAAGGTGGAAGCAGGCTCCTACGTGGGCGGCTATTTGCCCGAAGCCGTAGAAGCCGTCAATCAGGCTATCGAAGACTACAAGGCAAATCCTTCACGCGCTGCTTACGAAGCCATCAACAAGATGCTCACCACTGTGCCAACGATCCAGGTAGAACCAGGTCACTGGTACCGCCTGCGCAATACTGAACGTGCTAGCGCTACACTCTACATGACACCCGAAGCAACCCGCTTCACTGCAAAGGTGGCCGACAATGCCGACGCAGACCAAATGTTCCAATTTGCCGCTACTGGCACCGCTGGACAATACTATCTGTACAACGGCAACTTCGGCTTGTATTTGGGCAAACTCGGCGCCAACGAGACACAACCCTCGTTGCACGTTGCACCAACCGACGCTGGTGTGTGGAGCATCGTGACCTCGGGTGACGGCAAGTGCCAAGTGAACTGTGTGAACAAGACAGGATCAAATCCAGGTCTGCACCTGGCAGGCGACAATACACGTCTCGTGCCCTGGGCATCAAATGCTCCGGCTTCGTTGTGGTATATCGAACCCGTGACCACTTACCCCGTGACCGTAGGCGAAAGCGGTTATGCTACACTCAACCTCCCATTCGCAGTACAAGTGGTGGACGGCGTGAAAGCATACGTTCCCGCACAAGCTACCGAAGTGAATGGTGTAGCTGCACTCCTGCTCGAAGAAGTAGAGACAGGTCTTGTTCCCGCAAATACACCTGTAGTCTTGACTGCAGAAGCTGGTCAATATGCGCTCGAAGTCGTTTATCCTGCAAACTCGGCAGCACTCGACGTGATCGAGGGTTGGAAGGGTACGCTCAAGTTTGACAACGTCAGCGACAACGTGTTCGTGCAAGATGGCGACAAGATGGTGAAGAACACTGGCACCAGCATCTGGGCGAACTCGGCTTACTACGTAGGCGATGCAAGCGTGGATAGCTACGCGTTGAGCTTTGAAGGCAGCATCGAAACCAGTA
The DNA here is from genome assembly GCA_017383485.1 of Bacteroidaceae bacterium. GTDB lineage: Bacteria > Bacteroidota > Bacteroidia > Bacteroidales > Bacteroidaceae > Alloprevotella. Next base: position 57,915 of record JAFNXM010000036.1, read on the forward strand.
TCAATGGTGTAGAAACAGTGAAGAAGAACGTGAAGCTGTACGACCTGAACGGACGTCGCGTAGTGAAACCTGGCAAGGGTATCTATGTGACAGAGGAAGGCAAGAAGGTGCTGTTTTAATATTCCAAGGAAATACAAATGAATAATATCAACCGCTCGTGTCTCTGTGACGCGGGCGGTTTTTGGTTTCTTGTACTGCCTACCGCCAAACAGTTAGACACGAAACAGTATATCCTCTCTCAAAAAAGATAAGACCTTGTGAAAATTTCGCGACGTCTCGTTGAAATTTCGCGACGTCTCGTTGAAAAAAGGTCTAGGTTTTTTTAACAAGGTCTAACCTTTTTTCGCCACCACTTTCTTCAGTCCCCAAAATACCCATTTCACGAGTGCCGAAAGATGTGACAGGCTACTGGCGTGAAAATGAAGATAAGTGCACCCAATACAGAAAAAAAGGACAAATCCACACAATCAGGTAAAAAGTGTGCAAACAGCATATAATTTTTTGTATAAAAATGCTTGGTGAGTACAATGTATTTCGTATTTTTGCACAGACATCCTTAAATCATAAATTTATGAAGCAAATAAAAACTGTAGGATTTTCTTTACTGACTGCTTCACTTTTGGGAGTGCCATTGTCAATGGTGCCCTCTAATGCGTGGGCAGAAACAAGCATCGTCCAACAAGCAGGCGTGCTGAAAGGTGTAGTTAAATCTACCGATGGCGAACCCTTGATGGGTGCCGTAGTATTCGTTGTAGGTGGTAAGTCTACTACAACTACTGATGAGAATGGTGCTTTCACCCTGAAAGGAGTGAATGCTGGTGCAACCGTACGTGTATCTTTGATCGGATACAAGCGCCAAGATCTGAAGTGGACTGGTGGTACAATGACTTTCGCTCTCGAAGAAGAAGGTAATGTACTCAACGAAGCTGTGGTTACAGCTATGGGTATCGTGAGAAAAGAAAAATCGCTCACATACGCTACACAACAAATCAAGGCAGACGAACTGATGAAGGTTCAAGATGCCAACCTTGTTAACTCAATCGAAGGTAAAATCTCGGGTGTAACTATTACTCCATCTGCGGGTGGTGCCGGTGGTGCATCTAAGATTGTCCTCCGTGGTAACAAATCTATCTTGGGTAACAACCAACCTCTGATCGTAGTGGACGGTATTCCTATGACCAACAGCACTCGTGGTCAGATCGGCGACGTGGCAGCATTGGTGAATACATCTACTGCGGAAGGTTCTGACCCCTTGTCAATGATCAACCCTGACGACATCGAATCAATGAACGTGTTGAAGGGTGCGAACGCTGCTGCACTTTACGGTTCGGCTGCTGCCAACGGTGTTGTGATGATTACAACTAAGAAGGGTAAGGAAGGTAAAATTGGTGTGACTGTTAACTCTAACGTGACATTCGATGCACCACTCCTCACTCCTGAATTGCAAAACACTTACGGTGGTGCACGCACTAATGCATTGGGCAACCTCGTATTCGGTTCTGACAGCTGGGGTAATAAATTGTCTGGCAACGGCACTTACATACTCGACGTGTTGAGCTCTGACCAACAATATAAGGCTGGTTCAGTGAATCAACTTCACCTGCGCAACTATGCTGAAGATGACGTAGCAAACTTCTTCAGAACTGGTGTAAACTCAAATAACTCAGTTTCTGTATCGGGTGGTACTGAAAAGGTACAATCATACGTATCTTTCTCTAACTCACACTCACTCGGTATGATCGAGTCAAACCGCTACAACCGTAACACATTCGCATTCCGTCAAAGCTACAAGTTGTGGGATCGCGTACACATTGACGTGAGCGCAGACTACTTGCAAGCTAAGACCAACAACCGTGTGTCGGGTGGTACTTGCGGTAACCCTATCTACGACCTCTATACTATGCCTCGTGACGTAGAATTGGGCTATTACAAGAACAACTATGCTCTCCCTAATGGAACATGGATGTCAAGTGGCTACACCAACATCTTGGATGAATGGGGAGATGTTATCGGACAACAAGGTGGCGACCGCTACTATGCAGTAAACCCATTGACTGGTCAATATGAAATGGTATATGGCCGTGCAGAACTCAATGGCGTAATGCAAAACTGGGTGTACCAAGACGCAATGCGTAACAACCCATACTGGTTGGCAAATCAAAACGGTAGTGCACAACGCGAAGACCGCTTCTCTGGTAAGTTCCAAGGCCGTATCGATATCTATGACGGTTTGAGCTTCCAGGCACGTGTTTCTATCGACCATACTCGTTTCAACGAAGAAAGCCGTCGCTACGCTACTACTTGGGGTCCATCAGATATGTATCGCTATGGTACATACAGCTTGGGCAACAGCCGTACCAACGAAATCTATACCGACTACTTGTTGAGCTATAACAAGACTTTCAATGACTGGAGCGTATCTGCAACAGCTGGTTATGTTGGTCACGTACTCAAGGGTCAGTCTCACAGCACTTACCTCGGTAGCGCTACTATTCCTATCTGGCAAAACGGCATCCAAACTGGTATCTCTACACAAGTGAACCACTTCTATCCTAATGGTGGTGGCAATGGTGTGACCAGCAAGGGTAAGAGCAGTAACTGGGACCAAGCAGCCCTCTTTACAGCACAAATCGGTTGGAAGGATATGGTATACGTAGACGGATCATACCGTCGTGACTGGTACCGCGCATTCAAGCAATTCGAATACCTCGGTATCAACGACAACTATGGTTACTTCGGTTTCGGTGCTAACGCTATCCTTTCTTCTTTGATTGAACCATTGAACGACGTATGCTACTTGAAGTATCGTTTGAGCTACTCAGAAGTAGGTAACTCTATTCCTAACGCAGTCTTCAACGCTGTAAGCGAAAACTACGTGACTGGTTCTACTACTACAAGTTCTTACAACTCATTTATTCCTGTTCCTGAAAAGACTAAGTCTTTCGAAACTGGTATCGAGTCACAATTCTTCCACAATGCGTTGAACTTGGACGTGACTTACTACAACTCTGCAATGCACAACTCTTACCTCAATATTGCAGGTTTGAATGGTAAGACTCAACCTGTGAACTCAGGTGTTATCCGCAACCAAGGTGTGGAATTGTCTGTAGGTTACAACTGGACTATCAACCGCGACTGGGGTTGGAAGACTGGTGTGAATTTCTCTTACAACCACAACAAGATCGAAAAGACTTATACTGACAAGTATGGTCAAAGCAAGGAAATGGTACAAAGTATCGCAAGTGGTAAGGTACAAGTACGCTACAACGAAGGCGACGCTTACGGTGATATCTACGTGACAGACTTCGCTCGTTGGAAAGAAGACTGTACAGATGCAAATGGTAATTTCCACAAGGCTGGTGATATCTACATCGCAGAAGGTACAGGTAAGCCCGCTATCAACGGCAACTTGATGTACATCACTCAAGCTGGTAAGGTGAAGGCTGAAAAGGGTAAGAAGTTCGGCAAATATGCTGGTAACTTGAACTCAAAGGTTCAACTCTCTTGGTCAAATAACTTCCGCTACAAAGACTTCAACCTCTATGTATTGATCAATGGTCGTATCGGTGGTAAGGTGATCTCTTTGACAGAAGCATATCTCGATCGTTTCGGTGTATCTAAGCGTACTGGCGAAGCTCGTGAAGCTGCTGAAGCTAACAACCTCTATACTGCAGACGGTCGTCATGCAATGTATATCAACGATGGTCGCGACCTCGTATCTGTAGAAGACTACTACTCTACAGTAGGTAGCAGCGATGCTTCTAACTACATCTACGATGGTACAAACTTCCGTTTGCGCGAACTCTCTTTGGGTTACACATTCCGCAACCTCCTCGGCGAAGGCAAGAACCTCAGCATTTCTGCTATCGGACGTAACCTCTTCTTCATCTACAAGAAGGCTCCAGTTGACCCAGATATCTCTGTATCTACAGCAAATGGTTTGGGCGGTATCGACATGTTCAACATGCCATCAACTCGTTCCTTCGGTGTTAACCTCAAACTTAATTTCTAAAGCAGATTTTAGTAAAACATCATAGCAAGTGGCGAGCGGCGAAAATCCTCGTTCTCTCGCACACTTGTCAGGATGAATCACTAAATACCTAAAACAAGATGATTATGAAAAAATTCTTATTTGCAGGTATGATGGCTGTGACCGCTTTGGGCGTACAATCTTGTTTGGATTTTGATGATCCAGGAGCAGAATTGGGCGCAGGTCAGACAACCGTCGATGCAACCGTTTATCACGGCAACGTAGACTCAATAGACTACCTTCGTGACATCCCAGTGACAGAATTGAAGCACGCTATTGATACACTCAACAAGATGAAAATGTTGGGTAACAGTCTTACTGGTCAATACTGCTTGCGCGGTGCTAAGAATGGCGACGTGCCAGGCGCACACGCTTACCAACGTCAGTTCAGCCTCGGCCCCGACGCTTACGCACAATACATGGTCGTTCACCACAAGGACTTCATGTATGGTACTTTGACTTCTGCTTACAACGTATCTGAAGAATTCAACGGCGACCCCCTTGGTTCATACACAATGGTGAAGAATGCGTTGATGCCATTGCTCAACCACCCTATCATCGACACTATTCCTGAATTCAAGGCGATCAACCTTCTTTACTACTGCGTATCTGCTCAAGAACGTGCCGACCTCTCTGGTCCATACACTTACTTGGAAGATAAGTTGAACTCAGAAGAACCTGTTGAATACAACGACCTCAAGACTATCTATTATGGTGTAAAGGAAAACCTCGACACTATCGTAGCATGTCTGAAGCACTACGAAGCAAATCGTTCTAAGGAATACAAGAAAGAAATCCAAAAGGTGATGACTCGCTATTGTACTACCAGCCGTGCTATGTTTACTGGCGACTGGTCAATGGATAGCTACATCCGTTTGGCAAACTCTTTGAAGCTCCGTATGGCTATGCACATGGTGAAGATCGAACCCGAAACTGCTAAGCAATGGGCTGAAGAAGCTGTTGCATCTGGTGTTATCGAAACAGTAGATCAACAACACGCTCTCTATCCTATGGTTTCTGGTTTCACTCACCCATATGTTGAAATCTGTAACTCTTGGAGTGACCTCCGCCTCTGCGCTTCTTTCGAAAGCTTGTTGATGTCGTTGAAGCACCCATACACTAAATATGTATTTGCTAACAACTCACAACCTATCATCAACGAAGCTACAGGTGAAGAACTCCCCGCACATAGCAAGATCGTAGGTCTCCGCGCAGGTCGTTTGATGCCCGATGGTCAAAACTATCCTTTGAACCCATTGGCTGCATTCTCTAGCATTAACTCAAGCGCATTCGCTATGGCTCCTCTCTACCTCGTGAAGTTGGCTGAAGTTAACTTCCTCCGTGCAGAAGGTGCGCTCCGTGGCTGGAACATGGGTGGCACAGCTGAATACTTCTACGAAGAAGGTATCAAGAATGCTTACCTTGACGAACCAATGATGGGTGCAATGGAATACAATGCTGCTTTGGCAGACTACATGGCACTCGAAACTCCCGTTGACTACAAACAAGTTGAAGTATCAGGCGACGGCGAAGATTGGCCTAGCGTGACAAAGATCGGCGTGAAGTGGAACGATGGTGACGATCAAGAAACAAAACTCGAAAAGATCATCACTCAAAAGTACATCGCTCTCTTCCCACTCTCTACTGAAGCATGGACAGAAATGCGTCGTACTGGATATCCTAAGGTATTCCCAGTGCTCAACGCTGACGACGGTGACGGTTCTATCGAACAAGGTGAAATGATCCGCCGTATTCCTTGGAATGCAAGTGACCCTATCGTTCAGCAATTGATCGAAGCTTCTGGTCTTGCTACTCTCGGTGGTCCAGACCTCCAGGCTACTCGCCTCTGGTGGGACGTAGATGCTCCTAACTTCTAATGGATGAAGTTGTGATATAAATAGGAAGTTGTCAAGGTGTTCTTATATATAATATATAGGAGCCTTGCAGCTTCCTTTATCTCATTAAAAAGGAATTTCTTCATAGCAATAAGGAATTTCTTCGTATAAAAAGAAAAAAACTTTATTTCAACCATATTATTAACCTTAATCAAAAAAGTCTTTATGAAAAAAAGTACACTTGCTATTATTGCATTGTTGTGCGGAGCTTCATTTGGTACGCCTGCTCAAGCTCAGTATGCTGAGTCTGCTACAGATCAGGTTTACGACTTCTCTGGTTTCACAGACAAGGGCATGTTGGATTTGTTCTACAATGCTCTTCAAAAGGGTCGTAACTATCCTACTTTGGCAGAATTTGAAGCTGCTGGTATCCAAGCTTCGGACATTGCATTCGTTCGTTCACACGTGCGCAAGGCAGAGTTTATGTCACGCGCTGACCGTTTGGTGCCTGGAACTTACGAGTACCGTAACTTGTGGATGAATATCCCTATGGATGTGGGTTCTGACGGTTTGGGTGGTTATCCTAGCGCTAAGTTCTCTTCTGACGTTTATTCAATGTGGCAATACACCAACCTTTTCGGTTCTTGGAACCACGGTGTATTCCAAGCTCCAGCAGCTTGGGTCGACGCAGCTCACCGCAATGGTACAGACATCATGTCTGGTATCAAGTTCTTCGAATCTTGGACACCAGGTAGTGGCGACGGCGAATATTCTGCTTTGATCACCAAGAAGGACTCTAAGGGTAATTTCCTTTATGTGAAGCCACTCATCAACTGTTTGATGTATTTTGGTGCTGATGGTATCAACTACAACTGGGAGGACAACTCTTGGTCTGACGAAGATATCACTGCATTCCACAAGCAACTTTATAAGGAAGCTGCTGCTCAAGGTTTCACCAATTTCCACGCAGGTCTTTACACAGCAAACTCTACTTGCTCTGCTGCTAACGTAGACCAATTGCTCGGTAGCAAGGAAACAGGTCAGACATTCGACTTGATGCTCAACTATGCTGGTGGTGACTTCTCTTATGGTATCGGTTCTTCAGCAATGGCTGCTGAAGCATCTATCGGTACTACCGAAGACCTTTACACAGGTGTATGGATCGTAGGTATGGACCGTCGTTGGACATCTTTGAATGAAAGTGATGCTGCTAAGCGTTGCGGTGTTTGTCTTTGGGGTGAACACGGTCAAAGCCGTTTCATGTCTTACAATGCCGGTGGCGATGCTTACGAATTCCAAGGCAACTATCAACGTTTGCTCGAACGTGCATTCTCTGGTGGTTTCCGCAATCCTATCCATCGTCCTGCTGTAAGCAACACAGGCAACAACTGGGAACAACAAGGCGATAAGTTGCCACTCTCTACATTCGCAGGTATGGCTACTTGGATTCCCGAACGTTCTACTATCAAGGGCAACTTCCCATTTGCTACTCACTTCACTCTCGGTAATGGTGAGCGCTATTACTACAAGGGTAAGAAGACTCATGGTGGCTGGTACAACATGGGTGGTCAGGACGTAGTGCCTACATATCGTTGGTTGGTGCTCAAGTCTGGCACTCAAAACGTAGATATGGACCTCGCTGTCAACTACGTTCACACTGATGCTTACGTAGGTGGTTCTGCTATCGAACTCAGCGGTAAGGCTGTTTCTACTGGTACCGATATCGTACTCTACAAGACTTCACTCAAGGCTGGCAAGGGCGCTTATGCTAAGGTTGCTGTCAAGACTGGTAAGGAAGGTACTAATCCTACCAACCTCTACCTCATCCTCCAAAAGAAGGGTGGCGCATGGGTAGAAGTGCCCGTTGGCAACACTACTGGCAAGACTTGGGAAGAAATGCACCTCGATCTCACTTCAGTAGCTGAAGGCGACGTGATCGAACGCATCGGTTTCCGTGTGAAGGGCAACGACAACAACTACAAGCTCCTCGTTGGTAAGCTCGAACTCAACGACAAGAGCACTGTTGCTCCTGCAAACGTTAAGGACCTCAACGTAGAAGTGAAGGAAGAAACTAAGGGTTCTATGGCTATGAAGTTGTACTGGGGCGTAGACGCTATAGCACAAGATCGTGCTAAGTGGGACCTCCTCTTCAACGACGAAGCTAACATCCACCACTTCGAAATCCTCTACAAGGTTGGCGAAAATGGTCGTGTAGCTGAAGTAGGCCGTACTACTACTTGGTCTGCTTACTTGGGCGACATCTATTTCGAAAATGCTACAGACGTTCCTTACATCGGCGTACGTTCTGTATCTACCGACCTCAAGTCTTACTCTCCTATCGTATGGGTGAAGGTGCCACGCGCAACCAACGTGCCTGATTTGGTAGAAGAAGACTCTTACGGTGTTTCTGCTATGAACCCCGCTTGCGAAGGTGCTGACATCGCACGCCGCGAACGCTACGTGACCGACATCTACTCTACAGGTGCTGAACAAAACATCGACCTCCGTGGCCTCGGTCCCGTCAAGGATGGCTCACAATACGCTGACCACCGCGACGTAGTATTGAAGGTACGCCAAGGTCAAACTATCAAGATGACCATCAAGTGTGCTGACTTCAGCGACGGTTTGAAGTACTGCTTCGCAGGTGGATGGATGGACCTCAACGGTTCTGGCGACTTCGACCACCCACTCGGTATCACTCCATTCGAAGCTGGTGAAGAAACCGACCCAGAAGGCGAACGCCTCTTCAAGGTAGGTAAGATCCGTGCTGCATCTCCCGAATTCCAAACTACAGGTATCAACTTCGAATTCACTGTGCCAGCTGATGCTACTCCAGGCAAGAGCCGTTTCCGCGTAGTATTCTCTGATGCTTGGTTCGCAGGTATGTTCCTCCCAACAGGTCTCCACGCTAAGGGCTTCTCTATGGACTTCGGTTGCGAAATCGTAGGTACCAACCCTGGTCGTACAGCAGCTGATACTCGCGACCAAGGTCAAGCTGAAGAACCCGAAATGCTCGACGGCGGCGTAGTAGGCGTTGACGCTGTAGCTAACGCTGGCGTTTCTCAAGCAGAATACGCTGACGGCGTGCTCAACCTCACCAACGTTGAAAAGGCTTGGGTTTACAGCGCAGACGGTAAGTTCGTGAAGTTCGCTTCTGAATCTCCTGAAGCAATCGACCTCGAAGGCCTCGCTCCAGGTGCTTACATCGTCAAGATGCAATACCAAAACGTAATGCGCACAGCTAAGTTCTTGGTAAAGTAATTTAAGCCCCTTCGTTTGGCTATATTCCTTAGCCAAATCATATAGATCAAGGTGGATGCTCCCAGCGAGTGTCCACCTTTTTTCTTTAGTTTCTGTAGGTGCACAGGTCCACGCTTGTCTATATGTTCGTCGCTGTATATATAATATGGTACCCGCGTGTACGCGAGAGGGTAGGGCGTCACATTCACTGGCCCAGTTTGAAACTAATGCCGGAATGCTGTTGCAAAGATACAACTCCCGACAGGGCGTCTTCATCTTTAGTGTGCTTTAGGGCGGTAAAAACGGACCCGAAAGATTCTGCTGTCCTCAGTGTATATCGAGCTTTCCCGGGGAGGCAAAAAGTTTTTATTTGTTTTTCGCCAGTATATTTTTAAGCCCTGTCGGATGCCCTGTGAAATCTTATTTGTAATTTTGCACAGATCCGCATCAGTGTGCGGATAGAGATAAGTGTAACCAATATTTTATTCCCCCTCCAATATGAAACAAATCGTATCAATCGTCGCCCTGATATTTTCGTTGTTTACGTGTGCATCCCTTGGCGTTTTTGCTCAGCAGTCGGATGCCAGCCTCCTTGGCTTCAAGGGCCAGGTCGAAAGCGTGTATATCAAGGACAGCAATGCGTTGTTGCACCAGTTTGACGAACAGGGAATGCTTGGCACCTTCTCGATGCAGGTAGGGCTCCGCTATTTCGATGCTCAGTTGGTGCATCGAGCAGACAAGTATTATTCGGGATTGGTCGATTGCGAAGAGATGTTTTCTGACTCGGAATTTGATTTGAGCGAGACCAATTACAAGGTTTATTTTACTTCGGGCAGAGTGAGTCGTGCTTCCTTCCAGTTCGTACTCGAGGGCGAATACTATTTCGATACTTATTCCATCGTTTTCAATGCCGAACAGGTGTACAAGTATAATGAGCGGGGCGAAGTCTCTGCTATATCGATAGATTTCAAGTTGGATGACGAATTGAAGCAATTGTCCAAGCAGAAAATCAACAGCCAGCATGTCGCTTACAAGAATTATGCCTACGACGAGTATGGCAACTGGATCTCGCGCGACTGCTATGTCGACAATGTGCTAAAGGGTACAGAGGAGCGCATCATTGCATATTACCCACGATTCCTCAGCCAGAAAGCCTACGAAAAAGCCTTGGCTGCAGGCGATGCAGACGAAATGAAGCGACTGGCTATGGATCGCAGGAATACTTCTGACGAAGTGCGACAAAAGGCAGCTGCCTATTGGAACGAGCACCTGTCGCAGGAGATCAATGGTAAGTACAAATATCAATGGGGACAGCTCTTCGAAATCATGAGCCTGCCTATCGTCGACGAGGACAATCGTGCCACCATCGAGACCATCATACGTCAGCATGTGTGGGATACGCAGGTGTTGCCCGAGCGCGATTTCCAAAAGGTCCGTGAACTATCCGATCTTACCTACAATGGCTGGCGCCTTTTCGACGCCGAATATGTCGATCGTATCCAGCAGCGCAGTGTGCAGTTGCGCACAGATTCCATCTCAAGGCTCTATCAGTCTGCGTGCAACGACTATAATCAGAAGCGATACCAGCAAGCTATCCGCACACTCCATCAATTGCTGAATATAGATAGCAACAATCAGAGTGCTCAGGACCTGTTGACAAGCGCCAACTATTATATCCTGCAGGACCGCATCCAGCAGCAGACTGTCAGCGAATACCTCTTTGATGACTTTTTGGCAAAATATCCAGGCAGCAAGTATCAGGCAGAGGTCGAGGACCAGTATGCTACCTATCTCTTGCAGAAATGGTCGACCAATCATTCGCCAGAAATCATCGATCAGCTGAAAACGATGTCCGTCAACGATGCTAAGCTGAGCAAAAAAGTGTCGCATGCTATCAAGCGTCAGAATTTCCTGCGCAATCGTGGCAAGTTGTTGCATTGGGGATTTGGCGGCGATTTCCAAGCCGGTGTAGGCATGATTGGCGGTTCGGGCGAAATAGGCTTGCGCGTGGGTTATGTGCCCAGTTTGCTCAATTTCTATGTCGGCGCGCGCTTTGGCGTATTGACCAGCACCAAGGTGGCCTTTCGCAAGGACAAGGATGCCTGGTTTGCCCAGGAAGGCTATCTCAGGTTCCTTCGTGCAGCCGTGCCCCTGCAAGTACGTTTGAATTTTGCCAAGAACTACGAACGCGCATGGTATCTGGGGCTGGGTGCCGATATCAACTTCAATATCAATCCTCAGATACGCACTGTCTCGCCTGATGGTAAATCTATTGATGTGAAACCTATGCCCGGCGAGAATACTAAGGACTGGGTTCGCCTGACTACCTGCTCGCCAAGGCTCAGCATTGGTGTGTGTGGCAAAATGGCCGACTTCGAGGTGTTTGGACTCTACGATTTACAACAGACATTCGATACCGAATATATGCACTCCGTTGGCATTAACAATCACATGAACGACCGCCTCTACAACGAGCAGACCAAGGATCGCTGGCGTGTGGGCGCGGCACTGCGTTTCTGCTTCTGATATGGTACAGATCGGATAGTATTTTCCCGCTATCCGAGGTGCTAAAAAAAAGCTAAGACCTTTTTTAAATTTCGCGACGGATAATTTAAAAAAGGTCTTACTTTTTTTACACAAGGTCTTGACTTTTTTTATATCAAGTATAGCACCATGCGTCTGTGTCTGGATGACATGACAGAAAAGCGCAGTGTCGGCGACTTTGGTCAGTCTTGTTGCATCTCTGCCTTAGTCCTGTTTCTCGGGAAGCAGTTCAGTACCTGTTCCCGCAAATAGCTACGATCAATATGTGTATAGATTTCCGTCGTACCTATACTCTCGTGCCCCAGCATCGCCTGTATGGCGCGCAGATTTGCACCGCCCTCGAGCAGATGCGTAGCAAAGGTGTGACGGAACGTGTGCGGGCTGATATTCTTCGTAATGCCGGCACGATCGGCATACACCTTGATGTTGTGAAACACCGTGATGCGCGACAATCGCTTCTTGCGGCGATGACTCAAGAAGACATAATCCTCCTCGCCCAGCTTGATGTCCATCTCGCTCCTTTCCTGCAACCACATCTCCAGCAGTTCGACCATCCTTTCACTCATCGGCACCAAACGTTGCTTTGAACCCTTGCCGCGCACCCTCATATACCCCTCTTTCAGGAACAGGTCCGATATACAAAGTTCGCACAATTCGCTCACGCGCAGTCCGCAACTGTACAGCATCTCTATGATGATATAGTCGCGGCGTTCTTCCGGCAAACTTTGGTCTATTGTCGACTCAATGGCCTCTATCTCCTCAGCCGTCAACACCTCGGGCAGATGAGCGCCCACCTTGGGCGATTCGAGCAATTCCGTTGGATCCTTTTCAATATATCCTTCGACCACCAAAAAGTAGTACAGCGAACGTACGCCAGACAGGGTGCGCGCGATCGAACGTGGCGAGATGCCCATGTCATACAACGTGCTGGCGAAGCGATGCAAATCGTCCAGCACCACGTCCTGGGGACGGATGCCCTCGTCCGAGAGCCATTCCAAAAAACGCGACACATCGCGCGAATAAGCATCCAGCGTATTGTCCGACAGACTACGCTCGAAGTAGATATAATTGCGGTATTTTTCTAAAAGGTTTTCCATAAAAAGAAAAAAGCATTACCTTTGTGCCTACAAGCCCTCGCCGTGTGCGAAGTAGGGTAGGGGAAAAGGCTACATACTCTTGCGCCTGGCGAATTTGACAAAGCAAAGATATAAACAAACGAGCGAGAAATATGAAGTTTACTTCGGATTTTTCACAGCGAGTGCCCCAAAATCTTCGAGATTTATCTCAAAGTTAGAAAAAAGTTTAGCATAGATTCCACGAGGTGACGGAATATTTTCCCGCCCCCAATATAAATCAATCAGCAACGTAATATAATCAAAATATGAAGATACTTATTCTCAACGGCCCCAATCTGCAGCGCCTCGGCACCCGTGAACCGAGCGTCTATGGTACGACCACGATGCAGGAATGCTTAGCAGCGCTTGCAGCACAATACTCCGACGTGGAATTCGACTACTACCAGAGTCACGTCGAAGGCCATCTGATCGAACAACTCTACCGCGCCGACGAAGCAGGCTTTGATGGTGTCGTACTCAACGCCGGCGCCTACACACATACCTCCATCGCCTTGCTCGACGCCATTCGCGCCATCGCCGTACCCGTCGTAGAAGTGCATCTGAGCAACGTCCACAGCCGCGAACCCTTCCGCCACCACAGCATGATCTCTGCTGCGTGTGCTGGCGTGATTTGCGGATTTGGCATAGACGTTTACCGCCTGGGTGTAGAGGCTTTGCTTGGTAGAATGAAGTAAAGTAAAATCTGAACTATTAGTAACATCCTGTCACTTTATGCAAGAAAAGCTCGACGAATATATATTGTCGCACATCTCGCCCGAGGACGACTACCTCTACCGTCTCTATCGCGCTACGCAGATCAATTTGTTGCGTCCACGCATGGCTTCGGGGCATTTGCAGGGCCAACTCCTGCGCATGCTCTGCCAGATGATACGTCCACAACGTGTGCTCGAGATTGGCACCTACTCCGGCTACTCTGCACTATCTATGGCCTCGGGGATGGGAGAGGACACCGAACTCGTCACCTTCGAGATCAACGACGAACAAGAGGATTTTACTCGTCCCTGGCTGGAAGGTTCCCCCTTTCCGCCCAAAATCAATATGGTCGTAGGCGACATCTTCTCTATCCTGCCACAGATGGAGGGGAAATTTGACCTCGTCTTCATCGACGCCAACAAGCGCCAGTATTGCGAATACCTGGACTTGGTGCTACCACATCTCAACAGCGGCGCATATATTATAGCCGACAATACATTGTGGGACGGCCACGTCGTCGATCCCGCCTACGACAATGATCCGCAGACTAAGGGTGTGCGCACCTTCAATGACCGCATCGCCACAGATCCACAGTTCGAGAAAATTATCCTACCTCTGCGCGACGGCCTCACTATTGTGCGATGGTTGAAGTAAAGGTTTTTTCGTATTTTTCTACTAACAAAGCATCGTATACGACGCAATGAGGATACTCTGTACTTTATTTTCCTCCTGCTACTGATTTCCTGTCGACAAGCGTGTATTGTTGCGCGATGCCAAGCTGGATGAATTGTTACAATATCTTGACAAGCATCTCGCACAAGATGCAATATAAGAATTACTATTATTTCCCTTAATTCAAATACAGAATTTTTATGAAAAGAACGTTGTTTTTACTCCTCCTCGCCTTTGCTTTTGTAGGCGTAGTCAATGCTCAGGAAGTGTATTACAAATGTATCGCCAACAATGTCAGTGTGCGCAAGGCTCCAAGTGTGAAGTCGCCACGCGTACAGTTTACCGGCGCATACGGCAGCAGTGGTCCTGTGGCGTTGGACAAGGATGAAATCGTCCGTGGTACGGGCAAGGTGCAAAGCGGATTCACCCAGGTGGACTATGTAGGCACCTACAATTTGTGGTATTCGGGTTGGGTTTCGACACAATACTTGAAGCGTATCTACAAGTGCAAGGTGTGCAAAGGCAAGGGTTTCTTCGACGAAATTTGTCCCAATTGCGACGGCATGGGTGTACATGCCTGCTGCGATTACACAGGCAAAAAGCGCTGCGACAATTGCTATGGTATAGGCTATAAATAATAATTTAACTATAAAATCTATATGTTATGAAAAAGATCTTGATGCTTTTCGTCCTCATGCTCACTTTCAGTGCAGCAACCTACGCACAAAAAGTTTATTACAAGTGTACTGGCGATAATGTGAGAGTACGTATGCAACCCAGCACCAGTGCAAAGCTCGTGCAGTATAATGATGTGGAAATTGTTGAGCCAGGTCCTGTGTATTTGCAAACGGGCGATTTCGTTACCAGCAAGGGCGTGAAGCGTAATGGTTTCGTACAAGTGTATTATCACGGCGAATGCAATCTGTGGAACGTCGGATGGGTGTCTGAAAAGTACTTGAAATTGGCTAAACAATGCACCAAGTGTAAAGGCCAAGGCCATCTGGGCGGTGTGTGTCCTGACTGCAAAGGTGAAGGCGACGAGTATTGTTGCAACTGGACCGGCAAAAAGCTTTGTCCCGAATGTTATGGTGTGGGATATAAGTAATATCAGCGTCGTGAAGTATTGACGAATAAAAATAACAACCTATAAAATCAAAAAGAAATGAAAAGTATTAAATTGCTCCTGATTGCAGCGATCGCACTCTGTGTCGCGGCTTGTGGTGAAAAGAAGAATGCAGAGACAGCTCCTGCTGAAAGCGCTGACACAACAAATGTCGCAGTGGCTGATACTGTGGCCGCAGATACTGTGGCAGTGGAAGAGGAAGCAGAACCAGCATTCGAGGCCGGTGTCTATAAATGTACTGGCGACAGAGTGCGTGTGCGCAAAGCTCCCAATACGGAATCGGGTATGGTATACTACGATGGCGGTGGCGATTGGGAAGGCCCAGTCTATTTGGACAAGGGCGATTGTGTCACCTGCAAGGGCGAAGTGGAAAATGGCTTTGCCAAAGTATATTGTAAGCACCTCTCTGGTGCCTGGACATCTGGCTGGACTTCTGTACAGTTCTTGACCAAGGCTGCGAAGTGTGGCAAATGTGGCGGAAAGGGTTATCTGAATGAACCATGTATGGAGTGCGAAGGCTACGGTTGCTGTAGCTGTGCACCTGGCACTGATGGAAAGCAATATTGTATGACTTGCGGTGGCTATGGCTATAAATAATAAATTAAAACCGCAGGGCACACTTGTATTAAGGTAAATCAACCCCCTTAAATAGACTTGCAGCGCACAAATTGGGACAATCTCAGTTTGTGCGCTTGCTTTGTGTTTTGTGGAGTTCCCTTTCGGATTATGATTTAAGGGATTTTTGTCAAAATTTTTCGCATTTTTCGAGGTCGAGAATCGCTTAAAATCAATCGCCCTTACTTTGGTCGCAAATACGGCGTGTACGAGCAGTCAAAAAAGGGGCTTTTCGGGGAGAAATGTGAAAAATCCTAAGGCTTTTGTCGCTTTTTCGTGAAAAAGTGGGGGTGATGTACTGATTTTGCTGACCTGAAAAGTTGGAAAAAGGTTAGGCTTTTTTGAAATTTCGCGACGGCTCGTGAAAAATATCTTAGACCTTTTTTTAACAAAGCCTTGGTTTTTTTCAGCGAGGTCAAAGGTCGTTGCTACGACACGTTCTATTTCGTCGAGTGCGTTTGTCAAAATTTTTCGCATTTTTTGGGAGTGGTAGTTGGGGACTTTTGTGGTGTCAGATTGGGTTGGGCGGTTGATGTCGTAAAGTAAGATTTTTTCATAAAATGTAAATTTTCCTAAAAAAACATGGTGTAAAGTCTTTACCCTATAAGGGTATTTGCGTACTTTTGCAGTTGAAATTTATTTTTTAACTTCCCCTCGGTGGGATAAAATCATTTAATTACTAACCAAAATCTTATGTTTATGTGTAAGAGATTGTATTTCCTAATTGCCACATTTGTGCTGATGGTTTCCGCAGCAGTGGCACAGGTAACTACGTCTGGCATGTCTGGTAAAATCACTGCTAACAATGAAGTAGTGGTTGGCGCAGCTGTGGAAGCAATTCACACGCCCTCAGGCACCCGTTACGTAGGTGTGACCAACGCAAAGGGTATGTTCTATATCCAAGGTATGCGTGCTGGTGGCCCCTACAAAGTGAAAATTAGCTACATGGGTTACGAAACCCAGGAAGTGAACGATTTGCAATTGCAGTTGGGTGAAAACTTCAACCTGAGCACTTCGCTCTCTGAAAAGGACAACAAGCTTGGCGAAGTTGTGGTACGTGGCTCTAAGTCTAAGTTCTCTGCTCAAAAGACAGGTGCTGCGACTAACATCAGCAACCTGCAGATGCAAGCCCTCCCAACTATTTCGCGCAGCATCACTGATGTGACTCGCTTGTCGCCTTATGGTGGTAACGGCATGACTTTTGCTGGTACTGACGGTCGTACTGCAAACTTCACAGTGGACGGTGCGAACTTCAACAACAACTTCGGTTTGAACGATGGTCTGCCTGGTGGTGGTAACCCTATCTCGTTGGACGCTATCGAAGAATTGCAAGTGGTCGTATCTCCCTATGACGTACGTCAAAGCAACTTCATCGGTGGTGGTGTGAACGCTATCACAAAATCAGGTACCAACACTTTCAAGGGAACTGCTTATGTATATCACCGCAATGAAAACATGCGTGGTGACGCCGTAGAAGGCGAACAAATCCCTGGCTACCGCGACACAGACCGCAACACCATGTACGGTTTCACCCTCGGTGGTCCATTGGTGAAGAATAAGTTGTTCTTCTTCGTGAATGGTGAATATACTCAAACACCTTCGACTGCTATCCGCTGGCGTGCTAGCGAAAACGGTGTGGGTAACTCTGACCAATACCTCTCATACTGTACTATCGGAGATATGCAACGCGTGAGCGACTTCGTCAAGGAAAAGTATGGCTACAATACAGGTTCATGGACAGACTTCCCTGCTGACCAAAACAACTACAAGGTGTTGGCACGTTTGGACTGGAACATCAATAGCAACAACAAGTTGGCTTTGCGTTACAACCACACCAACAATACACGTTGGAGCGCGCCTAACGCATCTTCTATGGACGGTGGTACACGTTCTGCATTCGGCCGTACATCACTCTACTCTATGGCTTTCGCCAACTCTATGTACTCTCAAAACAACTTGGTGCACTCAGCATCTTTGGACTTGAACAGCCGCATCACCGACCAATTGTCAAACCAATTCCTGGCTACATTCTCTAAGTTGGACGACGTGCGTGGTTCAAACTCTGATCCATTCCCATTCATCGATATTATGGATGGCACAGGTACTACTACTCAGTACATGGCATTAGGCTACGAACTCTTCACACACAACAATGCTGTACACAATACAGTATTCAATGTGAAGAACGACTTGACTTATATCACCGGTAACCACAAGATTTTCGGTGGTGTGAGCTACGAATATCAATTGGCAGACAATGCTTACATGCGTAATGGTACAGGTTACTATCGCTACAACAGCGTAGACGATTTCCTCAACGGCGCTACTCCCGAAGTAGTATGTTTGACTTACGGCTACGACGGCGAAACTAACCCAGCTGCTCGCGTACGCTTCCACCGTCCTAGCATCTATGCACAAGACGACTGGACAGTAAGCGATCGCTTCAAGTTGACTTACGGTTTGCGCTTGGATGGTCTCTTCTTCGACAACCAAGATTTGATGACCAACAATGCTATCTACGCTTTGAACTATGGTACAGCACACGATGCTGCTAATCCTGATGCACACGTAGACGGCTGCCGTCACATCGATACTGGTAAATGGCCAGGCGGTAGCGTGAGCGTTTCACCACGCGTAGGTTTCAACTGGGATATCCTTGGCGACAACAGCCTGAAGCTTCGTGGAGGTACAGGTCTCTTCTCAGGTCGTTTGCCTTTGGTATTCTTCACAAACATGCCAACAAACAGTGGTATGGTACAATACCAAGCACAATTGAACAGCAAGAACACAGATATGACAGTATTCAACGGCGGTTTGGTATGCGATGCTAACGGCAAGCCTACAATCGACGCTTTGAAGGACAAGATCGTTAACGAATTGGGTCACCCCAACACTATCACTCCAGAAGACGGCGCATTGCCTAGCTCAATCTCTGCAGTAGATCCAAGCTTCAAGATGCCACAAGTATGGAAGACCTCTTTGGCACTCGACTACACATTCCCCGTAGCATTCCCCTTCACTTTGAGTGCAGAAGGTATCTTCAACAAGACTGTCAACGGCGTGACTATCTCTGACTGGAGCATGATGCCAGTAGAAGGTTTCACACACTTCAACGGCGCAGACGCTCGTCCTATCTTCCCAGGCAACTTCCGTCAAGGCAAGAAGGCGTTCGTACTCGAAAACACAAGCAAGGGTTACGGTTGGTCTGCTAACGTGACTTTGAACATGAAGCCTATCGAATCTCTCAGCTTGATGGCTGCTTATACTCATACTGTAGCTAAGGAATTGACTGGTATGCCTGGTTCAAATGCTGAATCTGCATTTACATACGTTCCTACTGTAAACGGTCCTAACAACATCGGTTTGCACTCATCAGAATATGTGACTCCAGATCGTTTCGTACTTTCTGCAACACACCACGATAAGTGTGGCAACCACTTCAGCTTGATCTACGAAGCCTTCCGCGGTGGTTACAACTATTCATACATGATGGTGAACGATATGAACGGCGACGGCTACAACTACGACGCGCTCTACATTCCTACTGACCAAGAAGTAGAATCAGGCGCATTCCGCTTCAAGACTCCTGGCGACAAGACTCGCTTCATGGACTATGTACACAACAATCCTTACTTGAACAAGAATCAAGGTAAGTATGCAGAAGCTTATGCAGAATATTCTCCATGGGTACACCGCGTAGACTTCAGCTACAAGCACGACTTCAAGATCAAGGCTCCTAGATCTACACACAAGCTCCAATTGAGCTTCGACGTGAAGAACTTGCTCAACCTCTTCAACGACAAGTGGGGCGTAATGAAGCAAATGAATCCTACACTCAACGGCGGCCGCATCCTCAAGTATGAAGGTACAGACGGCGAAGGCTTCCCTGTATTCTCTACACCAAGCGCAGTGAGTGCAAATACTCAGACTTGGACACGCAACCACGCTATCGGACAATGCTGGTATGCTTCTATCGGTCTTAAGTATATCTTCAACTAATCTCGCCATTGATTGCGAAAAAACAAGAATATTATGAAATTGAAATATTTATTTACAGCAATGGCTTCGGCGCTCCTCTTTGCGAGCTGTGCTGAAGAATTTGAGCCCGCTGGTTCGTTGGAAAATTTTGAAGCTTCCAAGACATATGTGGCTTTGCCCGCAGGTGGTGGCTCTGATACAGTACTTGTGAATGCTAAGGTAGATTGGAAATTCAGCAACCTGACTGTAACTGAAACAGGCGATACTGTAATCGTAGATGGTAGTAAGAATACTGCAGCTTGGTTCAAGGTTTCTCAACTCCAAGGTACTGCAGGTACTACACAATTGATCTTCTCGGCTGATGCATCAAACGGTGGTCGCGAAGTAGAACTCTCTATCGACGTAGCAGGTCAAACTCAATTCATGAAAGTGCGCCAAGGTTCTATGGAAGCTTCTTCTGCGACTTGTAAGGAAGTCATCGCAGGTGCAGACGGCAAGACTTACCGCGTGAAGGGTGTTTGTACAGCTATCGCAAATACTCAATACGGTAACTGGTACCTCAACGATGGTACTGGCGAAGTCTATGTTTATGGTACATTGGACAAGAATGGTGCAACAAAGAACTTCGCATCTCTCGGCATCGAAGTTGGTGACGTAGTAGAAGTAGAAGGTCCAAAGCTCACTTACGGCACAACTATCGAATTGGTAGACGTAACCGTAGTAAGCATCACTAAGTCTTTGCTCAAGGTGACTTCTCCCGAAGCAACCGTAGCTAAGGATGGTGGCAAGTTGGAAGTAGCTGTAGCTTACAAGGGCAACGGTGCTTATGCAAGTGTGCCCGAAGAATATCAATCTTGGGTAAGCCTTGTAGACTCTAAGTTCGTGCCTGGTGTAGCTACTAAGGTTGAAGCTAACCCTGCAGATACTGTGAAGTTCACTTTCAACGTTGCACCTAACACAGCTGGTAGCCGCACAGGTCAGTTGACTTTCAAATCTTCTACAGGCAAGAATGCTTCTGAAGTAACTTACAAGTTTACTCAAGAAGGTGCTATTGCAAACGTAACAGCTGCAGAATTCAATGCTGCTCCTGTAGGCGAAGCACAATACCGCATCACTGGTATGGTGACTGAGATTGCTAATACTAAGTACGGCAACCTTTATGTGACAGACTGGACTGGTAAGGTATATGTATATGGTACTACAAACTTTGCCGACATGAACCTCCAAGTAGGTAGCATGGTCGAAATGGTAGGTCCACGTGCTGAATACAAGGGCGCAGCTCAGATGAAGAATGCAGTATGCGAGAACGTGCTCGTCAACGCTACCCCAGTCGGTGGTGCAGAATTCAATGCATTGGCAGATAGCAACGACCTCTTCTACGTAGTAACCGGTGTGATCACAGAGATCGCTAATACACAATACGGCAACATCTACATCCAAACAGAAGATGGCGAAAAGGTTTACATCTACGGTACTTACGGTAAGTGGAACGCTCAAGGCGACGACAAGAAGAACTTCACCACTGCAGCTGGTCTCGAAGTAGGCGACACTATCACCGTAGTCGGCATCAAGACTTCATACAAGGAATCTCCTCAGATGAAGAATGGTTGCTGCGTAGCTATCCAAAAGGCAGGTAACTAAGACTCCGTATCAAAAGGAATCTGCATAGATATTCTTAATACAAATAGCCAAGGGGGTATCTCGGACTGAGTGCCCCCTTGCTTTTTAATAATATAACAGGTATATGAACACTGGTATTTCGAAGGTATTGCAATTGCTGTTGGCCGTGATTTTCGTTTTCAGCTGTGGTTCCAAGAATGATGCTCAGCAGGAGGAAATCCATGGGATCATTGACTCCTTGAAACGCGAGAACAAGAAGTTGGAGGACAAAGTGAGCGAGGTGGAAGAAAAACTCTCTTCTGCGCAAGAGGACGTCACATCACAGCGCTCCCCCTATACAGAAATCAGCCTTTTCGTCAAATCCGTGATGAAGGGCAAGACCAACCGCCAAACCATATACACTCACGGCTCGCGCAGCTTTATCAAAAAGACTATGGAGTTCGAGAATTTCTATGGCAAAGGCACCGATGTGATGGATTACCTTAATTCGCTTTGGGGAAATCCTTTGAGCGGCTATTCACACAAATACAAAGTGTATGTAGATGATATCAAAGTGCTCAATAGTAGTCCGACCCGAGGCGAAGCACAAGTGAATTTTAGGTGGGTAAACAAGGCAAATGGTACTCGCGACTATAACTGTTGGCCACAGCAATTGATCGCAGTCCTGATATACGAGGATTCCCGTTGGGTATTTGACGATTTGCGCTATACCAATGGCAAGACGGCAAAAATGTATTTGGAGGACCCTTTCGTGCATGAATATGAAGTCATACCTCCAAGCGTCGTACAATAATACCCCAAAGTCATAGCATTACCGAAAGGAACTGTCGGGCATACATCAATGTCCCGGCAGTTCCTTTTTATATTTTTACGCGCAAAGTGAAGGTTCGAACATCTGAAAATACGCCCTTGATGACGTCCCCTAAAAAATGCGAAAAATTTTGACAAACGCTGTTGACGAAATAGAACGCGTCGTAGCAACGACCTTTGACCTCGCTGAAAAAAACCAAGGCTTTGTTGAAAAAAGGTCTAAGATATTTTTCACGAGACGTCGCGAAATTTTTACAAAACCTAACCTTTTTCCAACTTTTCAGGTCAGAAAAATCAGTACATCACCCCCACTTTTTCACAAAAAAACGATAAAAGCCTTAGGCTTTTTCACATTTCTCCCCGAAAAGCCCCATTTTTGACTGCTCGTACACGCCGTATTTGCGGCCAAAGGTAGGCGCGATTGATTTTAAGCGATTCTCGCCTTCGAAAAATGCGAAATATTTTGACAAAATTGGGGCATAAAAAACAGGAGCTACTATCAATCATAGTAACTCCTGTGAAGGATGTCAGGGGACTTTATTCTCCCCACGTAGAACGGTCCAAATTGCGATAGCCCACCGCCTCGGCGATATGATTGGGCTGAATGTCTGTGCTGCCCGCCAGGTCGGCTATCGTGCGTGCCACCTTCAGGATGCGACTATAGGCACGAGCGGAAAGATCCAGGCGCTCCATAGCCTTGCGTAGCAGCGTCGAAGCCTCGTCCGACAGGTTGCAGTACGTTTGCAGCATCTTCTCGCTCATCTGCGCGTTGCAGTGCACACCCTTGACGTCGGCAAAGCGAGCGGACTGAATGGCACGTGCAGCCTCCACCCTGGCACGGATGTCGCGGCTATGTTCTCCTGCCTTCATCTCGGTGAGTTTGTTAAACGGCACAGGTTGGATTTCCACCTGCAAGTCGATACGATCGAGCAGTGGTCCGCTGATTTTGCTCATATATCTCAGCACTTGTCCCGGTGTACAGGTGCACGTGCGATTGGGGTCGTTGTAGTAGCCACAGGGGCAGGGATTCATCGACGCCACCAGCATAAATGATGCCGGCAGTGTGGTGGAATATTTCGCACGCGAGATGCTGATCTCACGATCCTCGAGCGGCTGGCGCATAGTCTCCAGTGCCGAGCGATTAAATTCTGGCAATTCGTCCAGAAACAAGACCCCATTGTGTGCCAGCGAGATCTCGCCGGGCTGAAGTGTAGCACCGCCACCAATCAATGCGACATCGGAAATCGTATGATGCGGACTGCGGAATGGACGCTTGTGCAGGAGCGAAATACTACTGCCCAACTTTCCCGCTACGGAGTGTATCTTTGTTGTTTCCAAGCTCTCTGCCAGGGTAAACGAGGGCAGGATAGATGGCAGACGCTTTGCCATCATACTTTTCCCACACCCAGGGCTGCCCACCAGTATAATATTGTGTCCGCCGGCAGCTGCCACTTCAAAGGCGCGCTTGACATTTTCTTGCCCCTTAACCTCTGCGAAATCTAATTCCTCTTCCAATACGTGCGCGGCAAACTCTGCACGCGTATCCACCTCGGTGGCGGGAATCTCTGCCTTGCCTTGCAGATGCTCTACCACTTGCGACAGATGCTTTGCGCCGTAGACTTTCAATCGGTCCACTACGGCTGCCTCGCGGGCGTTCTCCTCGGGCACAAACAGGGCACGATAACCCTTCGCTCTGGCCATGATGGCAACGGGCAATAGACCTCGCACGGGGCGCAAACTGCCATCCAATCCCAATTCGCCGACAAAGAGGCAACCCTCCATACATTCGGGCTCCAGTATGTTAGATGCGGCCATCAAAGCCAGGGCCAGGGGCAGGTCGTAGCCGGTGCCTTCCTTGCGGACGTCGGCGGGTGCAAAGTTGACCACGGTCTTTTGAGCCGATATGTAGCATTTGCTGTTGAGCAAAGCACTCTCGACACGCGAACGGCTTTCGCGCACGGCGCTGTCAGGGAGTCCGACCATAAAGAAACCATCTCCGCGCATGGTGCTGACCTCCAGCATCACTTCCATAGCATCCAGGCCATTGACTGCGGCGGTATGTATTGAGACGAGCATAGTATTTTCGTGAAATGTCTGTAATCGATAGATATTTGTTTGGCAGAGCGTCGGCGACATCAATCGTGTCGGCAATTGCCCCAAGGCATCATTCTACCATCTCTCGGATAGTTTTTTCCAACTCTACGTGAATCACATCTCGAGCGTAGACTTTTCCCTCTTTGTCCAACAGAATATTGCCGGGGATAGTCTGCACATCATAGGCTAAAACGGCGGGTGATTGCCACACCAGACCATCGCACACCAGATCCATGGCCAGTGTATCGGCGCCCAGGCGGTATTTGAATTCGTCGGCGTTGTAATCCAACGATACGGCGACAAAATCCACCTTGCCGTTCAACTCTTTTTTCAATCTCTGAATCAGACTGGCTTGTTGCAGGGATGCATCCAGCCATGTAGACCAAAATAGGATGGCTGTAGGACGTTTGATAGAATCTCCTAAATGTATAGTGTCGCCCTTCAATGTTTCAAGTTGCAGATAGGGCGTCTTTTCTCCTTTCTCCAAGCGTGCTTTTGCTGAAAAATGCTCGGCGATAAGCGACACGTAGGCATTTTCTGGCTGATGCTTTTGCAGGGTGAAGATCAGTTCATACATTTTCTTTTCCCTGCTGTTGGCATGCGACAGGACATACTGCTCGTACACCGCTACTGCCGCCAAAGATTTCGGATGTTTCTCGACAAATCGCGTAACCTCTGCTTGCAATTCCTTGCCCTGCTTGTCTGCGATGTTTTTCCGAAACTTCGTAAGCAGTTCGTTTTCCTCAGAACCCTCTACGCTTGCCCTTGATAGAGCCGAGGCCTGGGCTTCGTATTCCAAAACGTCGCCAGGTAGCGCCACAAGCAGAGTCTGTATGTTTTTAGGAAAGACCAGTGCAACGATAGCGCTGTCCACCAATTCCCGCTCGTACTTAAACGTTCCCTTCTTTACCTTAATCGTATCGTAACCCTCGAATCCACCATTCGGACTGTATGCAAGGATGTTCAACTCGTTCTGCCCTTCGATATGCCCTTTCAATGTGAAGGTGCGATCCGAACCTCTGCATGCAGTAAGCAGTAGAGCAAAAACAAAAAGCAGCAGGTAAAAGTATCTGTTCATAGGAAATATAAATATTCGTGTGCTCGGATGAAAATTTATTCAGGATTTCCACCCATCACCCAACGGTATAGATTGCAACCGACAAAGTTGCCAACGACGATGCTTAGGTAAAAGGGCACGATCTCGGACCAATGCTGGCCGAGGTATTCGAACGGCGCACTCATATAAAAGAAGGCATCGGCGGCACAGTGGGGAAATCCGCACTGAATAAACAAAGGCACACCGATGAGCAGGGGCAGCATATTCCCCTTACGGGCAAAGGTGACGGCAGTAGTCATGATGAATCCGCAACCTATGGCCAGCAGGCCGCCGCGGAGGGGACCGAGATTCAATCTGCCTTGCAGTATCTCCTGTGCCGAACCCTGCAGATCCATGAGCGAACAGTGTGTCAACATGGCCATTAGAAAACAGCCCACCAAGTTGCCCGAGAGCACGAATGCCAAATAGGGCAACTCGTTCTTCTTGATAAATCCTGCGGTACCAGTATAGAGTTTCAATTTATACCCTACGACGGTGAGCAAGGCAAAGGCAAAGAGCACGCTGCCCACGATGTCGCGCAAGGCCAGGAAACCAAAGCCAGCGATACCTACGGCTACACCCGAGAGTATGGCAGATTTGAAATTTTCTACGTTGATCATATATGAGGAGGATTGGTTGAGACGCCGCAAGATTATATACAAATCTCACGCGAGTCCATTAAATATGTTAAATCCAAACAGCAGACCATTTTTGGTGAATCTTGGTCTGCCGTCTGTGGATTATTGATTGTTGTCTGTTGACTTCACTTAGAGCGAAGCCAGGTTCTTTTCGTTCAAAGTTTGCTTACCTTCCGCAGTATAAACGTATTCGATACGATCTGCGTAGGCCTTTTCAATCTTACCGCGTACCATTTTCATGGTCGAGTTGATCATTTGATTTTGCTCGGTGAAAGGTTCGGACAATACGGCGAATGCGCTGGGCAACCAACGTTCGGGGAACATGCCTTCAAACTCTCCGCCGCGCTTGAACTTAGCGATTTCCTTTTCCAGCTTTTCCAGTGCCGCCTTCTTGCCTTCCTCTGTATCGAGAGTCAGACCCAGATGCTGCAACTTGCGGCGCAGATTTTCCTTGTTGGGTACAATCAATGCGATGGTCGAGGGAGATTGATTGTTGTAGAGCATCACTTGGTCGATATACTTAGACTTTTCCACCAAAGCTTCTTCGATGCCTTCGGGGCTGTACTTTTCGCCGTCGCTTGATATGAGAAGGCTCTTGAATCTACCCTTGACGTAGAGCAAACCTTCGGCAGACATATAGCCCAAGTCGCCTGTGTAGAGGTAGCCGTCGCGTACGGTCTCGGCGGTAGACTCGGGATTCTTCCAGTAGCCAGCCATGACGTTTTCGCCCTTGACTACGATTTCGCCCATTTCACCTACGGGCAATTCCTTGCCTTCGCTGTCGCAAATCTTCACTTCGATAGGCTTCACCAGCTTACCGCTTGAACCAAAACGATACAGGTCGGGGCCATTACTTGAGATCACAGGTGTAGCCTCGCTCAGGCCGTAGCCTTGATACATAGGCATGCCGATGCCGACATAGAACTTCTGCAAATCTTTGTCCAACAGAGCACCACCGCCAATAAAGAAGCGCATTTCGCCGCCAAAGTTCTGACGCACTTTGCTGAACAGAATTTTGTCGAACAAAGCGACAAGGGGCTTCAGGATAAGGCGCCAACCCTTGAAGTCCAGGTTGGAGTCGCCATAATACAACTGTGTCAACTTCATACCAAAGTTGAAGAGTTTCACAGTCGTAGCACCCTTTGCACGGATACCATTCTCGATATTCTTCTTGAACGTCTTAGCCAAAGCTGGTACGCTCAGGATGAAATGAGGTCTAACCTCGCGGATATTCAACGGGATGTTCTTCAATGTTTCCAACGGTGTACGACCCACCTGTACGGTAGCCGCAGTAGCACCCGCCGCCATCATAATATAGAATCCCACGACGTGGGCAAAACAGTGGTCCAAAGGCAAAATGATCAACGTGCGCCACGTCTCATCAATATTGACCAAAGTACGCGCCTGCTCTACGTTGGCGGTATAGTTACGGTGTGTCAGCACGACACCTTTGGGATCGGCCGTAGTACCACTGGTATAGGTGATCGTAGCGTAGTCGTCGTTTTGAATAGAGTGGGCTACTGCCAAGAACTCCTCTTCGGTGTGTTCCGACAGGAACTTATCACCCATCGCGATGAGTTCTGACAAAGCGATTTCGCCCTCTTCGTAGGTTTCCATTTCATCAAATACAATCACCTTTTGTACGGCTGGCAATTGTGACTTGATCAGACGAATTTTCTTCAACTGTTGTCCGCTCACCATGACATATTTTACATCGCCGTGAACGAGGCGGAACATCAAGTCGTTGCTTTCTTCCAATTTGATACTGAGGGGCACGTTGATAGCGCCGGCGTAGAACATCGCCAATTCACCAATTACCCAAAGGTTGCGACCTTCGCTCAACAACGCCATAGTATCTCCCTTCTTCACGCCGAGCGCTTGCAATCCGGCACCGATACGATACACCTGTTCCTTGACTTGAGTGTAAGTCGTAGGCTCGAATTCCTTTTTAGTCTTTTCCAACAAAAAAGTATTGTTGGGATACTGCTTCACAGACGCTTCGAAAAGGTCTACAATTGTCTTTTTCATAAGATCATTTATTAATAGTATTTATTGCAAATGTAGTCTGGAGGAAAGTCGAATTTCCCCTCTTCTTCTTATAATACAGGCGCCAAAGATACAGAAAGATAAGAGAAGAACGAAACAAAATGTTAATTTTTCCTACGTTCACCGCGTCTAACTTCTATTTTTTTCAATTTTTCTTTTCCCAACTACTTATTATTTTTACCTTTGCCCGCAAATGCGGTCGCCCCATTGGGCGTGAAAAGGGAAACGGGTGTGAATCCCGTGCAGTCCCGCTGCTGTATACCTTTATTTATCTCCTCAAATCCGTGCGCCGAGTTGTAGCACCGAGGTCTCACTCTTTTTCATGCAGACTTCACCGCCGAGACACACCGCGCCGCAGACATGCCACTATGTTGGACCAAAAACCAACACGGGAAGGCTTTTGAGGAAAAGGACAAGCCAGAAGACCTGCCGCAGGAGTATGCCTCAATACATCGCTTCGAGGAAAAGCGATCGAGGTTCACCATCTATAGTTTTTGCAAGGGTACGTAGCGCGTACCAGTATCCTTGTTTTATGGGAATCAAGGATTGACCGACGGATATCAGCATATCCGCTTGCAAGCCGTTTATTTCGATGAACTACAAGTGTATCTTCACGCGAAAACCATTGTCTACTCTCGTCAGCATAAGCCTTGCGAGCCTACTTGCTTTGTGTCCTTGCCAGAACCTTTGGGGACAGAATAATTCTCCGGCGAAGGTGGATACACTGGGTACGGCTGTCGTGACAGGATATGCTGCCAAAGGAGATATGCAGCAGGCCGTGCCGACACAACAATTGACCTCGGCACAAATGCAGCAGATGGGCGTGAGCGACATCGGCGGTGCATTGCAACGACTATCCGGACTGCAACTGCGAGACTACGGCGGCGCAGGCGGACTGAAGACCGTCAGCGCACGAGGTCTGGGCGCCGCACATACAGTCGTAGCCTACGACGGACTGGCACTGGGCGATGCACGACAGGGGCAGACGGACTTGTCACGCTTCAACACAGAGTATCTGGATGGATTGACACTGTCGATAGCAGACGTTCCGAATTTGCTATGCCCCGTTCGCAACTTGGGTGCCGCCCTATTGGAGATGCATTCACAACAGACCGACTCAACACACCGTCTGTCGGGCCGCGCAGGTATCAACGTCGGCTCGTTTGGTGCCGTTGCCCCCTCGCTACGACTACTGGGCAAGTGTACAGACCGCGTGACCCTGGGCCTTTCTTCACACTTCTACCGCGCAGACAACAACTATCCGTTTATCCTGCAGAACGGCAAAATCACTACACACGAGACACGCGACCACAGCCATATGCAAGCCTACACCGTACAGGGCAATTTGAGCGCTACGGACCAGGCGGGCGGTAAATGGCAAATGCTTCTTTTCTATAACAACGACGCCCGCGAGCTGCCAGGTCAGGTCATGTATTACACACAAAAGGGCACGGAGCAACTGGACGAACAACGCGCTTTCGCACAACTCAGGCAGGAGCGCCGATGGAACGACTGGAAGTGGATGTGTGCTGCCAAATTTTCTTTTTCCGAGAGTCTGTACGACGACATCAACCCACAATATCCCACAGGAGCACTGCGACAAAATTATTGGCAGCGCGAATGGTATGCTACGACAGGTGTGATGCGCCATTTCCAACGTTTCAGCGCGGCATATGCGGCGGATTATACTTACACCTCGCTCAATAGTAACCAGAAGGCGGCACCTCGTGCACAGCGGCATAGTTTGCAGCAAGCCTTGTCGTTGCGCTATATTCACCGCGTCCTGACGGCTACGGCGCGAGTGCTGGCTTATGATGACTGGAATAGTTGTCCTGTGGGCGAAGCGGCGCAAAATGCACACCACATCTCACCCACGGCTGACGTGACGGCGCATCTGGTGTCGTGGCACAAGGATGCTGAACACTGGGGCAGACTGCGGGCACGCGTGCTTTACAAAGAATCGTATCGCGTGCCGACTTTCAGCGAGACGTACTACTATCATCTAGGCACACAAAGGCTACGTCCAGAATTGGCCAGACAGACGGGCGCTGGGCTCACACTGCAAGCGCAACCTGCGCCGTGGTGGCAAAATCTGGAGGTTTCGGCGGATGCCTACTTCAATCATGTGCGAGACCGCATCAGTGCTATTCCCTACAACCTGTACGTATGGCAAACGGTGAATATGGGGCGCGTGAATATCTGGGGCACCGATGTGACACTACACTCAACATTTTGCCCTGCAGAGCGTCACCTTTTGCTCCTACACACCAACTATTCATGGCAGAAGGCAACGGATCGCACGGACCCGACTTCGCGCAGTTATGGCAAGCAGCCGGCCTATATGCCGCAGCACACACTCGGTGCTTCTTTGGCTTGGGAAAATCCGTGGGCCAACCTTTCCATTTCGCTCACAGCCCTATCCGAAAGATGGAGCACCAACGAGCACGCCGCTGGCACCCTGCTGCCGGCTTATGCAGAGTGGGGCGTGGGGGCATATCGCGAGGTGAAATTGCCACGAGGTGTGAGGTTGAATCTGCGCGCCGACGTGCTGAATCTATTCAACAAGCAATACGAAATCGTGCGCCGTTATCCGATGCCAGGCAGGCATTGGAAAGTGGGTGCGACGATAGCCTTTTAGGGATAATCGGAACTCTCAGAGTTCTCAGAGTCCTCAGAGAAATCAGAAAATACTGCGCCAGGATTACAGAGTCCTCAGAGAAATCAGAAAACACTACGCCAGGATTACGCAATACATATCACGAAAAAATCATCTTAAAATTTAAAATTATGAAAACAAAATTTTCTCGTTTTGCCACCCGTATAAGTGTGGCTTTGGTTATAATGAGTGCGCTCGTTGCTTGTGATGAGAGCGACGGATTACAAGATGGTGCAGCGCCCAACCCACAACCTCGACAGGAGATGGCCTATGTGGTGAATCAGGGCAGTATGTACTCGGGCATAGCCGGCAGTCTGGACGCCTTTTCTTTGACCGACGGCACCTATTCCAACAGCATTTTTTCAACAACCAACCAGCAGAGTCTGGGAGATAGTCCACAGGCGGGCGTAGCCTACGGTTCGCGTCTGTATATCGCCGTCTTTGGCTCAAATCTGGTATGGGCGATCGACCGAGATACGTGGCAGATTGCCGCACAAATCACGACCAACGCACCCGAGGGTATCTGTGCGGCCGACGGTGCCGTGTATGTGACCAATAACGACGGCTACGTGACACGCATCGACACGACGACGCTGCAAGCCGAAGCCCGCTTGGCCGTAGGTCCGAATCCCGCTCACCTGACCGCCGCCGATGGACACCTGTATATCAGTATTTCCGACGGCTACAACTACAACGGTGGCTATGCCAACGGCTGCCGTGTGGCAAAGGTACGCCTGTCTGACTTCACCAAGGTGGGCGATATCATGGTCGGTGTGAATCCTGGCCCGATCGTAGCCGATGGCGCAGGCCGTGTATTTGTCGTGGCGCGCGGCAACTATGCCGACATTCTGCCCCAGGTCTATCAGATACAACCCGACGGCACGGCGACAGTACTGTGCGAAGGGTCCGACGTAGCCGTAGCGGGTGAAAATCTCTACGTGATGAATCAGGTGACAGACTGGAGCGTAGTGCCCGCTGTGAATCGTGTCAGCTTCAATATCTACGACACACAAAGCGGCAAGGTGAAGCAAGAAAATTTCATCCCTACGGCTCAGCAACCCGTTGCTCCTATCCGCCTTATCGCTCATCCCACAAACGGCGAAATATACGTCACCTCGAACGCCTCGCTGACCGACTACACTTCGCCAGGCTACGTATATCGCTACAGCACCGACGGCACCTTCATCGCACGCTACGATGCCGGCATCGCCCCCTGCGACATTTTCTTCTGACAAAAGACAAAAATTTGCCCAGCAAAAAAATACGAAAAATTTTGACAAACGCAGTTGATGAAATAGAACGCTGCGGAGAGATGGGAATAGGCCTTTTTCGAAAAAAGTAAGACATTGTTGAAAAAAAGTCTTAGGTTTTTTGAAAAAGGTCTAACCTTTTTTTCACAAACCCTAGACTTTTTTCATTTTTCCCTACTGCCGATCACTGGAAAAAAGTCCCATTTTTTCACAAAAAACTAATAAAAACCCTAACCTTTTTCGCATTTTGCACAAAAACACCTGAATTTTGACCTCGCGAGAATGCCGTATTTGCGACCAAAGATCAAGGCGATGGATTTTAAGCCCAAAATGATGCTCGAAAATGCGAAATTTTTTGACAAAATCTAAAGTTTTTGAGACGGCAATTTGAGGAAGAGACATAATATCTTGCAAAGCGGCGACATCAAAATCTCTGACACATTCTATTACAAACACGCCAAAAAGCCCTAAACTATTGGGGATAATTATTTTTTTGTGTACTTTTGCAAGGATTATATTGGTGCATTGTGCACGTACACTTTTGCGCCCCAAATCTTGACAAAACAAAAAAATAAAAGTATATGAAAATCGAACATCAAATTGCAGCAGCAGTAGCCGCTGCGCTGAAAGAACTCTACGGCGTAGAAATCAACGCTGGCGAGGTAACTTTGGAAAAGACCAAGAAGGAATTTGAAGGTCACTACACCTTCGTGGTATTCCCCTACCTCCGCGCTTCAAAGAAGAAGCCCGAAGTGACTGCACAAGAAGTGGGCGAATACGTAGCCGCTCACACCGACGCAGTGGCTTCGTTCAACGTGATCAAGGGCTTCTTGAACATGGTCGTAGCTCCTGAAAAGTGGGTAGAATTGCTCGGCGATATCAACGCAGACGAAACCTTCGGTCTGACTAAGGCTGACGAAAATTCGCCACTCGTTATGATCGAATATTCTTCGCCTAATACCAACAAGCCCTTGCACTTGGGTCACGTGCGCAATAACCTCTTGGGATGGGCAGTAGCTCAGATCGCCGAGGCTAATGGCAACCGCGTGGTGAAAACAAACATCGTGAACGACCGCGGTATCCACATCTGCAAGTCAATGCTCGCCTGGCTGAAGTATGGCAACGGCGCTACGCCTGAATCTACCGGCATGAAGGGCGACCACCTCATTGGCCACTACTACGTAGCCTTTGACCAACACTATCGTGCCGAAGTGGCAGAACTCGTGGCAAAGTTCAAAGCAGAAGGCATGAACGAGGAAGAAGCGACAGAAAAGGCTAAGAAGGAAGCGCCATTGATGCAAGAAGCACGCGAAATGCTCGTGAAGTGGGAACAAGGCGATGCTGAAGTACGCGGTCTGTGGAGCAAGATGAACGAATGGGTGTACGCTGGATTTGACGAAACCTACAAGAAAATGGGCGTAGGTTTCGACAAGATCTACTACGAAAGCGACACTTATCTGGAAGGCCGCGAATTGGTGCTGGAAGGCCTCGACAAAGGTCTGTTCCAAAGAAAAGAAGACGGATCAGTATGGGCTGACCTCACAGAGAACGGACTGGACGAAAAACTCCTGCTCCGCGCCGACGGCACCAGCGTATATATGACACAAGATATCGGTACGGCAAAATTGCGCTACAGCGATTTCCCTATCGACAAGATGGTATATGTCGTAGGTAACGAACAAAACTACCACTTCCAAGTCCTCTCTATTCTTTTGGATAAGTTGGGCTTCAAGTGGGGTAAGGATTTGGTACACTTCTCGTACGGTATGGTGGAATTGCCCAACGGTAAGATGAAGAGCCGCGAAGGTACTGTGGTAGATGCCGACGACTTGGTAGAAGAAATGGTACGCCAGGCGAAAGCAACCGCCGACGAATCTGGAAAATTCGACGATATGAGCGAAGAAGAACGCCAAGAAGTGGCACGCGTCGTAGGTATGGGTGCACTGAAGTACTTCCTCTTGAAAGTAGATGCTCGCAAGAACATGCTCTTCAACCCCGAAGAAAGTATTGACTTCAACGGCAACACAGGACCTTTCATCCAATACACTTACGCTCGTATCCGCTCAATCCTGCGCAAGGCCGAAGATCAACACTACGACCACACGAACTTGCCAAAGGCTACCTTCGAACTCTCGGGCAAGGAGCAAGAAATCATCAGCAGTGTTGCCAATTTCGCTGCAGTAGTGAAATTGGCTGGCAAGGATTATTCTCCTTCTGTCATTGCTAACTACTGTTATGAATTGACCAAGGAATACAACCAATTCTACCACGAATTCAGCGTATTGAAGGAAGAGGACGAAGCAAAACGCCAATTCCGCCTTGTACTTTCGGCTAACGTAGCGAAAGTGATCCGCCTGGGAATGGGATTGCTCGGTATCGAAATGCCTGAAAGAATGTAATAAAATCACAACAAGGGAAGTGGGCGGAGAGAATGGGTAAGACCTCTGCTGCACTTCCCTTTTGTTTTTACATACGACTCCAGGGGAATTTACTTTTTCCCAAAACCTACTACAAACAAAGCAAATTCATGAGCGGCAAAAAGCAGAAATACTACGTCGTGTGGCAAGGACACGAGACCGGAATATTCGACACGTGGGCAGAATGCAAAGCCTTGGTCGAAGGTTATCCTGGTCCCGTGTACAAATCCTTTGCCTCGCGCGAAGAAGCCGAGACAGCCTATGCAGAAGGTCCCGAGCTGCACATCCGACCCAAATGCGCGTCGCGAAGGAAGGCCGAGGCGGAGCGACAAGATGCTGCCCTGTTGCCCATCGTCGGCGATGCGTGGGCAGTAGATGCCGCCTGCTCGGGAAATCCCGGACCGATGGAGTACCGATGCGTGGACCTGAAGGACGGCAAAGAGGTGTTTCACTTCGGCCCCGTTCATGGCACAAACAATATCGGCGAGTTTCTGGCCATCGTGCACGCCTTGGCGCTACTGCAAAAGATGGGCGAGAAACGCACCATCTACAGCGACAGCCGAAATGCTATGTTATGGGTGAAAGGACGACGCTGCAAAACAAAACTCGAACTGAATGCCAAGACAAAACCCTTGTATGACATCATCGAGAGAGCGGAGCGTTGGCTCAACACGCACCCTATAGAATGCCCCATCTTGAAGTGGCAAACCGACCAATGGGGAGAAGTCCCTGCGGACTTTGGTAGAAAGTAAAATACCTTATTCTGCGACACACGTCATCTGATACAAAAACAAAAGACCTGTCTTGCGATACACGGCATCTTGGATTAAAAACAAAAGACCTTTGATATGAAGCAATTTTTCCTATTCATGCGACAATATGTCGGTCCCTACCAAAGATATATGTGGGGATCGTTGGTCTTCAATCTGCTCTCGGCAGTACTCAATGTATTCTCGTTTGCATCGCTCATACCGATGTTGAATTTGCTCTTTGAGTACGACCCCACAAAGCCTCCTATGGAATTTTGGGCATGGGATATGGCAGACACGTCGTTCAAGGATGTGCTGATTCACAATATGTATTTCTACACAGAGGAAATCATGCGCAATTATGGCGGTCCAGGGGTGGCACTTATCCTTATCGGCGTATTCCTGATGTCTGCCACATTGCTCAAGACGTCTTGCTATTTTGCTTCGGCAGCAATGCTCGTGCCGATGCGAACAGGTATCGTGCGCGATATCCGTTCTAATATTTACAAGAAGATTACCACACTGCCCATAGCCTTCTTTTCCGACGAAAGAAAGGGAGACATCATCGCTCGCATGAGTGGTGACGTGAATGAGATAGAAAACTCTATCACCGGTTCGCTTGAGATGCTGGTGAAAAATCCTATCTTGCTTTGCTGCTACTTTGGTGTGCTGATTTATACCAGTTGGCAACTCACCGTCTTCACTATCGTCGTGCTACCGCTGATGGGCTGGGTGATGGGCAAGATAGGTAGAAAACTGAAACGCAAAAGCCTCGAAGCGCAAAACAAATGGAGCGACACGATGGCACAACTGGAAGAAACCCTTGGAGGTATGCGAATCATCAAAGCATTTCGTGCAGAGCGCAAGATGCAAGACCGATTCAATCAAAGTACTAACGAGTATCGCGATGCCACAAACCGCGTGTCAATTCGCCAAGCCTCGGCACATCCGGTCAGTGAGTTTCTGGGCACTTGCCTTATTGTGCTGGTGCTGTGGTACGGCGGTATGCTGATTTTCTCAAACCCCAAAAATCCTATAATAGACGCGCCGACATTTATCTTCTACATGGTGATCCTATATAGTATCATCCAACCACTGAAAGACCTGTCGAAGGCAACATACAGTATCCCCAAGGGTATGGCGTCAGTGGAACGTATCAACAAGATTCTGCTGGCAGAAAATCCAATACACGACGTAGAAAATCCCCAAAGCATCGACGGCTTGAAAGAAGGTATAGAATTCAAAGATATTCATTTCTCGTACAATGGCAAACAGGAAGTGCTCAGCGGGATTAACATGACCGTAAAACGCGGGCAGACCATCGCAATTGTGGGACAGAGCGGTTCGGGCAAGAGTACCCTGGTGGACCTTTTGCCTCGCTATCATGACGTCAATGGCGGACAGATTTTGGTGGATGGTACGGATGTGCGTCAATTGCGCTTATCTGATTTGCGCAACCTCATTGGTAATGTCAACCAGGAAGCGATTTTGTTCAACGACACCTTCTACAACAACATCGCCTTCGGCGTGGAAAATGCCACAATGGAGGAAGTGATTGAAGCAGCCAAGGTGGCCAATGCACACGACTTCATCATGGAGAGCGAACAAGGCTACGACACACCAGTGGGCGACCGCGGCTGCAGACTGTCCGGCGGACAGCGCCAACGCATATCAATAGCGCGTGCCATCCTCAAGAATCCCGACATACTAATCCTGGACGAAGCGACATCAGCCCTGGACACCGAGAGCGAACGCTTGGTACAGGAAGCACTGGAACGACTGATGAAGACACGCACTACTATCGCCATCGCACACCGTCTGTCGACGATCAAAAATGCTGACGAAATCTATGTACTACACGAAGGCAAAGTGGTAGAAAAGGGTAGGCACGACGAACTGATCGCTCTGGATGGTTACTACAAGAAGCTGAATGATATGCAGCAACTCTGATAAGGACTCTTATTGGGAACGAAAAAGTGCTACGACATATTGTTTCGCATAAAATAGACTAAGCAAAAGCGGACTTTCTACATGAAACGATCATCGCACATCACGGCTAATGTTTCGCCCGACTCGCTTTCTGTGTCGGTCCTCTTCTTGTTGAGATTTTATATCACTTTGGTGGGGTGCTTTGCCCTTGCCAAAGTGATTTTTATTGCCTATAATTCCGCCTGCGATACGACCTTCACCTTTGCAGATGCTGTAATGGCTATCCTGCATGGTTTGCCCTTGGACATGGCTACTGCGGGTTATTTCGCAGCCCCCTTGTGGTTGGGACTGCTCGTCGGTTTGTGGTGGCGCACCAAGGCACGGCATATACTATTCAAGGGCTATTGCGTCATCATCGCCCTGCTGATCGCCGCATGCCTAGTGGCCGACACAGGGCTGTACGAGTTTTGGGGCATAAAGTTGGACGGCACGGTATTTACTTACCTTGAATCTCCCGAAGGTGCTATGAACAGCGTATCGACCGCCTATATTGTGGGAGCAGGTTTGGCCTATGTCGCATACACTTTGATCCTCTACTTCGCCCTGAGCCACGTGATGCCACGAGAGTGGGGAAAAAATGTACGATTAAAGGCGAAAGGAGAAGGGGTAAAATGCCCGTTAAAAAGAACCAAGACCTTTTTTAAAAAAAGTCTAACCTTTTTAAAATTCCAGAACGGTTTTTTTGAAAAAGGTAAGGGTTTGTTTTTGCGCCCCCTGATCATGTTGCTTTTAGGTGGTTTATTGTTCCTCGGTATCCGTGGGGGCGTGGGTAAAAGTACAGCCAACGTCGGCATGGTGTATCACAGTGACAACCTCTTCATGAACCATAGTGCTGTCAATCCCGTATTCAGCATCGTTGCCTCTTTGTTCAAGACAAAAGACTTCGCCGAGCAATATGACTATTTCGACGAAGCAGAGCGCGCACGTCTATTCTCACAAATGGAATATCACACCAGCGGCAACCCAATAGACACCTTGCTTCACACGAGCCGCCCCAACGTGCTACTGATCTTAATGGAAGGGTGCAGCGGAGTATTTGTACATGCTATCGATTCTACGGCTCGGCCCGACATCACGCCGCGCTTGAACCAATTGGCGACGGAGGGTGTCCTGTTCACCCAATGCTATGCCAACTCCTTCCGTACAGATCGCGGCACGGTGTGCACGCTGAGCGGCTATCCGGCATTCCCTGATGTCAGTGTCATGAAAGTGCCATCGAAATGTGAACGTTTGCCCTCGATTGCCCAGGCTTTGGCAGGCGAAGGGTACAGCACGGAGTTCGTCTACGGCGGCGATATCAACTTCACCAACACCAACGGTTATCTGCGGGCTACGGGCTACGAACGCACCCTGGGCGACAAGGATTTTCCCGCTGTCGTGCGTCGCACACACAACTGGGGCGTGACCGACCATATCGTCCTGGACACACTATATCAACGTATCTTGCGCTATCCCGCCGACCGCCCTTGGCACACCGCCTGCCTGACGCTGTCAAGCCACGAGCCGTGGAAAGTGCCCTACGACCGTATTCCCGAAGATGAAGTGCTGAACGCGATGGCCTACTTGGACCACGCAATAGGCCAATTCATCGACCGACTGCGTCAGACTTCCGTTTGGGAAAATACCTTAGTCATCCTCATTCCCGACCACGGCGCACACTACCCTCAGGGTATTTCCGACGCCAGTCCAACCAAGAGTCATATACCTGTGATATGGACAGGCGGTGCTGTACGCCAGGCGCGTCGTATCGAGACCCTGTGCAATCAGACCGACTTGGCCGCCACACTGTTGGGGCAATTGGGCATAGACCACAGCGCCTTCACGTTCAGCCGCGACGTCCTGGCCGACACATACGTGCGCCCCTCGGCCATACATGTGTGGAGCGAAGGGATATACTATATGGACGAGACAGGCATCAGCGCCCTGAGCCTCGTGTCTCAGAAGAAATCCATTTTGCACGAAGCGCCCACGCCATCAGTCGACAGACAGCAGGCGGCACATGCCTATTTGCAGACTGCATACGACGATTTGGGCGGATTATAGAAAGCACAAATATCACAGCAATAAATATTAGCGGGAGTGTGTATTGAACTTTATCATACACGCTCCCGCTTTTGTCAATAGACAGATATACGATTAAGTCTATATCATTCACATGGTAGATCTTGTGCCCATTCCCGCAGACAGCATGTGGCAAGCAGCGCAATGAGTGCCAAGGATTTTGTTCCCATTGCTTTGGATTGGTTGGGGATTCTTGTATTTAAAATTGATTTCCCGGGATAATTTCTTAAAAGAATGTATTCCCTAAGCGAAATGAATGGCTTTTAA
Source organism: Bacteroidaceae bacterium (assembly GCA_017383485.1). Taxonomy (GTDB): domain Bacteria; phylum Bacteroidota; class Bacteroidia; order Bacteroidales; family Bacteroidaceae; genus Alloprevotella. The sequence continues at coordinate 97,474 of JAFNXM010000036.1, forward strand.
TGGCTGAGGGCAAGTCCATTTTAATCCTTTTCGCGGTGAGCGAAATTTTAACCCTCTGCTTTGATGTTATTTGCATTTTTTAGTATAACTTTGCTACACGGACGTTTTCGCTCTGTGGGACAAAATGATTTTGGGCCGAGGCCCTGTGCAGTGCTGAATAAAGGGGGCGAAAAAAACATTAGACCTTTTTTTTACGAGGCGTCGCGAAATTTTTACGAGGCGTCGCGAAATTTTTACGAGGCGTCGCGAAATTTTAACAAGGCCTAGACTTTTTTTATGGGAATGAATCGACGCATATTCAAATCCTGTATCAAGGGTGCGAAATGCTGGTCTGAAACAGTGAAATATTATCTCGGAATAGCGACAGAAAAATCTGATGGATATGGAAAAAGTATATACAACGCTCAGGCAAATGGTAGAGACGCATGTGGGGCGGCAGATGAAGACGCCGCGTGATTTCAGTTTCCTGACATTGCGTATATGGGAGACGCTGCATGTGCAGATTTCTCCGACCACAATGAAACGCTTCTGGGGATATTTGCCTTCGGAATTGACGCAAAACCCTCGGATGTACACGCTCGATATATTGGCAAAATTTGTGGGTTATCGTGGCTGGAATGACTTTCAGAAGTATATCGCCCAGGATGATGGTATGGTGGACAGTTGCTTTGTCGAGGACAAAGTGCTCTATACACGCACACTGAAAGAGGGGACGCACCTGCGACTGGCGTGGATGCCCAATCGCAGAGTGATTGTGGAATTGAAGGGTCAGGACCTGTTTGCCGTAGTCGAATCGGAGAATAGCAAACTGAGCGTGGGTGACACATTCATCTGCCCATCCTTTGTACAGGGCGAACCGCTGTTCCTGCACTGTCTGGTGCACGAGGGCGGACGTCCCGTGGACTATGTCTGTGGCAAGGGGGGTGGCGTGCGCTACGAAATCCTCTGCCCTGTGTAGAACTCTATCGTATGTGATTGTGCTTTATGAATGAAATTCTCGATACTGAAATAGACACGTCGGACTTCCTCTATCCCTCGGTGCAGAGTGATAGCGGAGATTTCGAGGCGATCACGCCCGTCGACACCAGTGGGGCGACCTCTTTGACCTTTGTGGTGAGCATCAAGGGCAAGGAGTATTTCATGAAACGCTTGAAGCCAGAGTTGAAGGACAATCAGGCTTACTATAACCTCTATCACAAGGAATTCGACCTGGGACAGAGGTTGGACTCGCCCTATATTGTGAAATACTATGATTTGGTCGAGGACGACCAGAGTGTATATATATTATGCGAACGTGTATGTGGTGCAACCCTGGATCAGAAGGTCAAGGTGGCGCCCGAATGGTTTACCACGCGGCGCAACTTGGACCGTATGTTTTGCCAACTGCTCGATGCACTGGAACATATGCACAACAGTCATGTGGTACATACAGACTTGAAGCCTCAAAACCTGATGCTCACTCGCATCAACAATGATGTGAAGGTGATAGACCTAGGCTTTGCCTTTGCCGATGATTATACACTTTCTGCGGGATGTACTCCAGGCTATGCGGCGCCAGAATTGCAGCAGGGTAGCAGTGATACACTCGGCGTGTGTACAGATATTTATGGCATAGGCAAACTGTTGGAATATATCCACACCGAGACGGACCGAGGGTTGCCCAAAGTCTATCGACGTATCATGCACAAGTGTCTGCATGAGGAGCAAAGCAAACGCTTTCAAAGTACGGAGGAAGTGCGCAAGGCTATTCTGCACCGCAAGCACGTGTTGCGCAACCTTTCCATCTCCAGCACGATTTTGGGTGTTCTCGTTTTAGCCGCTTATATATTCTTTAATACATCAACAGGGGTAGGCTTTGCAGGAACTATACTTTGGTCGATGCGTAAGGTATCATACGATGTCGACAAATATCAAATCTTTTATAAATACTGCGCCAACGACAGCTCGAAGTGTATGGTTGTGGGCGGCAGAGTAAGTGCCGACGCCGCAGGGGAAGATGACGGCGACAATATCAAAATTCGCAGTTATATTATACGACCCAATGGCGACACTTCTCGTGTAGTAGCAATTGCTGATAGTGCTTTCTTTCGCGGCAAAAACTTTACTTCGCTCTATATACCCGACGGGGTGGAAACAATAGGCTTTAGAGCTTTTGAACATTGTAAAAAGATCACTGTGATAAACCTGCCGCCCAGTGTACGAGAAGTAGGAGACTATGCTTTTGGCCAGATAAATAGTTTGCGTACGTTACACTTGCCAGATTCTTTGGAAAAGATCCCAATAGGGATGGCACACAATGCACATCAACTGACTCGTGTCGCCATACCGCCAAAAGTACGCGTATTGCCTTTGGATGTCTTCGCCAGTTGCGTAGCTTTGAAAGAAGTTATTCTCCCTCCACATCTGGAACGTATCGAACGGGGTGTATTCTGGGAATGTCGCAAATTGCCGCAAATCACTTTGCCTGCGACGATGAAGTATATTGGCGAATTTTCTTTCTACCACTGTGACAACCTGAAACACGTATATCTGCACGCAGTCGAACCGCCTCAGATGTGCAATGCTTTTTCAAAATCATCGAAAGTCACTATTCATGTGCCCAAAGAATCAGCAACTGCGTACAAGGCTAATATTGACTGGAAGGATATGACTATAATTGGAGATTTGTAGTGATAGAAAATCTACCTTATATATTATATCGTCTACTAAAGGTGGTGTAGAAGTCTGCCCCTGTAATCTATTAGACGGCTTAACTAATATAGTGGATTACTCTGGTAGTGTATTAAAACATATCAGTAGTGTACTAAAACCTATCAGTAGTGTATTAAAACTTATCAGTAGTGTATCAAAACTTATCAGTAGTGTATCAAAACTTATCAGTAGTGTATCAAAACTTATCAGTAGTGTATTATAAAAAATCCTTATTCCTCCTTTTACCAAGTTTATTATAAATCGAATTAGGTAAGGCTTGTAACATAAAAGGCGCTCCACAGATTGCGGAGCGCCTTTGCTATTTTTATATCCTCAAAGTGCTGAGGATTTTTCGTGTCAGATTACTTCACCAAGTTCAAGAATGCTGAATCGTTGAAGAGGGTTACGAAGTCGAGGTTCTTAGCTGCGTGAGCCTTGAGCGAAGCATCTTTAGCGATAGCGTTAGCCAAGTTCTTCACAGCTTCATTATTTTTGCCTGTGCGAGCAGCAACTACAGCCTTGAGGTAGTCTGTCATTGCGTCAGCGTTCTTCACGCTATTGAGGGTCTTTTCTGCAGCAGTGTAGTTCTTAGCCAGGATTTCTGCGAGAGCTGCGCTGTTAGTCTTAGCGCCTGCGAGGCTTTGTGCAGCAGCAGCGTAGTTACCCTTAGCTACGTTCAAGTTGCCCACCAATTCGTTGTAAACAGGCGAAGAAGTAGCGCGTGATACGAATGTTTCAGCTTCTTCAGTGTTGCCTTCAGCCAATGCTACGAGTGCGCGGTTTGCGTTAACTTCTGCGCAGTCTTTTTTGCTAGCAGCTTGCTTGAGGTAGTTCTTTGCTACTTCGAGGTTGCCTTCTGCGATAGAGATTGCACCGAGGTTGTTGTATGCACGATAGTCTTCAGGATATACGTTTGTTGTAGTAGTATAGATATCCTTCTTTTCTGCTGTTTCGTCTGTAAGAGTAGCAGCATAGAGCAATTCTTCTACTGAGAGTGCCTTAGCGTTAGACTTGTATTGTGCTTGGATTTCGTCATCGCTGCGACCGATGAGGTTGTAGTTTACGGTGAGGCGAGCGCGGCGGAGTTCAGGCAAGATTTCTGTAGTCAATTCTTCGAAACCTGCAGAGAGGTTGCGGATTTGTACTTCGCGTTCTTCGGGATCTTCGTACATAGAGAGTACGCGGAGGATCACTTCCTTGTCTTGGAGGTTAGAAGCCATCAAGAGTTCTTGGAAACCTTCCCAGTCTTCAGCAGTATACTTAGTATTGATGTCTGCATCAAGTTCCATGTTCTTCAACTCACCTTCGAGGAATTTTGCAGAAGACTTTTGACGCTTTTCTGCCAATTGAGTATTGAATTTGAGTGAACCTTCTGGAGAAGCGTAAGCAGAGATTTCGATGTTGTCCAATTGGAAACCCTTTTGGTCGTTCTTGATTTCACGGAGCACTTTCACGAAGTCTTGTACAGACACGCTCTTCAATTCGCTTGTGCGTACGTTTGCTTGATTGATGAGGTACTTGATTTGTGCTTGTTGGGTTTGAGCAATAGCGTATTGGTAAGCGTCTTGTCCCAATGCAGTGTTTGCGTTTTGTACAGTGCTCTTGAGCAATTCAGAAGTTGCGATTACACCGTTAGCCACCTTTACATCGGGTACTTCTACTGACTTTTGCTTTTTGCCTACCTTAGCATCAAATGTGAGGTAGAGTTCGCTTGTAGCCATCGCGTCTACATAGTCGAAGGTATTCTTCATGGTATAGTTACCACCTACCTTGTATGAGATTTCCTGGTCGTTGCCTTGGATCTTTTCGCCTTGGAATGTTGCAGGTTGACCAGCAGTTTCACCACCTTCGTAGCGGAGCACTGGGGTTACGGTCACTACTGCCTTTTTCTTCATGTACTTTTCAGGGAAGCGGCCATTGATAGTTACGGGCACTTGACCAGCTACTACTTCGAGTGGAGAGGGAGTAACTGTGAAGTTGTCAGCGCTGAGTTCGCCCAACTTGTTACAAGATGTGAGCAATACGCCAGATGCGAGTGCTACACTGAGATACAGTTTTGAACTGTGCTTCATAATGTTTATATTTTTTAGGGTTTATATTTTTTGTTCAATATTGAATTTGTACAAGGTGGTCCAAATTATGCGCAAAGTTACTGCTTTTGTGTGAGATAATGATTAAAAGCAGCTCTATTTTAATACTTTTTTAGTTCTTTTTAAGAAGGTGAAAGATATTTGCGGTTGATTTTGTAACCTGGAGATGACTTTTTGTATATAAACCTTGTTCTCGGGCGGCGATAATGCGGGCTGAGAAATAGACCAAAAAGTGAAGCGAAAAAAAGCCTAGACCTTTTTTTAACGAGCCGTCGCGAAATTTTAACGAGCCGTCGCGAAATTTTAACGAGCCGTCGCGAAATTTTAACGAGGCGTCGCGAAATTTAAAAAAGGTCTAGGCTTGTGAAAAGGAGATGTTGCTCCTTTTATTTTGTATTAATATTTGTAGCGGCTTTGTGCTTGATGCCTTTCCACAAATAGTAGCCACCGATGGCGATGAAGGGTAGGCTGAGCAATTGGCCTTGGTCCAGGCCGATCATGGCGCGCATGGTTTGCTCCCAGGGCTCTTGCACTTCCTTGAAATATTCGACAAACAGGCGGAAGGTGAAGATACTGAACAAGCACCAACCGAAGTAGAGACCCGAACCGACGCGCTGGCTGTACTTGCGGTAGATCACGAGGCCCACGATGAAGAACAGGAAGTAGGCGATGGCTTCGTAGAGCTGCGCCGGGTGACGTGGCATCGTCTCGTGGCAACGATTGACGGCGTCCCAGTTGTGTGCAAAGACGAAGCCCCAATCTGTGCCAGTGTATTTGCCGACAATTTCAGAATTCATCAGGTTGCCCAGGCGGATAAAACCGGCTGTGATAGGCGTTGCGATGGCAATATTGTCGAGCACGTGCATCAGGGGCAACTTGGCCTTGCGCACATACAACCACAGGGCAAACATGAGTCCCGCTGTACCACCGTGCGAAGCCAATCCAGCATAGCCTGTGAATTTCCATTCGCCATCGACCTCGCGCATGGGCAGAATCATTTCCAGAGGATGACTCAAGAAATACGCGGGTTCATAGAGCAGACAGTGGCCCAGACGTGCACCGATCAGGATACCCAGGAAGCAGTAGAGAAATAGCGGCTCGAACTTTTCCTGAGGAATCTGCTGGCGCTTGTACAGGGCATAGACGATATAATAAGCAGCAGCCAATCCAGCACACCACATCAGCGAGTACCAACGTATTTCGAAGGCACCTAAAGACAAGGCCACCTCTGAGGGATTCCAAATTACCATAATATTAATATTAGAAGTGTCGAAAAAACAATACGGTCCCTATGCTCCATATCTGGGAGTATAGAAACCGTATCTTTATATTATACGTTAAAGCGGAAGTGCATGATGTCGCCGTCTTGCACTACGTATTCTTTACCTTCTACTTTGAGCAGACCAGCTTCGCGTACAGCGGCTTCGCTACCGAGGCGGATATAATCCTCATACTTGATCACTTCGGCACGAATGAAACCGCGCTCAAAGTCTGTGTGAATCACACCGGCGCATTGGGGCGCCTTCCAGCCGCGGCAGTATGTCCACGCGCGAACTTCCTGTACACCCGCAGTGATATAGGTCTCGAGGTTCAACATCTTGTATGCAGCCTTGATCAAACGGTTGCAACCACTTTCCTCCAGACCTACGTCGGCCAGGAACATTTGGCGTTCTTCGAAAGTCTCGAGTTCGGCAATATCTGCTTCGGTTTGTGCAGCCAATACGAGGACTTCTGCACCCTCGGGTTCAACTGCTGCGCGCACTGCGTCTACATAATGATTGCCTGTAGCGGCAGATGCTTCGTCCACGTTGCACACGTAGAGCACAGGCTTGGATGTGAGCAGGAAGAGGTTGCGTGCTGCACGTTGCTCCTCTTTTGATTCAAATTGTACGGTACGTGCTGACTTGCCTTGGAGCAATGCTTCGCGGAAGGCCAGGAGGATGTCGTATTCCATCTTAGCATTTTTGTCGCCACCCACCTTTGCGATCTTTTCTACGCGGGTGATACGATTTTCCACGGTTTCGAGGTCCTTCAATTGCAATTCTGTGTCGATGATTTCCTTGTCGCGTACAGGATCCACGCTACCGTCTACGTGCACGACGTTGCCATTGTCAAAGCATCTCAATACGTGAATGATCGCGTCGGTTTCGCGGATATTGCCCAAGAATTGGTTGCCCAATCCTTCGCCTTTAGATGCACCCTTCACCAGACCTGCGATATCCACGATCTCGACAGTTGTGGGCACGATACGGTTGGGGTTGATCAACTTCGCCAGTTCTGACAAGCGTTCGTCGGGTACGGTGATGACACCGACGTTGGGTTCGATGGTGCAGAAGGGGAAGTTGGCTGACTGCGCTTTCGCGTTGCTCAAGCAGTTGAACAGGGTCGACTTACCTACGTTGGGCAAACCGACTATTCCACATTGTAAACTCATACTATTCTTTCCTTATTATTATATTTGAGGTGCAAAGGTACGACTTTTTTTCTAAACTAAGCGAAGTCTGACTTTTATCGCACAAATATTACTATTTTTTGCACAAAACGAGACTTTTGTCACATTTTTTATCAGGGGTGGGGAAACTTGTCTTTTTTTGCTTATCTTTGCCCTGATTATGGACAGACTATGTCTAAATATTCGTGTGAAAAATCAAACCTAAATACATTAAACCTTATCCTAATGAAAAGAAAGTTTTTCTCCCTATTGGCGGCATGCTTGTTGCTTTCTACTTCGGTCGAGGCTAAGCGTGAGCACATCTTGCCTATCCCACAAAAGGTAACGGTGGCTGACGGCGTGCTCAAATATGCTGCTGGCTCAAGCGTGACCGTGGCTGGCGTCAATAAGTCGTCGGCGCTGGTACGTTTCTTCCAGGAATTTGGCGTGAACGACGTGAAGTTTGATGCTACGGCTAAAAGCGGCGATGTCGTTGTGGAAATGGTACAAAGTATCCCCGGCAGTCATAACCACGAACTGACCGGTTTTGCAGACGAAGCCTACGTGCTGAAAGTAACAGCATCGGGTGTACATATCACCGCCGCGAGTGAAATCAGCGTGATCCGTGCAGCACAAACCCTGACCCAGCTGGCAGAAGGCTACGATGTGGCAGGCGTCAACCTTGAGTGCGGCGAAATCGTAGACTGGCCCGCATTCAAATTGCGTGGATATATGCACGACGTGGGTCGCTCTTTTATCGAATTCGAAACGTTGAAGAGACACGTCGACTTGCTCTCTCGCTTCAAGGTGAATACTTTCCACTGGCACATGACCGAGAATCAAGCTTGGCGCTTCGAAGTGAAGGCTTACCCCCAATTGACTGAAGCTAAGAATATGACTCGCTTCCCTGGTAAGTACTATACTCAAGAGCAATGCAAGGAATTGCAAGAGTTCGCTTGGGAACGTGGTATGCACATCATTCCCGAAATCGACATGCCAGGACACTCTGAAGCCTTTGTCCGTGCAATGGGCGTAGATATGCAGAGCGCAGAGGGAAAAGTCATATTGAAAAAGGTATTGGACGAAGTCGTGGCGGTATTTGACAAAGCTCCCTATATCCACATCGGCGCAGACGAACAATCTACTACCGCTGCGTACGTCAACGAAATGCTTGGACATATCCAAAGCAAGGGTATGCGCACAATGGTGTGGAATCCTATCCGTGGCGTGTCGGGCAACCAAACAAATGCAGACCTCTGCCAATTGTGGAGCACTGCCGGAGCTGCTGTGAACGGTAAGTTTAATGTGGATTGCCGTTACAATTACACCAATCACTTTGATGTATTTGCCGACCTGGTAGGTATCTACAAGAGTACAATATATTATAAAGAAAAAGGTGATGCTACTGTATCGGGTACCATCTCGGGTATGTGGAACGACCGCAAGCTTGAGACCGAGGAAGATATTATTGCACAAAACAACTTCTTTGCAAATGTCATCGCTTCGGCATCTCGTGCTTGGCAAGGTGGCGGTAAGCGCTACATCGACAACGGCACGAACGGCGGTACCAACTTCGGTGGTGGCGTGATGTTGCCATCAAGCGGCGAGGAGTTTGAAGACTTCCAAAATTGGGAAACTCGCTTCCTCTTCCACAAGGCTCATTCGCTCAAGGGTGAACCTATCCCCTACGTGAAGCAAACCAACGTGCGCTGGCGCATTACCGACGCTTTCTCTAACGGTGGCAACGTGGATGCAACATTTGCTCCCGAAAAGATGATGAAAGAGGGTACATACGACGTGCTGCCCGATGAATTCACCGAAGGCGGACAAACTTACGGCACAGGTATGGCTACGGGCGCCGGCATCTACTTGCGTCACACCTGGGGTCAATCTATCATCAATGCTTACTACAAATCGCCTGCATACAATCAGACGGCGTACGCATGGACCTACGTCTACTCGCCAAAAGCTCAGACCGTGGGTGCACAGATCGAATTCCAAAACTACAGCCGTTCTGAACAAGACCCCGCTCCCGCCGCAGGCAAGTGGGACGTAATGGGCTCGAAGATTTGGCTCAACGGCAAGGAAATCCCCGCTCCTAAATACAAGAATACAGGCGTAGGTATCAGCAATAAGGAAGTAACCCTGAAGGACGAAAACTTCCCCGCACGCCAACCTATCGCAGTTACTCTGGAAAAGGGGTGGAACCTTGTATTTATGAAGTTACCTTATGTCAACGCAGCGACTCGTCTGGACAAGTGGATGTTTACTTGCGTCTTCACCGACCTTGATGGTGTGGCTGCAGTAGAAGGCCTCATCTACTCGCCCAATAAGTGTGTGGACGAAGCGGCAGAGAATGTGATGGCACGCATCTCGGAAATCAAAGCCGAACGCAATCGTTATGTAAAGAATCAGCCAGGTTTTTATCCCACCAGCACGGCAGAAGCGCTCGATGCTAAGTTGGCAGAAATCCAAGGTACTTTGCAGGAAAGCCTCAGCGCCGAAAAGCGCGCACAACAGTTGGCCGAACTCGACGCAGCACTGGCGGCCTTCAAAGCCCTCCTTGCTACAGCATCACTGCAACAACCACAATTGAGCACAGGCACTGACGAAGTGTTTTATACCCTCTCTACGCCTCTGCGTGACAACCGCTACGCAACATCAGGCGGCGCAAACACTGACATGGTCGGTCAGACCTCGGCAAGCACTGCCGCAGAATGGAAATTTGTAAAACGTACCGACGGCGCACTTGACATCGTGAACAGAGCAGATGGTACCTACGTGTCGCCCAATAGCGCCAACAACACAGCCCTCAAGACGCAAGCCTCATCACCCTCGGCAGGCTGGAAACTATCACCTGCCGACGAGGTAGGTTACTTCATCATCACCAGCGGCAGCGTGCAGTTTAACCAAACCAACAACGGACAGTTGGGCTGGAAGGTTTACAACTGGGGAAGTGGTAACAACACGAGCGATACAGGATGTAAGTACAGCATCCAAGCCGTTGAGGTGGAGGAAGAAGTCGTAGTACCCTCGGAATACTTTCCCGTAGCGGGCAAAACCTATTACTTCTGCAATAAACACATGGCGGGGGACGTCTATTTTTTCGACAACAATGGTCAGGTAGGCTTTGGTAAAAGTCAAACTGACCAAGAGAATTATCACTGGAAGTGTGTGGCAAACGGCAAGACCAAGTACGATTTTGTCAACGTGGCTACTGGCAAATATTTCGCCTGGAAGGAATTGATCAGCGCTCCCTATGGTTGGACGCTCGATGCAACGGTTGGCGACAAGAAGGTGGTCAACGAAGGCTGCGTCACCCTGCAAGCGCCATTCACTGGTTCCAACTTTTTGGTCATCAAGAACGCTTTGGGTTTTGACCAATCTTCTATCGCAGGTTATTACAATGCGACATTCTCCAGTGATTTTTATTTCGTAGAAGTACCCACTACTCCCGTAGGCATTGCGCCTGTTGTGGTGAATGGGGAAGTAGAAAAAATCTACGATCTCTCGGGCAGAAAAGTGCGAAAGGCTACAAAGGGCCTCTATATCGTGAATGGGCAAAAAGTTTTGGTGAATCCTTGATTCTCCACGGTTAAATAGAATAAAATACCATCATCCGCACAGGGTGGTGGTATTTTTGTTTTTTCTAGGCATTAGCCTTCGGTACGATTGTCTGTATGGGCGCTACCTGCATTCTTCCCCAAATCTATTGGTAGTGTCCCGTAGGAGGGAGTGCGAGTGTAAAAGGAAATATTTATTGAATGAGATAATATAAAACGGTCAATTCTCCTTTATTTTGTCCCCAAAACGGGTAAAAAAGTCAAGGCCTTGTAAAAATTCCGCGACGCCTCGTGAAAATTTCGCGACGCCCCGTGAAAATTTTGAGACGCCTCGTGAAAAAAAGTCAAGGGCTTGTTGAAATTATCCCAGGCTTTTTTTGAAAAAGGTCTATTGTAATTCACACGACGTTTGACAAGAAAATTGTAAATACTTAAACTTTCTTGAAATATTCAAATAAACTGGGTGTGGAACAATGGGCGTGTACTACAAAAAAAGCACACCTCAAATTTTGAGATGTGCTTTTAAAACAATTATTTCTTCACTCAAACGCAGGTGCGTCCTGTTATTTCGCTTTTTCGGTTTCGGCGGGTTTTACGCCCCTCTGAGCGCTTTTCTTCTCCGCCTTGACCTTTATTTTATCAAAGCCTTCGCCATACACACCAATGACCTTGGATTGCGAAACAAAGGCGTTGGGGTCGATGCGCTGAATGATGCGGAAGATGTTGGTGCTTTCGCGCTTCTTGGCTAGTACGACCAATACTTTTCTTTCAGCCTTGGTATACCATCCCTGACCGTTCAATATGGTCACGCCACGGTGTGTGCGGGCGATGCCGGCGGCGATGTCCTCGTAGTGTTCGGAAAAGATGAAAAACTGTACAGATTGGCGCGAGCGGTCGATGACATAATCCACCACGACGCTGAGGGTGAAGAGCAGGATGAAACCATAGAGCAAGTCGGTCAGACTGCGGTCGGGCAATATCATACATGACGACACGATGATGACGTCGCATATCATCATCATCTGACCAAGTGTGACGTCCTTGTACTTGTTAATAATCGAGGCTACGATATCTGTACCGCCTGTCGAACCATTATTCAACAAGACTATACCCAAACCAATACCCTCGATACCTGCTGCCAAAAGGGCTGCCATAAATTTATTGTCATCTACGAGGAGTGGCATATTGTAGTCGCCCAGAAGTTCCGGGTTCAGTTGTCCATAGTATTCCACGACACCCTGCACTAATCCCAGGAAGATACTGAGCATCACAACGCCGTATATCGTCTTCAAACAGAACCGCCAGCCCAAAATCCTGATAGCAGCGAGAAGCAATAGACCGTTGACGATAAAGAAGGTGTACTGTACGGGAAAACCTGTGCCGAAGAAGATGATAGAACCCAAACCTGCGACACCACCACCGACGAGTCCGTAGGGCAACTGAAAGCAGTTGAAGCCGATGGCGTAGAGTAGGAGACCAAAGGTAATGACTACGTAGTCTTTGATCTCATAAAGCATTTTTTTAGTAGCCAGTTGCATAGCTTTGCTTAGTTATTCGCATTCGCCACCGAGCAACTCGCGTGCTGCCCGGTGGCTTTTTTGTTGTTTACTTAATTACAATATTCACGATACGTCCTGGCACGACAATCACCTTAACGACTTGTTTGCCTTCCAAGTACTTCGCAGATTGTTCGTCAGACAGAGCCGCTTGTTCGATAGTTTCTTTTGAAGCGTCAGCAGGGAAATCGAGCGTGAAGCGTGTCTTTCCATTGAACGAGATACCGAGTGTGACAGTGTCTTCCTTCAGGTGTTCTTCGCAGAACTCAGGCCATTGCGCATTGAATACGGTTTCTGCGTGGCCCAACTTTTCCCACAATTCTTCGGCTACGAATGGTGTGAATGGTGCAACGAGTACGGCCAACGTTTCGAGTATCTGGCGGCTCTGACACTTTTGTTGTGCTAATTCGCCAACGGCAATCATGAAGGCTGGTACGGCTGTGTTGTACGAGAAGTCCTCGATATCTTCCGATACCTTCTTGATCAACTTGTGCAGTGTCTTCAAGTTGTCCTTTGTAGGCGCTTCGTCGGTCACACAGAACGCATCGTTCTTGTCGAAGTAGAGGTTCCACAATCTTCTCAGGAAGCGGAACGAACCATCAATACCGTTTGAGTCCCAAGGTTTACTTTGGTTGATAGGACCAAGGAACATTTCGTACAGGCGCAAAGTATCTGCACCATATTTCTCTACGATCATATCGGGATTGACTACGTTGTGTTTAGACTTCGACATTTTCTCTACAGCATTGCCGCAGATATATTTGCCGTCCTCAAGGATAAATTCAGCGTTGGCAAATTCCTGGCGCCATGCCTTGAAGGCTTCTGTGTCGAGTACGTCGTTGCTGACGATATTCACGTCGACATTGTGCTGCGTAGTCTCATATTGATCCTTCAAACCAAGTGATACGAATGTATTGGTGTCCTTGATGCGATACACGAAGTTCGAACGACCTTGGATCATACCTTGGTTGACCAACTTTTGGAAGGGTTCTTCTGAACGGGATACGCCCAAATCGAACAAGAACTTATTCCAGAAGCGACTATAAATAAGGTGGCCCGTAGCATGTTCTGAACCGCCGACATAGAGGTCTACATTCTTCCAATAAGCACCTGCCTTGTCGCCTACGAGTGCTTCGTGGTTGCGAGGATCCATATAGCGGAGGTAATAAGCCGAAGATCCCGCGAAACCAGGCATAGTGTTGAGTTCGAGAGGGAATACCGTCTTGTGATTGATCAAAGCATTGTCCACCACTTCGTGCTTTTCTGTGTCCCATGCCCAACGTGTAGCGTTGCCAAGGGGAGGTTCGCCTGTTTCTGTAGGCAGGAACTTGGTCACTTCGGGCAGACAGAGGGGCAAGCAGTCGGCGGGTACCATCTGTGGCATGCCGTCTTTATAGTATACAGGGAAGGGTTCGCCCCAGTATCTTTGACGTGAGAAGATCGCATCGCGGAGGCGGTAGTTTACCTTCACACGTCCCATACCTTGTTCGGTCACAAATTTCTTGGTAGCGGCGATGGCTTCAGTCACAGTCAGACCGTTGAGCGAGAATCCGCCGCGAGTTTCTACGCCAGCTACGGGCGAGTTCATCACGATGCCTTCCTTTGCATCGAAACTTTCTTCTGACACATCAGCACCCTCGATCAATGGGATGATAGGGAGGTCAAAGTGACGAGCGAAAGCGTAGTCGCGAGAGTCGTGAGCGGGCACGGCCATAATAGCACCGGTACCGTAGCCTGCGAGTACATAGTCTGAGATCCAAACGGGGATTTCCTGGCCAGTGAAAGGATTTACGGCGTACGAACCGCTGAATACACCAGTCACGCGGCGGTCTGCGATACGTTCGCGCTCAGTGCGCTTCTTTGTAGCGTCGAGGTAGGCCTCTACTTCGGCGCGTTGTGCGTCGGTAGTGAGTTGTGCTACCAATTCGCTCTCGGGTGCGAGCACCATAAAGGTTACACCGAAGATCGTATCGGCGCGGGTGGTGAAGATAGTGAACTCTACGTCGCTATCCTTCACGCGGAATTGCATTTCTGTACCTTCCGAGCGGCCGATCCAGTTGCGTTGTGTTTCCTTGATCGAATCCGACCAATCCAATGTATTGAGTGAGTTGAGCAATCTGCCAGCATATGCAGACACACGCAGGCACCATTGCTTCATCTTCTTTTGTTCTACGGGGTGTCCGCCGCGTTCGCTCACGCCGTCCACTACTTCATCGTTGGCCAGAACGGTACCGAGCACAGGGCACCAGTTTACCATCGTTTCGCCCAGGTATGCGATGCGATAGTTCATCAGGACTTTTTGTTGGTCAACGTCTGACATCGCGTTCCACTCGTCTGCGGTGAATTGCAGTTCTTCCGAGCAAGCCACGTCGAGTCCAGCTGTACCCTGTGCGGCGAAGTGTGCCACAAGGTTTTGGATAGGTTGCGCCTTTTGGCAGGCATTGCAGTAGTAGGAGTTGAACATTTCCTGGAAAGCCCATTGCGTCCAGTGATAATATTCAGCGTCGCAAGTGCGGATCTCGCGGTTCCAGTCGAACGAGAAACCTATTTTGTCCAATTGTTCACGATAGCGATTGATATTCGTTTCGGTCGTGATAGCAGGGTGCTGTCCGGTTTCGATAGCATACTGTTCGGCGGGCAGACCATAGGCGTCGTAGCCCATTGGGTTGAGCACGTTGAAACCTTGCAAACGCTTGTAGCGCGCATAGATATCCGAAGCGATATAGCCCAAGGGGTGACCTACGTGAAGTCCTGCTCCCGATGGATAGGGGAACATGTTGAGGACATAAAACTTCTCCTTGTTTTCATCAGTCTCTACCTTGTAGGTTTGTTGTTCGGCCCAGATGCGGCGCCACTTTTGCTCGATTTCTCTAAAGTTATATTCCATAGCTTTTGGCGTATTTCGTTGTTTCTGTTGTCTATAATGTGGCAAAGTTACTCTATTTTCACAGAATTTAGGGTTTGAAAGGGGAAAATCTGCAACAAATTTGTTGATTTTTTTTTATAGTTCTTGTCATTCTTATACCTTAGCTCCTTTTGACGGGATTTTAGGGAGTCAAAAAAAGGTTAGGCCTTTTTTGAAAAAGGTTAGACTTTTTTTTAAAAACATTAGACCTTTTTTCAACGAGGCGTCGCGAAAATTTTACACCACATTTTGTGCTGTAAAAAAGGTGTGATTGGGATACAAAAAAAGTGCTGTACTTTCCTAAATGTTCAGGGAAAGTACAGCACAAATTATGGAGGCTAAGACCTATGTCTTTATTTTACCAAAACTTTCAAAGTTTCGCCAGCAGTCTTCACTACATAAACGCCACGATCCAAAGTGACACCCTGCATAGCATTACCGCCGAGGCGACCAACCACCTTGCCGCTCATGTCGTATACTGTTGCAGTGGTTGTAGATTGCAATGTGCGACCGTTGAGGCTAATTGACTTTTCGCCAGCGACAGGCAGAGTATCTATTCCAGTAGCGATGCTACCTTCGACCAATACGCAAGTTTCATCCCAAGAGAAGGTAAATCTCAGATAATATCTCGCTTCTTCATTGATATTGTAGCGCAATTCATACAAACCGTTATCCAACATTGCTTGAGACTCGGTGAGCTGATAATCGGTATTGTCTGAATGATACAACTCGCAAGCGAAATAATCAGTTGCAGAAGCAGAAGTTACCTTGAACAAACCTGGTTCCAAATTGATGTAGTACCACTTGGGGAATTCGGGTGTTGCGTCTACGAGGACGTTGCTACCAAGTTCCAATGGCAGAGCCAATTCAGGGCATTCGCCTTCACGATAGTCGCGCATTTGCAGATAGAGCGACTTGTCTTGTTGTGGCTCGAGTGTAACAACGTTGACAAGGAAGATGTCGCCCTTCTTCACCATAATATCCTTATAGTATGGATGTGCTGTCGTACTGCTATAGGGGATAGTTACTTGGTCTTCTGCACAGTTGCCAGGACGGTAATAGAGACCGCTGTGTGCTATAGCTTGTTCGATATATGTTTGCTTTTCGATATCTGTAGCGATAGTCAATACGCCGTCGTGAGGCACAGTGTAGCGATACCAGTGACTGCCCGAAGCGGCATCGAGTTTCACCTGACCACCTTCTGTGTCGTGAGCCAAACCACATGTCTCGCCATCGATATATCCGCGTTCGTGGATATTGAGTTTTGTCGCCTTGGTCAAATTAGAAAGTTTGATCAATACCTTTTCGCCGTAGTTTCCTTCCTTCTTGTAGAGGTTGCCGTCGGGCATTGCATAGTGTGCATTTTCGCCATTTCCTGTGAAGAATTCTACTTTCACATCAGTGTCGGGCACATTGACCATCATAAGACCATTCACGCTCATGGTGTGGAGGTAGAAACGTGTGGTCTGACCTTCTGTCACCTCATTCTCACCCAATTTTGCGATGATAGGATTTTCCTTTACTTCTCCCTGTTCAATAGGTTTATAGTTTACGGTGAATGGGAATTTGTTCGTTTCTTCTTCGCAATACCAAGCGAGGATATACTCGTCGTTTGCCTTTGCTTCGTGCAAGATCTTGTTGACGCCTTCAGCCAAGGGGATAGCTGAATATTCGATAGAGAAGAGTTCCATGCGGGTCTTCTCGTTTTTGAATTTCTGGTTGCTTTCGATAGTCACGAAGCTATTTTGTGCAGGCACAGTCAGCTTATAATAAACCTTTCCCTTATAGATAGGTGTATTGTGGGTGCCAGCTGTGATTTCGATAGGATTAGCGAAGGTGTCGCCGGGCTTTTCGCCTTCGATGCTGAGGTCAAAAGTCTGGCTGGAAGCGGTGCTTGACTCTTTCTTGATACAGAAGAGGTACACGCGGTTGGCTTCTACGCTCAAACGAGCACCAAGGTAACCGCTTGCTTCATACAAAGGTATTGTTGCAGTACAGTTTCTCACGAACTTAACCGAACCGTTGAAGTTGGTCTGAGATGAAGTCAGGCACAAGTAACCATCCTGGCTTGGTGTGTAAGCATACCAGTACTCGCCAGCACCTGCTGGCAAGACATTGCCTTTTGCAACAGCGTCATAAGGAGCATCGCAAGTCTTACCGATTTCCATTTCCATCAATTCAGCAGTGCCGACCACCGATCCGTAGCATGTACCCGAGAAGATGTAGGTCTTTCCTGCCACGACTGGTGTTGAAATGCTGTTTGAGTAGTCTGCATTTTGCGAAACAGAGAGTTTCACTGGATTGCCATTGCAACCTTCCTGAACGGTGAGACCCGAGATAGAATTGTAGGTCAACATACTCAATGTACCGCTCTTGGTCGCTGTATAAGAAAGGTAGCAAGGAGAATAGTTGGCATTCTTGGTCACATAGAATTTCTTGTTGTCGATGATTTCTACGGGATAATTACAACTTTGTCCTGCAGCCAAGTCTATTTTTGTAGTTTCGGCTGTAAATTGGATCTTGTTGTCATTGTATCTCTTCACCTCAATGACGATAGACTTGCCCTTTTCCAAAGCCAGCATATTGATGCAACCAGAGTTTCCTGTAATGGTTGTATAACGTGAGCCTGTGATCTTGTCCGTAATAGTGAAAGTCACACGATTGGCAGTGGTGTAGGTCAAAGTCAGCAATTCGTCGTACGAACTTGATGCCGTGTAGGTATAATATACCGTCTTGTATCCCGAAGCATCCGAGAACGAATAAGACACATCGCCCATAGGCAAAGGCAATGCCGAGGTTGCCGAAGTTTGCGCCCAAGTGCATAGCGCAAAGCACAGCATGAGTGTAAGAGTAATAATTTTTTTCATAGAGTTTATAGTGTTGTGTTTTTATTTAAAGATACAGATTTTATGATATTTGAGTTTGCAAATATAAGGTTTTTTATGCAAAAATTAAACCTTTTGCGAATTTTTACGGCAAGTAGTCACATTTTATAGGCCAATTGCCTTTTATAAAAGGGCATTTGATAAAAAATGAATTTCCTTAGTATAATTAAAAGAATAAAAAAAGAAAGTAATATCAGATCCTGCATGGGATCAGATATTACTTTCGATCACGCAATCACGCAATACTAATCTGGATTCAGGCCCCATATTAAAGAGTAAATCTATTATGCTGAGATTTTCCAGAAAACCATGTTTTTGGCGGAAGACTTGATAATATTCTACAGGATGAAAGGTTTTGTCGATGGAATGGGGGATTTTTGGACGAATTACCTCCCGAAAATCCTCTGCGCCTAATGCCAAAGCATCGGCGTATGCTTCGGTTTTTACGACATTTGGTTTCATATTAAGCAAATCACAGACCGTATGCAGAAAATCCTCGTTGAAATCGATCAAAAACTGATGTCCATGATCGTATATGGGCAGGATATCGTCTGCATAGTACTCGAAATATGGACTTCCCTCGTATGCGCTTTGCAAGGCGTTGCGGTGTAGGTGTTGCCAGTTGCCATGATCGCTTAGGCGAATGTCTCGTGTGGCGGGACGCTTGCTATATTCATGCTCCACGGGAATGGTGAGCGCCTGCACGCCGTTTGGTCCTGAGATCAAGGCACGATTGCGATAGGTCTGCTTGACATAGTGCTCGTGAGTCTCCATATAAATGCGCGGAGCACTATATATTTTTGAAAAATATTGAATAGGTGGCAAGTATGCCGAAGTCAAGAGTACGGGATTCATGGTACTAATAAAAAGAAACGGTCTGTACGCAGACGATGTGCAAATTCTTTTTTGTCGTCAATAGAATAGGTCACACAGACTGGACGTCCAATCAGGTGCCGGTGCTGGATAATGTGATTTTCTGTAGCATATGTGCCGGCTTCAAGGCATTTGGTGCTGGCTTCCTTCCCCTGAATTTCAACAACATCTCCTGGCAGTGCTGTGATCTTTTCCAAAACAAACACTCCGCTCTGTTCTGGGACTTCGATGATACACCATTCGCCTTTTTGTGGTGCTTTGGGTGCAATGTGCTGTTGTGGTACGCGATACATAAAAGGCAGACGGATACCATAGGCTGTTCGATTTACCAAAACACGGTCTCCGCCGATCAGGGTGGGATGCAAAGTTCCTGCGGCAACAGACACTTGAGTGTAGAAAAAGCCGCGTACGACGAGCAACAATACGCCTACGATAATGACGGCCAGTAGGAAATTCCACAAATTCTTGGCGCAGCCAGGTTTGCGTATACCTTTGAAATATCTTTTTACAGTTACCATTGTCTCAGTGTGGGTTGGATTATTTTATATTGTCTACCCACTTAAAGAAGCGGTTCCATCGGATTTTTCCGTCTGTCAGTGAATAGTCGGGGTTAAGCGAAAGCCATACGAAGAGAGGTTTGCCCACGATGTGGTCTTCGGGTACAAATCCCCAGAAACGAGAGTCAGCAGAATTGTCACGGTTGTCGCCCATCATCCAGTAGTAGTCCAACTGGAAAGTATAACTATCGGTGGCCTGTTCATTAATGCAGATTTTGCCGTCCTTAATATCGAGTGAATTGCCTTCGTATGCAGTGATACAACGTTCGTAGATTGGCAGATTTTCCAAGGTTAATTTGATGCTTTCACCTTTCTTTGGAATCCAAATACCTTCTTTTCCGCCATAATTCGAGGTCGTCCAATCTTTTTTCATATTCAGCGGATAGAGTTCGTCACCACTAGCCACTGGTGCACGTTCGGGATTTGGTGCAATGATACCGCGAGCGATAAGTTCTGCTTTGACTTGATGAGTCATCGGGAATCCTGCGCCAGCCGATACGTATTCCAGTTCTTCGTTGGTGATGCCTAATTCACGTTTTGTCTCGTCGTCCAGATATCCGACGAACTGTGCGTTGTATCTATATTGTACAAATTCGGGCTCAGCGTTGGGCTTTCCGTCCAGATATATAGTATCGTTTTGGATGCGCAGGGTTTGACCGGGCATACCTACGCAGCGCTTCACATAATTCTCGCGGCGGTCGGTAGGTCTATTGGTGATTTCGCCGAATTCATCGACATTTTCCTGCATATATTGTTTGCCCAAAGTGTAGAGTTGAGCATACATTTCGCGATAGCCAAGCGCGGTCGAGTCCTTGGGCGTGGGTAATGTACCATGTGTGTTGAGATGTATCATACGTCCGATCTCGTATGCCATGCCGTAGAAATCTCGTGCTTGATATTGGGGTGCCAGTGCCACGGTGTCTCCCGAGGGGTAGTTGAAGACTACGATGTTATTCAGTTCTACTTTGCCCAAACCTTTCACGCGACGATATTCCCAATGGGGGCGTTCCAAATAACTCTTGCAGTTTAATAACGGCAATGTGTGCTGAGTCAAAGGCATAGTTAAAGGGGTTTGTGGGATGCGTGGACCGTAACTTAATTTTGACACCAAAAGGTAGTCGCCCGTCAACAGACTCTTTTCGAGTGATGAAGAGGGAATTACAAAATTCTGGAAGAAGAATTGATTGATAAAGTATACGGCAACGAGCGCAAAGACAATGGCGTCTACCCAACTCATCACGGCGCGTATTGTGCCGTTTTTGCTGTTTTTCCACCAGGTCCACTTGATTTTCTTTGATACGCAGGCGTCATAGATAAATGGAACGACGATGAGTCCCCACCAACTGCCTACCCACAAGAGAAAGAGGAGGTAGAGTGCGCAATATATGGCAAATTTGTAAAAGGGTTTCATGCCTTTCTTCTCCTTCGCATTATCTGTGTTTTCTGCGATGAAACCGGACTTTTTTTCTTCTTGCATATCTTTTTACTTGTGCTTTTTTAAAAGATTTATAGCGTCTATTTAGCTACTACTTGATAATTTCGCCCATCATGTCGTCGATGCCGAGCAATCCACTGTGATTAGCTGTAAATTCGGCAGCGAGCACTGCACCGAGTGCAAATCCTCGGCGGTTGTAGGCGCTGTGTGTGATGCTGATGAGGTCGGCGGGTGAGTCGTAGGTTACGGTGTGAATACCTGGCACTTCGCCTTCGCGTACGGCATCAATGCGCAGCAAGTTTTTGTCGTGCTCTTGGCTGCCGTCGATGCTGCCATCTGGATTTTGCACCTGACCCTTTATCCAGCCAGTCTTGCGGTCCAGATTATCGCAAATTTGTTCGCCCAGGGTGATGGCAGTTCCACTTGGCGCATCCAGTTTGTGGATGTGGTGAGTTTCGACCATTGTGACATCGTATTCGGCAAATTTGTTCATGATCTTTGCCAAATACTTATTGACTTCGCCAAAGATGGCTACGCCGAGTGAAAAGTTTGACGCCCAAAAGAGGGTGTTGCCTTCTTCCTGGCACAAACGGCGCACTTCGGCATCGTGCTGTTCCTTCCAACCAGTCGAACCGCTCACCACTTTAACACCTGCTGCAAATGCGCGTTTGTAATTGTTGAACGCTGCCGTAGGTGTGGTAAATTCGATAGCTACCTGAGCGCTTTTGAAGGCTTCTGATTCGAAGTCCTCCTGATTGTTGACGTCTATGATTGAAACTATTTCGTGTCCACGGCTCAGGGCGATTTCTTCGATGATATGGCCCATTTTTCCGTAACCAATGAGTGCGATTTTCATGTCTTTATATTTTTAAGCAGGATGTATTGTATACACAACGCGGTTGATATTGCAAAAATACGGAAAAGAGTGTGCGTGTGCAAATTCTCTTTGCTTTTTTTGCTGATGCTGCGGAGTTTATCTGCGTAGTTCTTCTGTTTTGCCAGTATTTTTTATGCTAATTGTGCATTAAGTCAAAGATCACTTGAAATCCTGTGCCCGACTGCGAACCCCTTATATAAATAGGTACCCGCGTACGTGTGAGATTTCAGTGCAAAGATACGATACCGTTATATCTGCTTTCATCTTTAGCGTGGATTAGGGGGCTTAAAAATGGGTCAGCAAATATCTGGAAACATCTGTGTATATTGAGGGTCTGAATACAGGTGAAAAAACAAAAAAATATTTTCATGCGTATAAATAAACCGTCCGAGTCAACCTGGTAGGTATTGCTCGGACGGCTATGATGTGTGTTGTAAGATTTGATCGAGTTATGCGTCGATTTGTGCGTAGGTAGCATTGCGTTCGATAAATTCGCGACGTGGGCCTACGTCGTCGCCCATCAACATCGAGAAGATATAGTCTGCTTCTGCTGCATTTTCGATAGTTACTTGTTTGAGCATACGTGTCTCAGGGCACATTGTGGTTTCCCAAAGTTGCGCAGGCATCATTTCACCAAGACCTTTGTAGCGTTGAGTCTGAATACCCGATTCTGAACCATCACCGTATTTTTCAATGAAATTCAGACGTTCTGCGTCGTCATAGCAGTATTCTTCGATTTTACCCTTTTTGCACTTGTAGAGTGGAGGCATGGCGATAAAGAGGTGGCCTTCTTGGATTACCTTAGGGAAGTAGCGGTAGAAAAGGGTCATGATCAATGTTGCGATATGCTGACCATCGACGTCGGCATCGGCCATGATGATGATCTTGTGATAGCGCAGTTTTTCGATATTAGCCTCCTTGCTATCTTCGCTATCCACACCAAAGCGGATACCCATAGCCTGGATGATATTGTTGACTTCGTCGCTTTCGAATGCCTTGTGCCACATCGCCTTTTCTACGTTCAGGATCTTACCGCGGAGGGGCAGAATAGCTTGTGTAGCGCGGCTGCGGCCTTGCTTAGCAGAACCACCCGCAGAGTCCCCTTCGACGAGGAATAATTCGCATTCTTCGGGTACCTTAGATGAGCAGTCGGCCAATTTGCCTGGGAGGCCGCCACCTGTCAATGGGCTCTTGCGTTGTACACTTTCGCGCGCTTTTCTTGCTGCTACACGTGCTGTTGCAGCCAGGATTACCTTGTCGACGATGAGCTTTGCTTCCTTTGGATGTTCTTCCAGGTAGTAGGTCAATGCTTCGCCCACGGCTTGGTTCACGGCGCCTGTTGCTTCGCTGTTACCCAACTTTGTCTTGGTTTGTCCCTCAAATTGTGGCTCGGCTACCTTGACAGAAATTACAGCAGTGAGACCTTCGCGGAAGTCTTCGCCAGTGATTTCTACCTTAGCTTTCTCCAATTGCTTAGCAGCGGTTTCTTCTGCATATTTCTTTAATACGCGAGTGACCGCCATACGGAAACCTGCCAAGTGTGTACCACCTTCGATGGTATTGATATTGTTGACATACGAGTGAAGGTTTTCGCTGTACGAAGTATTGTACATAATAGCGCACTCGATAGGCATGCCATTCTTTTCTGTATTCAGGTAGATTACATCATCAAACAGGTGTGTGCGAGACGAATCTATGTGGCGTACAAATTCCTGCAGACCATGTTCGCTATAGAAAGTATCTTGGCGGATATTGCCTTCTTCATCCTTGCGCAAGTCGGTCAGTGTGATAGTGATACCAGCGTTGAGGTATGCCAATTCGCGCATTCTGTTGGCCAGGATGTCGTACTTGTAGGTTGTGGTGGTAAAGATTTCGCCGTCGGGCCAGAATTGTTGGCGTGTACCGCGTAGTTCTGTCTCGCCGACCACCTTTACTGCGTATTGTGGATGACCTGTTGCGTATTCTTGTTGGTAGATCTTACCATCGCGGAATACTTGCGAAATCATCTTCTTAGACAATGCGTTCACACAAGATACACCCACACCGTGCAAACCGCCGGATACCTTGTACGAACCCTTGTCAAATTTACCACCGGCGTGGAGCACAGTCATTACGACTTCCAAAGCCGAGCGGTTTTCCTTGGGGTGAATGTCCACGGGGATACCGCGACCGTTGTCCTGAACGATGATGGAGTTATCCTCGCAGATTGTTACTTCGATATTGGTACAGTATCCCGCCAAAGCTTCGTCGATTGAGTTGTCCACGGTTTCATAAACCAAGTGGTGCAAACCCTTTTCGCTGATGTCGCCGATGTACATCGCGGGGCGTTTGCGAACTGCTTCTAAGCCTTCAAGTACTTGGATGTTACTGGCAGAATAGGCTGCGCCATTCTTTTCGATTTCTTCCATATCTTAGTCTTAAATTTCTAATTCTGAAGTATAGTCTTACAGCAAACAAAGGTACAAATTTATTGCGAGATGACAATACTTTTTAAGCCTTTTTTTTACTTGCAGAGCCTTAGGGGCAAAGATACTTCGCCTAATGGGCTAAAATGGTTCCTTTGATGGATTAAATGGCTCCTCGCTGTCTG
The DNA here is from genome assembly GCA_017383485.1 of Bacteroidaceae bacterium. GTDB lineage: Bacteria > Bacteroidota > Bacteroidia > Bacteroidales > Bacteroidaceae > Alloprevotella. The sequence goes on from JAFNXM010000036.1 coordinate 121,927, forward strand.
TTTCATGGTGCTTTCTGTCGTCGGGTGTCAAGCGATAACTGTCGGCATTGTAACGTTGGCCAAAACTTAAATCAAAGCCAGCGTCGAGCAGTTGCTGAGCCAAAGTGGGCTTGCCCCGAAATCCGTGAATCACCCAGCGTTGTTTGGGGCAAATTTCGCGGCATAGGGACAGTATGAGGTGAAATGCACGAACGATGTGCAGAGTGACGGGTTTTTCGACGCGTTCTGCTAATAGCAATTGGTGTCTCAAAATCTCTATTTGCCGTTCTATTGTAGCGCCTTTGAGGGGGTCTAAACCGCACTCTCCAATAGCGACAACTTGTGGATGCTGGGCTAATTTTTCTACACCGTCGAGCAATTGCTCTGTATCCTTCTCTGTCCACCATGGGTGTACCCCTACAGAATAAAGTGCCCCGGCTTGTGGCTGGAACGTCTCGGGGTGTAGCACTGTGTCGAGGGGCAGGTTGATAATGGCGCTGCCTGGTGCTACGCGGGGGTCGTGTGTGTGATAGTCGATGTGCTTCACGGGACAGTAGGTGCTGGTTTATGGTACGGGATCGTAGCCATGTCCGCCCCAGGGGTGGCAGCGCAGGACGCGTCTTACGGCCAGGTAAAACCCTTTGATAGGTCCGTGCTTTTGCAATGCTTCGATGGCATACTGAGAACACGTCGGGGTGAAACGACACGCCGGTGGTGTGAGCGGAGAAATATACTTGCGATAAAAGCGTATCGGAAGTATCAAAATTGCGGTGAAACCGTTGGAAATATATTGAATAAGGCGTTTCATGCTCAATACTGTGTGGAGATGAAATTTTGCTCGATGAAAAGGGCTGTTTTGAGTGTAAAAACTTCGCGACGTCTCGTTGAAAAAAAGTCTAACCTTTTTTAAATTTCGCGACGCCTAGTTGAAAAAAAGGTCTTATCTTTTTTCGACCAGGTGATTTGTCGTAGGATTTTGCCGCGGCTCAGTCAAAAATATCTGTTTTTATAGAGCTGACGCATCACCTGTCGTCTTGCGAATGTTTTCGCCAATTCTCAGCATCAGTTTCTGGATAGTTTGGTGCACTATTGGCGAATTCAGAGGCAGAGAGGGCAACCAAATGAAACCTACGTTCAGACAATATCCTTCTGGTACGGCATTGACGAGGTATTCCTTCTGCAATCGATAGGCTTCGCGCATTTGACGCTTGGCACGGTTGCGGTCCACGGCATGGCGCAGTCTGCGCTTGGATACACTCACCATCACCTTCACACTATGCTCTCGCGCTCCTTGCTCCAAGCGGTATACTGCGCGAATAGGAAAGATGTTGACGGACTTACTGCCTGCGCTGAACAATGATTCAATATCGTTGCGCAAATAGAGATGCTCTTCCTTGCCAAAGGTGTGTCGTGTCAAGGGGGCGATATGTCCTGTTTCTGAGGTGTGAAGTTCGGTCATAAAGGTGAGGTGCTCTGCACAGATGATTACTAATCGAATGTATTAAAAAAAGAGCGAAGTGAACAAGTAGCGCCTTGTTTACTTCGCTATATGATGTAAATATTACTTGTTGTTCTCTTCGAGATAAAGACTAAGCGAACCTGTGATGCTTGGCGCTTTTACGAGTGGCGCTTCAAGTTCTAATGGCAAACCTGCGTCTTGTATTGCCTTGGCAGTCGCCTTTCCATAGCAAGCCAACTTGATGTTTCTATCCTTGAAGTCGGGAATATTTTTCAGCAAAGAGTCTACGCCGGCAGGAGTAAAGAGTACGACCATGTCAAAGTCGAGAGGCTTGTCCGTGGGCAAATCGTTGCTCACCGTGCGATACATCACGCATTCAGTATGCTTCAGTTTCTTAGCTTCGAGCATTTGGTGAACTTCGTCTGAGTGTACATCACTTTGTGGGAAAAGGTAGTTTTCCGTTTTGTGCTTAGCCATGATTTGTACCAAGTCTTCCCATTTCCCGCTTTCGGCAAAGAATACTTTGCGTTTGCGGTATTGTACGTAGTTCTGGATGTACAATACGATAGCCTCGGACAGACCGAAGTATTTCATGTCTTCGGGGATTGTGACGCGGAGCTCCTTGCACAGATTAAAGAAGTGGTCTATGGCGTGCTTGGAGTTGAATACTACCGCTGTGTGGTCAAGGATTTGTACGCGTTGTTGGCGAAACTCGCGGGCGCTCAAACCTTCTACCTTGACAAAGGGGTGAAATACCAATTCCACGCCGTGTTTTTTTTCTATTTCAAAGTATGGCGACTTGTCAGACGCGGGTTTGGGCTGCGAAACGAGAATTTTCTTGATCATAGCCTAAAGTTTATGTTTTCGTGTTTCTACAAATCTATTATTATCTGATTGGTATACGTCGAAATACTCCATAAAATGAGATAAGGGGTGATTTCGAGTGCGCAAAAGTACAAAATTAAATGCAGATAACCTAAACCGTTGTTGAAAAATGTTCGAAAAGTCTTGTAAAACAGTAAGATTTCACAAAATATGCCTATTAAAATGACAAAACGCAGTTGTGTATTTACGTCTATCTGTGAATATAGGGATAAAATTGCTACGGGCATGAGCAGCAAACCGGCGCACATTAATATCAATACGTAACCTTCGTGCCAACTCCTCCTTTGCTCGGGAGAAAATAGTGTGCGGTTGACGCTATTATAGATGAATATTTTGCCTAAAAGCAAGATGTAGCAAATAGCAATGTTTGCTCCTAACAAAATCAACGTAGGTATGCGCTCTAAACTACTGAGTGTATCGGCATGAAAGTGGTTGAACAGTAAAATTCCCAAAGCTACTGCCGCTTGTAGGACTAACAAACTTCGTCCGCGCATTTGGGTATCGTCGCTATCCTCAAAGATCGTGTTGTGTCGTTTCTTTTCAAAGAAATGCTTGATGGTATTGCCTAAATATCTTTTGGCATATACGGCAATCATAAGGCAGGAGATGAATAATAGCAACAGAGCACCTGCCACGCCGTCGTCGGTGCGTAGTAAATAGGGTTGAGATTCTCCGGCGATCCTGTCTCTCCAGACGGATTTATCTATGTATATTTTGCCCGAGGTGCTGTCTTTTTGAAAAACGCTTCGACCGAGCAGATTATTGTCAACGTAGCCATCAACAAAGTCCTGCCATACGATAGGGGCGGGCTGATATTTTACCTCTGCTGTTTGGACAAGTGAGTCGGTCGCTACTTGTGCGGCGAACGAGGTGCTGTCTGTTTGCACACTTGTCTGTTCTGGTGTGGGCGAGACCTGTTTCTCTCTGACTTTGCTCTTAGCTGTGCTGTCGCTGGTTGTTGCGTTTTTCTCCTTGGTCTTTCCTACAGTTTCCTTGACTTGTCCTACAGTTTCCTTGACTACGGCTGGCGTATCAATAGCCTTTTCTCCTTGCACCACGACCTCGGCGGGTTGTTGCAATACAGGGGTTGAAACTATGATAGAGTCGGATGAAAACATATTAGTCGGAGAAAATAGAACGAGGGAGTGATTTTAACGATGAAATCGCAGTTTTTGTCGAAAAAATGAGCCTTAAAGCGCAGCCAATTTTCTAATATTAGCATCCCAAAGAGGCGTTTCTTCGCACAGACGTACTGCTTCGTCGGCAGTGTGAGCTACCTGCCAAATATCTCGATGCAGATCGCGCATGAAGTTCTCTGTCAAAGCACGTTCCAGTTGAGACAACAGGGCATCAAAGTATCCATTCGTGTTGAGAATGACAATAGGTTTGAGATACAGGCCTAACTGTTTCCAGGTGATGATCTCGAGCAGTTCCTCCAGGGTGCCTACACCTCCGGGCAAGGCAATACAAGCGTCCGACATTTCTGCCATCTTGGACTTGCGATGGTGCATATCGGGCGTAATGATCAACTGCGACATGCCCTTGTGCTCCCATTCTTGTTCGATCATGAATTGGGGAATGATGCCGACAGCTTGGCCGCCAGCATCAAGACAACCATTGGTCGTCGCAGCCATAAGGCCTGTGCGTCCGGCCCCATTGATCAGCGCATGTCCGCGCTTGGCGATCGCTTCGCCAAGGCTGCGGGCAGCGTCGGTGTATACTTGTGATACTTGTCCGCTTGATGCGGCATAGACTGTGATATACATATATTATATAATATGGAGTGTGTGGTGTAGTAGGACTGAGGATGCTCTGCGTACATTTGACCTTTTGCTAAGCAGGTTGGCCTTTTGGGGAAATAACCTTACTTCAAAAGACCCTTGAAAGCTTCCTGGATAGTTTCTACGTAGTCCAATTTTTCCCAAGTGAAGAGTTCTACTTCGATTTCCTTGGTTTCCATGCCACGAGCCGAGAATGTCTTGGTCACGACCTTAGGTTCGCGTCCCATATGACCATAGCTTGCAGTTTCTTCGTAGATTGGTGTGCGCAGTTTCAGGCGCTCTTCGATAGCGCGGGGGCGCAGGTCAAAAATTTCCTGAATCTTCTTTGCGATTTCGCCGTCGCTCAGCGTGGTGTGGCTCTTGCCATAGGTGTCAACGAATACAGAGATAGGTTCTGCTACGCCGATAGCATAGCTCAACTGTACGAGCATTTCATCTGCCACGCCGGCTGCTACCATATTCTTAGCAATATGGCGCGCTGCATAGGCTGCCGAGCGGTCCACCTTCGAGGGATCCTTGCCCGAGAATGCGCCACCGCCGTGTGCGCCCTTACCGCCGTAGGTATCTACGATGATCTTGCGGCCAGTCAGTCCGGTGTCGCCGTGAGGACCTCCGATGACGAATTTGCCAGTAGGATTGACGAAATATTTGATCGCACCCTTGTCAAACAATGCCTTGATTTCAGGAGTATTCACACGTTCGCGAATCAAGCGGGGGATAAGGATTGAGATCACATCATGACGGATTTGATCGAGCATCATTTCGTCCGCTTTTTCTTGCGAACCAGCTTCGGCTGCGGTGATAAATTCGTCGTGCTGTGTACTTACCACGATGGTGTCGATACGAGTGGCCTTGCCGTTGTCATCATATTCCACAGTCACTTGGCTCTTTGAGTCGGGGCGGAGATAAGTCATTTGCTTGCCTTCGCGACGGATTTCAGCCAATACCATCAGGATTTCGTGTGCCAGTGATACGGGCAATGGCATATAGATGTCGGTTTCGTTGTTGGCATAGCCGAACATCATACCTTGGTCGCCTGCGCCTTGATTCATGGGGTCTTCGCGTTCCACGCCGCGGTTGATGTCTGCGCTTTGTTCGTGGATGGCGCTCAACACGCCGCAACTGTCTGCATCAAACTTGTACTCTGCCTTAGTATATCCGATACGACGGATGGTGCGGCGAGCGATTTCTTGCAAATCAGCGAAGGCTTCTGTCTTCACCTCGCCCGCTACGATCACCTGTCCGGTAGTCACGAGCGTTTCGCAAGCCACTTTTGAATTGGGGTCGTAGGCCAAGAGTTCGTCGAGAACGGCGTCCGAGATTTGGTCCGCCACTTTGTCGGGATGTCCTTCAGATACTGATTCGGAAGTAAATAGGTATGCCATAATACTATTATTTTGTTGGTTTATATATACGAAAAAACTGCACGCACCGTCGTTTTGGTGTGGCAGAATCAGAACAGCGAAAACTGGCACAGTGTGCACAGATTTTCCTGGGAACAACCTATTTTATTTCGCAAGCGCAGGGAAATACCCGAGTGTGTATCTCGCCTTCGTTTTAGCATTTTTTCGAGAGGTTGCAAGCAGCCAAATCTGTCCTCATTCTTAAATCGAGTGCAAAATTAGTCATTTCCGCTGATTTGACAAAGGTGAAGGGTGTTAAAAAGTGTAGCAAGACTATCAAAGGGTAGATAGCCTTGATACACTTTTAATGAATGGTTTTATTTCGAGTCTCTCTGTAAACCTACTGAAAGAGCTGTGTGTTTATTGCTTAGGTTTTTTCCCGCCATACTCTATGTACAACGCATCTTTGAGAGGATAATACCAACCCATCCCGTCAAAAGTTAGCATATATACGTAGTGGTCTGCTACATCTACGTACTCTTGTCCCTTGATAGGGTATTTTTCTATTAAGTGAACAATGTCTTTTGAGTCGTAGATGTTGATATTGCAATTTTCTTGTGGTGATTTCTCTCTCTTGATATAATTAGCAAGTTTTTCTAATCTATCTTCGTCAAAATCTTTCCATAATAGAAGAATATAGATATTATTGGTTGTTCCGACATACTTAGAGTATAAAACTTGATAGTCTTTATTTTCTTCATAGGTGGTCAAGTCCTTTTCCACATCATCGGGATGTTGCAGGATTTTTGTTTCAACCCAACCGATGTGCGACTCATTCAACCAATCAGGTTCGACGACTTGTATTTTGCTCCAATTATTATTACTGTCAAGGACAACGACCTTGCAAGTTTTGTCAATGGATAGATAGTGTACTTCGCCTAATGCTTTTGTTGCCTTTTGATTGATTAATTTTGTTGCGGCTTCATTGGGCTCAGAGTATAAATCAGAGCTTTGTAAAACATTATATACGACTTTCACATTCTCTGTATTTTGAGTAGATTCCGTTGAATTTACCAACGAAGTGTGATTGGGATTATGTCCGCTGTTACATCCGATAATGATAAATATGGATGTGAAAAGGAAATAAAGTGATTTTTTCATAAATGTGATAGTCTTATTTTGTTTATAGATGTTAGTTTGAACGTTTTCAATTAGCTTCCTATTTAATGAATCTCTGATCTGTCAATGTCTCATAGACCTGTTGTTTTAGTGGATTAATGTTGCAAATATAATGTTTAAAAATAAATCATAAATGAATTGTTCATACTTTTTTGGACGAGCTTCAATTGAAATAAGTTTGCGGCAACAACAGATGTTACTTTCTTGAAAAAAACAACACCTCAAAAATGCGAAAAATTTTGACAAACGCTGTTGATGAAATAGAAGTCATTGTTTCGACGAGATTGGACCTTTTGAAAAAAAGCCAAGGCTTTGTTGAAAAAAGGTCTAATGTTTTTTTCACGAGGCGTCGCGAAATTTTCACGGGGCCTTGACTTTTTCATCTTTTTCGACGCACAGAAAATAGGGATTTTGCCCTGCTTTTTCACAGGCTTCACTAAAAAACCTAAGGCTTTTTGACTTTTCGCACAAAAAACAGCGGATTTTAACCTCGCGAGAGTGCCGTATTTGCAACCAAAGATACTGGCGGTGGATTTTAAGCGATTCTCGCTCTTCGAAAATACGAAAAATTTTGACAAAATCGGGTATTTCGTACGAGGTCGGATGCACCTTAGTAATATAAACAAAAAAAAGCACCTACCATTTTGGGTAAGTGCTTCGAGATGTATTGTGGACCAGCTTGGGCTTGAACCAAGGACCTCCAGATTATGAGTCTGTTGCTCTAACCAACTGAGCTACAAGTCCAGGAAAGGGGATGTGTCCTTCTTTCGTGTGCAAAAGTAATACTTTCTGCGGAGATTTCCAAATTTGTCTACTTTTTTTTGAATTTCTCCACAGAAAGTATCGTTTTGCAGAGTGGCTTTTTATTTGAAATCTGCTGCAGTCACAGTGTAGCGTTTGCCCTTTTGGGTTTCAAGGCGCAGTGTCTTGTCGCCATAGCGCAGGGTGCAAGGTTCGCCAGACTCTGACAGGATCACAGCCTTTTGCAGTTTGCCGCCTTTCCATTCGATATCTATGCCAAAGTTGCCACGTGCGCGCAATCCCTTGATGTGTCCTTCTGCCCAGGCATCGGGGAGCGAGGGCAAGAGGTGCAAGCAGCCAGCATGGCTTTGCAGGAGCATTTCGGTCACACCTGCTGTGCCGCCGAAGTTACCATCGATTTGGAAGGGTGGGTGAATGTCCCACAGATTGTCTGCAGTACCATTTTTCAGCAAGTTGCCGTAGAGCGTATACGAACGGTTGCCGTCGTGCAGGCGTGCCCATTGGTTCAATTTCCAACCCATGCTCCAACCCGTAGCGCCGTCGCCGCGGTGATTTAGTACGACGCGTGAAGCGTCAGCCAATTCTGGTGTGGTCAGGGGTGAGATTGTGGTGCCTGGGTGCAGACCAAAGAGGTGATTGACGTGGCGGTGTTCGTCCTTGGGGTCATCGATATCTTTGCTCCATTCCAGGATTTGTCCGTAGCGACCGATCTTATAGGGCACGATGTCGGCCAGTGTCTTTTTCCACACGGCCACTTTGTCGGCATCTACACCCAGTACTTCGGCCGAGTTGATCGCGCAAATCAAGATTTCGCGTGCTACGGCGTGGGTGAAGGTTGTACCCTCGTCGATAGGACCATGTTCGGGCGAGGTCGAAGGTGCTGCTGTCAGGGTGCCATCGGGCTTGCGCCACAAGAAATCTTCGGTAAATTCGGCACAACCTACGATCAAGGGGTAGGCGGTGTCGCGTAGGAAATCCTTGTCGCGTGTGAAGTCGTAGTATTCCCAAAGGTGTGTGGCAAGCCATGATGCCGCCATGGGGTTGTAGTTCCACGACATATCAGCACCCTCGAGCGGTGCAGTGAAACCAAAGATATTGGCCGAGATACCTGCAGCCCATCCGCGAGCGCCCCAATACGCCTTGGCAGTCTTGCGACCAGGCTTTTCGAGCAGTTTGATGAAGTCTGTCAAGGGCTCGGCACATTCAGCCAAGTCGGTGGTCAGTGCAGGCCAGTAGTTCATCTGCAGATTGATATTGTTGTGATAGTCTACACGCCATGGACCATCCACGTTGTTGTGCCAAATGCCCTGGAGGTTTGCTGGCAAATTGCCGGGACGAGATGAAGCGATCAGGAGGTAACGGCCGAATTGGTAGTAGAGCGTCTCAAGTGCACGATCTTCGGCGCCTTTGCGATAGGCTTCAAGACGCTTGTCCATAGGCAGGTCGTTGCCTTTGCCCGCAAGTGCGAAGTCTACGCGTTGGAACAAGGGTTGATAGTCCTTGAGGTGACGGCTGAGCAATTTCTTCCAGCCCTTTTTCGCTGCGCCCTTCATCCATGCAGTGGTAGTCTGGTTGGGATCTACACCTACGTAGGCTTTGGGGTCGTTGAAGTCGGGATCGTAGTTGGGCTTGTAGTCTGTGTCGGCGGTCAACAGGATAATTACTTCGTCGGAACCGTCTACGCAGATGTGCTCGTCGTGTGCTTCCACTTTTCCGCCCTTTGCTTTCACCTGGATGCGTACGACGTACTGCATGCCGTTGTTGTCCAATCGGCCGTCGAAGGTGAGTGTAGACTTACCGTCGGTGTGGATCTTGCCTTCAGAGAGGGGATTGGGTGTATAGGTGATGTGCAGGTGTTGAGCATTTTTCTTGGATGCCTTGAAGCGCACCGCCATGACATTGTCGGGGTAGGAGATGAACGATTCGCGCAGGTAGTCGACATTGCCCGAAGTGAATGATACACGAGTCAGGGCAGAGTCGAGCGAAAGTGCACGGCGATAATTGGTGACAGACTGAGGATTGATGCCAGTCTCGACGCAGAGTTCACCCATAGTGGTGTATGAACCAAAGCGGAATTCGCTCTCGCGAGTAGATTCGTAGGGCACGGTGCTGTTGAAGTTGCGTTGTGTCAACTGTGCCGCTTTGTTCCAATCGCCGTCGGTGAAGGCTTGGCGGATTTCGGGCAGGATGTGCGCCGATTCCTTGTTCATGTTCCAATAGTGCTGTGCCCCCTTGGCTGTGCCGGGACCTCCGCGCCACAGGGTCTTCTCGTTCAGCGTGAAGCGTTCGGTTTCGATGCTACCCATCACGTTAGCGCCGATCGAGCCGTTGCCGATGGGCAATGAGCGTTGTTCCCATTCGCGGTCGTCGTTGTATCCGCTACCGGCATCTACGGGTTTGTAGTCGGCTGGTGCATTCTTGGGGATAGCCTTCTTCCACACTTCGCGTCCGTCGAGCGAGGTGGGTGTGTCAAACCAAATGGTGTGTTGAGCCGATGTGGTGAGAGCACACAGGCCCAGTATGAGGGAGAATGTACGTTTGAAATACATAGTTTTGGTTGAAATGTTGAAGATTCTTATTTAGGATTAGCTGCGTTGAAAGCCTTGAGGATGCGGTCGGCAATGTCTTGCATTTCCTCGGCAGGCAGTTGCAATTTTTTCTTGCCGAAATCCATGTCGATCTCGCTTTGCAGTGGAGCCAAGTGGATGTGAGCGTGGTTCACCTCGAGACCGAGTACGGTCATGCCCACCTTCTTGCAGGGGAATTCCTGCTTGATGGCTGCCGCCACGCGCTTGGAGAAGAGCACCATGGCGCTGAGTGTGTCGTCGTCCAGGTCGAAGAGGTAGTCCACCTCCTGTTTGGGTACGACCAGGGTGTGTGCTCGTGTCACGGGATTGATGTCAAGGAAGGCGTAGAAGCGGTCGTCTTCGGCGCACTTGTACGAAGGAATTTCTCCTGCAATGATTCGGCTGAAAATAGTCATATTGTGTCTTGTTTTAAGGTTATACAAGATGGATTGTTACCAATAGTTTTCTTTATTGGATACATCTCGGTGTAAAGATAAGTAATAAAATTGAGATGGGAGTAGCTTAAGTGGATCTTTCCATTTATTATTTGTTTCGTTGGCTTCTTGTGGAGGGGATAAATGTGCGGTTGGCACCTTTTAAACTATCTATACTACTCACGAGATAAAACTTCAGGCGGCCCAGGATATGGACCGCCTGTCGTAGACCGTATGTCGTATATGATTATACAGTGATATTGAGCACTTCGAGTTTGATAGTGCCTTGTGGGATTTTTACTTCTACCACGTCGCCAGGCTTCTTGCCGAGCAGACCTTGTGCGATAGGTGTAGTCGAAGAGATCTTACCTTCGCGCAGGTTAGCTTCGCTTTCGCTCACGATGGTATATTTCATGACCATATTGTTGGCCAAGTTCTTCATCTCAACGGTTGAGAGGATTTGTACGGTGTCGTTGCTCAATTTGCTGGTGTCGATGATCTTTGCTTCAGCGATCGCCAACTTCAATTGGTTGATTTTGGTTTCGAGCATTGCTTGAGCCTCTTTTGCAGCATCGTATTCGCTGTTTTCAGAGAGGTCTCCCTTGTCGCGTGCTTCTGCAATCGCAGCAGATGCCGCAGGACGTTCTACAGACTCCATGTGGCGGAGTTGAGCTACCATCTTGTCGTAGCCCTCTTGGGTCATATAAGCCATAGTTGTAAACTTATTGTTTTTTTAATGTTGTTACTGAAAAATTACATAAAAATGGAAAGAACTCCCTCCGAGTGTGGCAGGAATCCTTTCATATATAATTCTTATGTTGTCTCGTTTATCGTGGGCAAAGATAGACCTTATTTTTGAAAGGGCAAAATATTTCTATCTAAAAAGCCGTTTTGTGCCGCCGCGGTCAGACTTTTTGTCATCAGAACTTGACGCGTAGCATAAATCGGATACCCCATTTGTCGATGCCGGGCAGGTCAGTGTAGGTCAGGCGGTGCACATATTCGATGTGGAGCAGCTTGAATATATTGTGAATACCGGCGATGACCTCGATATAGGGCACCTTGGGGTCCATCACGTGGGACAAATATTGATAGGAACCATCGGCCTGGAAGCGACCTGGGAAGTAGTACAGGCGATGATTTGTGCGGTTTTGCTCGAGGAAGGGGTTGTTCTTGTCCGAAAGCATTCCCCACAGCACATTGCAGCCCAGGAATTCACGCCACTTCAACTTTTTGATCAGCGGAATGCGGTTGAAGAGTTTTCCGCTCAGGTCCCACTCAATCATCAGCGAGGCATAGCGGTCGTTCAGAAACTCCATGTTGCGGATCAGTTCGAAAGTTTGATCTTCCTTGATATACGACAGGTTGGCAGCAGGCATGATGAGCAGAGGGTAGGGCACTTGGCTCCATTGCACACCGCCCTTGAGATAGGCATCAATCTTTCCCCACGACGCCAAGCGGAATCGTTTGTACAGATTAGCTTCGGTCAGGTGGTAGAAATGATTCTGTCCCATGTGCTCGTATATACCGCTGGTGTGGCTCAGACCATAGATGGGCGCATCGTGGTTGCTGGGGATGCGCCTTTGTTTGGTGTTGACCCAGGTCACGCCGGGTTGATAGGTGATGCCTACGCTGAGGTCGCTGGTGCGGAGCTGTTTGCGGTAGAGCGAAGCATCTTGCGAGGGTGCCCCTGTTCCGTCGAGCGACTGAAAGAACATGGCCGCCGTGGGTTCATCCTTTTGCGTGCGCAATTGGGCTTTGAATCGCAAGCCGTTGGCCCATTCGCGGTCCCACAACAGGCGGTAGTATTCGTAGTACATCATGTGGTCCACGGTGTGCCATTTGAAGGACACGAATACGTTGTCCTTGTCCGTAGGCAGGAACTTGTCGCTCGGCGCCATCACGTCGCGATTGTAGGTAAAGGTGAGATTGTTCACGGGGAACTCGCGTGGCAAATAGCCCTTCTTGTTGAACGAATAAGTCGCTTCGCCCAGCCCCATCCATTTATTGTCGCGGAAACCATAAGCCACATAGCCGCGCAGGAAGATTTGCGGATGCAGATTGGCCGTAGTCTGTGCCGAAGCACGCAGGCGCAGACCGTTGACAAAGTTGTGCGTGATGATCGTGTTGATAGGGCCAATGTCTACTTTCGAAGGCTTCTCCGGATTTGTACTGGTCTCAACGAAATTTTCGATAAAGGCTTTTCCCACGAAGATAATCGGCTTGAGCGCTTTGATTTCCTGCAGGCGTTTCACGAAAGTCTTCATGCCCTTTTCGCTGTGCGAGAGTTCCTCGGAGCGTTGTTTCTCCCAATAGGCTTCGTCGCGCATGTGAGCTTTGGGGTCGATAGATTCCTGGCCCATCACTTTGAAATAACGTGCCGGAACGTGTCGGAAGGAAAATTCGCGATAGTTGGTGGTGCGCTTCACTTGCATTTTTTGCAGGAAGTCTACGATTTTCAAATGCACCAGCATATCATCGCTCACCATCACTTGTTCGCCGCTTTCCAATTGTTCAAATTGCTGTATGATCCGCATTTCGTCCACAAAGTTCACGCTCGAACGATGCGGGATGCTCAGGTCTGTGCGTTTCACACGGTATGTCGAGTCCTTGGTAATATAAAGCGAGCCAGAGAATCCGATATCCTGTGCATTGTTGGGCGTGAAGTCCACCTTATAGCACGAGTCGCGATCCACCAGCAAGGTGTCGGTGATGAAATAGCGGTAGAAACCAATCGCGCCATGTGTAGCAATGGGACTGAGGAATTGATGCTGTAGCAAATACACCTTGTCTTCGTAAATATTGACGTCGGCAAATATATCCTTGAGCATAGTGCTGAGCATTTGTCCAGAATTGATCAGTTCGTTCACGCCGTTGCTGCGTTCCGCCAATATGATAGTTTTGTCGCTCTCGGGATCTTTTCTGTAAATATGGCGCACCACGCTCTCGTCCACCGATACTGGTAGGATCAGTTGGCCGGTTTCGTTGCACACCTCGATGTGGTCTTTCAGGAAAGGGAAACGCTTCAGGAAACCTTCCTCAAAAGATTTCTCGTTGACGTCGCTGAAGGCAAACACCGTCTTGTTGTATTTTTCGTAGGAGTAGTAGTCGTGTTCGCGCAGGTTGCTTTGTTTTTTCGCGTCGATCACTTTTTTCATCAGTTCCACGGCAGGATTGTTCTTGCGCGAGTATTTTTTCTTTTCGCTGGTTACCACTGCCTCGCTGATCACATTGTCTGTCGCCTTCAGCCTGATCTGATATTCGCCGGCGTTTGGGGTTGCTATCGTTTGGCTCTCATAGCCGATCATGCTAATTTCCAGTTTGCCCGATTTGTGGGTGATAGAGAATCGTCCCTCGGCATCAGTCTTGGTGTGCAAATGTTCATCATACACCACGTTGGCAAAAGGCAACGCCTCGCCACTGCGTTCGTCAGTCACGACACCTGTTACCATTTGCGCCTGTGATGTCATAGCGCAAAGGGCGAAAATTAGCCAAAGCAGCAGTTGTCGTGTCATATTGTAATGTGGAAAATGTGTGTAGAAGTTTTACGTGTGCAAAATTAGAAACTTTTTCCCAATCCAGGCTCAGCCTGTTGGTTAATATGCCTTATAAAGTGTAAAATACGTGCAACAATACTTGTGTTTTAATCATTATTAAAGTTATGCGCAGTATCCTTCGAGTTATGACAATGCCTTTCGCTACCTATAGCGAAATATTATTTGTACAATAAGTCATAGAGCGTTTTTCATGTACAGGCCCTGCGGTATCAAATGCCATTGCATATAATATATAATGTACCCGCGCGTGTGTACGTGAGAGATGTTGCAAAGATACAACGTACACCAACCCGTCTTCATCTTTAACGTAGATAAGGGGAGGATAAACGTAGTGTTGCAGCGCTCTCGAAGTATCATAAATACTACAGCTGTCGGTGCTGGGCAGTTTTTTCATTTTATTTCTCTGGTGCGGCTTTTCGCGGTATAAATTGCTATCATAAAACACGGGTGTTAGATAAAAAAAGTGCCCGACGCGCGGAGCGTCGAGCACTTAGTGTATTTAGTATTTCAATGAAATTACTTCACGATATACTTCTTAGAACCGATGATGTAAACACCCTTAGGCAAGTTCTTGAGAGCGCCCTTAGTCATTTGGCTGTTGCGCACCTTAACACCTGTGATAGAGTATACACCCTTAGCTTCGTTGCGTTCGATAGTTACGTTGCCGATTGCAGTGATCAATTCTGCTGGGAGAGTGAATGACAATTCACCTTCTTCTTCAGTTTCGGGGATATCACCGCAGAGGTAACCAGTACCTGCAGCTGCAACGTCACCTTCTTCAGAAAGCATTACTTGTTGGTCGATGAAGAGACCGCGGCCAGGAAGGAGTTCAGTATCGTTGAATACACCTACGAGACCGTTAACTTGCTTAGCTTCGAAGTTGTAAACGAGTTCTTCAGGAGTTGAAGTCAAGTAAACCATGAGCAAGTTGTTTTCAGCGTCAGCTTGAGTCATGTCAGCGATGAATGGAGTACCAGCTTCAACAACTTCAGAATCTTCGAATGAAGTGAGTTGGAGTTCGTTGCCGATGCGACCTACGATCTTGTAGCAGTCAGTAAGACCAGATACAGCGTAAGGCAATGTAACGATGTTGTATTCACCTGCAGTAGCGCGAACCATGTTCATGCCAGCACCATCTTCGAAGCTTTCGATTTCTTCGAATGTGAAGTTAGAGTTACCACCGAGAGCGTTCCAGTTTACGAGCAAACCTTGAGTTGGGTCAGTGTTGAGGTAACGGCTGTCAGCCATTTGAACTACGAATTGACCTGGAGTACCAGCGTAACCGAATGAGAAGTAAGAAGGAACGTCTGATTGAGTAAGAGCCTTAGACAAGTTAACTTCGTCGAGGTCTTCTACGTCACAGATGTTCTTCAGGTAGCGACCTGTACCAACGTTGAAGAGAGAGAATGTACCATCTTCCTTCTTGTCCAAACGCCAAGCGAGGTTGAGTTGGTAAGTAGCATCTGCATCCTTTTCACCCCAGTAGATAGGATAATCTACGTCAGAGTTAGCAGCGTAAATAGCAGAACCGTATACGTTTTCGTTAGTAGTAGCTGATCTGAGGACATAGTACTTGCCACCTTCTGGAGTGATCAATTTGCCCCAGAATGCCTTAACAGCGTCCTTGATCTTGTTTTCGAGAGCAGTGATTTCTTCCTTGTTCAGGATCTTGTCACCTTCGTGGATAGCCTTCACTTCTTCTACAACTGCGAGCAATTCAGCAGCAGCACCCTTTTGGAAGTAACCGAGAGCTTCTTCAGATTCGTCAGCAGCTTCAGCTTGAGCAGCAGCGTCGCGGAGGAGGTTGCCCAAGTTTGTAGTGTCAGGATATGCTTCGTAGTAGTTTTCGATAGCTTCTTCGAGAGCCTTGTAAGTTTCTTCAGTGTAAGCACCTGCAGCAACTTCAGCTTCAGCAGCAGCGATAGCAGCGTCGAGAGCAGCCTTCACTTCTTCTGAGATCATGTTGTAGCGTGGGTTGTCACCACCATCTTCGTAGAAACGGAGCTCAGATACGTGCCAGCAAGGACCGAAACCGAAGATTTGGTTAGCCTTAGTGCGGTGTACTACGAAACGGAGCTTTTGAACAGGACGGCCCAAGTCGAGGCGTACGATAGCAGTAGTGCTGTCGAGTACGTTGCCAGCGAAGTTAGTGCTGTAGCCGTAGATCAATGTATCGTTGCATACGAGTGAGTCTGTCCATTGCATTGCATCTGGGTCTTCACCTTCTGCATAAGTTACGAGACTGTAACGAGATGGGTTACCACCACGGTTGTTGTGACGTTGAGACAGCTTCATGAAGATGTTTTGTACTTCCTTGCCGAAGTCAACTTGTACCCAGTGCCAGTCGTCTTGTGGAGCTGCGTTAGCGTCCCAAGATGTGTGGTAGTAAGTAGTGAGGTTGCCGTCGAATGCAGAAGCAGGTGAACCTTCGCGAGTTTCAGTAGCGTTAGCACCTTCGAATTCAGTTACGAGACCAGCTGTGTTGTAAGCGTCGCTGAATTGGCAGTCTGTAGCAATCTTGTAAGCTTCCTTAGCATTGTTAGCTTCCTTGAGGAGGGCAGCCATAGCCAAGCTGTCTTGTTCGAACTTAACTTCTGCTTGAAGTGCTTCAACGACAGAAGGATCTACCTTGAATACATAGCAACGGTTACCACCAGCTTGCTTGTCGTTCCAAGTTACCACGTTGTAGCCACCGTCTACGTGACCGAGGTTACCATTTTGAGCTTCCAAGAGGAAGAATGCACCTTCTACGCGTGGGAATGCAACTGTGTAAGTAGAGTCAGCGATCATTGTCCAAGCTTGTGATGTACCAGGAGCATTGTTCATGTAGTCACCAGTTTGGAAGTTGCGGAGGTAGTAACGACCAGCTTCGCCCTTAGCAGGAGTGATCACTTGCCAGATGTACTTAGCTTCAGCCTTAGTCCATTCAGCAGGAGCAGCCCAGCTTGAAGTAGCCTTCACGTTCGCCTTGTCTTGATACATAGCGTCTGAAGAGCGTTGGAAGAGGAAGTAGTAGTAACCATCAGTTACTTGGATACGAGCTTCGTTTACTGCTGCGTAAACTTCGAGGAGTTTAGCTTGCAAAGCAGCGAAGTCAGCACCACCGTTAGGATTAGAAAGTGCAGCTTCAACTTCACCTACGACAGCTACGAATTGGTCAACGAGTTCTTGGCTGTTGATGTAACCAGGTTCTGTACCTACGGGATAGTCGTCAGCGTTCAAACCAGAAGGGAACAATTCAGAGTAAGTGATGTTCAACTTTTCGTAGTCTGACAAAGGACGTTCTTTCACGTCATAGATCAACCAGTGTGAAGTATCGAAGTAGCCCCAAGTTGCAGGGTTAGCACCGAATGAGATGTAGTATTGAGCTGTAGGATCGCACAATACCCATGCACCAGCTGCTTCAGCACCAGCACAACGGTCAGCGCTTACTGCGTTTGAGTACTCGATCCAGCCTTCTTCGCCTTCAGCGAATTGAGTGTCGTGAGCCACTTCCTTAGCCTTACGAGCTGTAAATTTGAAAGCGTTCTTGAGGGTACGAGTGTAGTGACCTTCTTCGTTGTTCCAAGCGCGGAGGTACTTACCGTTCTCAAGGTTCTTCAAAACATAAATTGGGAATTCTTCGCCACCAGCTTCCTTTACTTCGCCTGTAGCAACGAATTCGTAAACACATGAAGTGTTGATTTCTGCAACAACTTCATCAGCACCACTGTTGAGATAACCATTAGAAGACCAGCCACCAGTGTTAAAACCTTCTTGGAGCACGTAGAGTGTACCGTCGGTCTTAATCTCTGATACGCTTTCTTCTGATACCTTATCCCAAGCACGTTGAGCTTGTGCGTTGCCCACGAAGAGCAACATCATCAAGGCAATGAAACCGTAGATTTTTTTCATTGAGATTTTGATATTAAGTTAAACATATAAGAAATTTCCGCGGTAAAGTTAGAAATTTAATTTTGAATAGCAATCACAATAAAACGTAAAAAATGCAAAATGTAAAACTCATTTGGCAAAAACACGTGTTTCGCGCGCTTTTGAAGTCAAAATTGTGGGTTGGAAAAGTGGATATGTAGCACTTCGACCTCTCCTTTTTGTGGCAAAAACGCCCACTGAATGCACGCAGCATTTTTGCCCCTTTTTCATCAAGCGGATGCGTCGTCAAGGCGGTGTTTTCTCAAATTTTAATGAAAAATCGCAAATTTTGTGCCCGAAATTTGGCTTGTACGATTTTTTTTTTTACTTTCGCCACGTTCAAAGTTATTAGATCTTTGATTTATATATTGGGTATTGCTCGTTGATCTCTCAACGAGCTTTTTTTATGGTAATAATATAGCAGATGTCCACAAATCATCCTTACATCAAAGATGTTGTACTCTTATTATTGTAACCACGAATTTGCACTAATTTACACTAATGCCTTGCGGGGCATTTAAGACTGGATGGATATTAGTGAAAATTCGTGTTCATTAGTGGTTCTAAATAGATGTCCACAAATCATCCTTACATCAAAGATGTTGTACTCTTATTATTGTAACCACGAATTTGCACTAATTTACACTAATGCCTTGCGGGGCATTTAAGACCGGATGGATATTAGTGAAGATTCGTGTTCATTAGTGGTTCTAAATAAAACAAACGAGTTTTCGTGGGCAACACCTATATTATTGCCATTTTTATTTTTTTTACGCTTAATGGCACTTTGTTTCGCCGACGCTTTTTCTTCGTTTTCCAACCCCAGGGCTTTTTCAAAAAAACCGTTCTGGAATTTCAAAAAGGTTAGACCTTTTTTTAACGAGCCGTTGCGAAATTTGAAAAAGGTCTAATGTTTTTTTCACGAGGCGTCGCAGTTTTTTTTCGAGGTTTTTAGGACTGCGATTTCGGCCTTTGATGCTCAGTGAAAATCTTAACCCTCGCGCGCGTACGTGTATTATATATAATGTGAAGTGTGATCTTCGCCCAACAAAAATCCCCCTTCTCTCATGCGAAAGAAGGGGGCGTGTCGTTTATATTATACTATCGACTTAGCAAACCTTTTCGAGGCGCTTCATCATAGCAAACATGAATACGGCTGAAAGGAGGCAGAGGACGATGAATACTGTCCATACGATCCAGAGGTCGATGCCGCCCCAGAGGAAACCACCTACTGATACGAGCATATTACCGAGCGCTGTCGCTACGAACCAGCCACCCATCATCATACCCTTGAGTTTGGGAGGAGCTACCTTTGATACAAACGAGATACCCATTGGCGAGAGCAACAATTCGGCAAATGTCAACACGAGGTAAGTGCTGATGAGCCAGTTGGCTGAAACAAATTCGCCACCTTCGCCCAATGCCTTTTGTGCTTCGGGTGTGGGCAAACCTAACGAACCGTATGCCATTACTGCGAAACCTACTGCAGCGATGATCATACCGAGGGCGATCTTGCGAGGAGCAGAAGGCTCTTTGCCCTTCTTAGCCAAAGCGCCAAAGATAGCCAGGCTCACTGGAGTCAATGCTACTACGTAGAATGGGTTGAATTGTTGGAAGATAGGAGCACTTACAGCAACTTCGCCAGATACGCGAGTGTATTGCCAGTAGAGGAATGCTGCACCAGCCAAGAGTACGAGGCCTGAAACCAACTTGTTGCTACCCTTCTTGCTTTGGAATACAGAGAAGAGAGCATATACCATAATAATGATAGTAACGAGGTTCCATACGTTGAATGCCATGCTTTGCACGCCAGTTGAGGTCTTTTCAGTGAACTCGTCGGCAAAGTAAGTCAATGTCAAACCATTTTGGTGGAAAGCCATCCAGAAGAAGATAACTACGGCGAATACGAGGCAGAGCGCTACGATGCGTGCCTTGTTTTCAGAAGCAGGAAGATCTTCTACAACGGCTTCTTCACCCGCCTTCTTTGTACCGCCTTCTACATGACGGAATGTGCTGCGAGTAAAGTAATAGATAGCGATCGAAAGAATCAATGATGCGCACGCTACGGCGAATGCGAAGTGGTAAGAGTCGTTCACGCTATAGCCCAAGTCGGTTTGTGCCCATTCCATAATCTTAACGGCTGCAGTTGGAGCGAAGAGTGCACCAATGTTGATAGCCATGTAGAAAATAGAGAAGCCAGAGTCGCGCTTGTCTGCGTACTTCTTTTCATTATAGAGGTCGCCGACCATTACTTGCAAGTTACCCTTAAACAAACCTGTACCGAAACCGATCAACAGGAGTGAGAGCGCCATCACGATGAGGGCGAAAGTGTCGCCGCCCAAAGGTAATGAGAGCAACAAATAACCTGCAAACATCACGAAAATACCGATGGTTACCATCTTGCCAAAACCAAATTTGTCGGCCATCGCACCGCCGACCAATGGCAAGAAGTAAACGAGACCAAGGAATGTACTGTAGATCGCACCAGCAGTACCTGGCTCGAGACCGAAATTAGCTCTCAAGAAAAGAGCAAACACAGCCAACATAGTGTAGTAGCCGAAGCGTTCACCAGTGTTGGCAAGGGCAAGGGCATATAAGCCTTTAGGTTGTCCTTCGAACATAATGATTTAGTTTTTAAAAGTGTTATTAATATATTATTTGGTTGATTTTCTCAATAGCGCTTTGCAATAGCAATTATACCTGCTCTATTATATATATTATAAGGTGTGTGCGAAAATAGGATAGGGCGTGGAGGGTGTGTGATAAGGTGTGAGTCTTATATGATAAGGCTTGAGTCTTATATGATAGGGCTTGACTCTTATATGATAGGTTGCGGGCGTGTTTGATAGGTTGTGGTGTGTATATGATTGGTTGTAGATGAATGTACGCGGGTTGTAGACGTATGTATGATAGGTTTAGGCGCCCCAACTATCCTCTTTCCAACTCCTCCTTTAGGAATTGTGCGGTGTAGCCTTTGCCTTGTTCCACTACTTCCTCGGGTGTGCCACACGCTACGACTTGTCCGCCGTCGCGGCCGCCTTCCGGTCCCATGTCAATCAGATAGTCTGCCACTTTGATAACGTCGAGATTGTGCTCGATCACGATGACGGTGTTGCCGCGCTCTACGAGTTTTTGCAATACGCCGAGCAATACGCGAATGTCCTCGAAGTGTAGCCCTGTAGTAGGCTCGTCCAGGATATAAACCGTCTTGCCTGTGTCGCGCTTCGCCAGTTCGGTGGCCAGTTTCACACGTTGACTTTCTCCGCCGGAAAGGGTAGTCGATGATTGGCCTAACTTGATATAGCCCAAACCTACGTCTTGCAGCACTTTGATCTTATGTTGTATCGACGGCACATTTTCGAAAAATTCGACGGCACGATTGATGGTCATATCCAATACATCGGCGATGCTCTTTCCCTTGAATCGTACCTCCAGTGTCTCGCGGTTGTAGCGCTTGCCGTGACAAGCTTCGCAGGGCACGTAGACATCTGGCAAGAAATTCATTTCGATGGTCTTGTAGCCGTTGCCTTTGCATACTTCGCAGCGACCTCCGCTCACGTTGAACGAGAAACGTCCTGGCTTATAGCCGCGGATTTTTGCTTCGGGCAGGTTGACGTACAACGAGCGAATGTCTGAGAAGACGCCGGTGTAGGTAGCGGGATTCGAACGCGGAGTTCGGCCCAACGGACTTTGATCTACTGCCACGACCTTATCGACTTTTTCCAAACCTTCGATACTTTCGTACGCCAAGGGTTCAGTCAGTGAACGGTAGAAATGTTGCGAGAGTATCGGCAGCAGGGTGTCGTTGATCAAGGTGGACTTACCGCTACCCGAGACGCCGGTGACGCAGACCAAGGTGCCGAGTGGTATGTCCACGCTGACGTTTTTCAGGTTGTTTCCTTTGGCGCCGAGCAAGCGCAGTACGTTGCCGTTGCCCTTTCTGCGTTCTGCGGGAATTTCTATTTTGCGTTCGCCGTTCAGATATTGTGCTGTGAGCGTTTTCCCCTTGAGCATTTCGTCGGGCGTGCCTTGGAATACCACTTCTCCGCCCAATCGTCCTGCGCCGGGACCCATATCTATCACATAGTCGGCGGCCACCATCATATCGCGGTCGTGTTCTACCACCACGACGGTGTTGCCTGTGTCGCGCAACTGACGCAGTGACTGTATCAACTTGACATTATCGCGCTGGTGCAGACCAATGCTGGGCTCGTCCAGGATATAGAGCACATTGACCAATTGCGAACCAATCTGTGTTGCCAAACGTATACGCTGGCTCTCACCTCCCGACAACGTCATTGTAGCGCGGTCTAACGATAAGTAACCTAGTCCGACGTCTATCAGGAATTTCAATCGCGTGCGCAATTCCTTTAATATCTCCGTAGCGATGACTTTGTCCTTGGTGTTGAGCTTTTCCTCCACGCCGTCGAGCCATTCATACAGACAACTGATGTCCATCGTCGCCAGTTCGTGTATGGTCTTGTCGGCAAAGCGATAACTGCGCGCCTCCCTGTTGAGTCGTGCGCCACCGCATCGTGGACAAGTCGAGGTCTTGGAGAATTGCTCCGCCCAGCGTCGTGCTGCCGCCGTCATGTCGGCTTCTGCCATTTGCTGAATGTATTTCACCAATCCGCCAAAGTCTGCGTAGTAATCGTCGGTAGTATGTACGATAGAAGCTGGGATGCGCAGGCGTTCAGCCGAACCATTGAAGATTTCATCCAAAGCTTCCTCGGGAATATCTTTGATAGGTGTGTCAAGGGTCAAGTCGTACTGATTAAGCACTACTTCGATGCACCAAAATATCAACGTCGAGCGATATTTTCCCAACGGCGCCAATCCACCTTTGCGTATGGAAAGCGATTCGTCGGGAATGACTTTTTCTCGGTCAATAATATTTACGTATCCCAGACCTTTACATTTTGAGCAGGCACCCTGGGCAGAATTGAACGAGAAATTGTGTGGTGCAGGTTCTCGGTAGGAAACACCGCTTGTGGGACACATCAAATGTTTTGACAAGAAGCGCACCTCGCCACTGTCTGGCAGGCAAATCATCATCAAGCCTTTGCCTTGTTCCAGCGTCTGTGCCACACTTTTGCGCAAACGTTCATAATCCTTGCTCTGCGGCACTAGTTTGTCCACCACCACTTCGATATCGTGATTTTTGTAGCGGTCCACTTTCATGCCGGGCAGTATTTCGCGGATGTCGCCGTCGATTCTGACCGTCAGGAATCCTTTTTTTCTGATGGATTCAAACAGTTCTTTGTAGTGTCCCTTACGGTTTCTCACTACGGGAGCGAGGAGGAGCACCTTTTTCCCTTCGTACGCCGAGAGGATCAGTTCGATGATTTTCTCCTCGGTATATTTCACCATTTTCTCGCCGGTCACATAACTATAGGCTTCGCCCGCTCTGGCATAGAGTAGACGCAGGAAGTCGTATATTTCGGTTACGGTGCCGACAGTCGAACGTGGATTCTTGTTTGTCGTCTTTTGTTCTATCGAGATGACGGGGCTTAGCCCTGTGATCTTGTCTACGTCGGGGCGCTCCAGGTTTTCCAGGAAGTTGCGAGCATATGCAGAAAACGTCTCGATATATCGGCGCTGTCCCTCAGCATAGAGGGTGTCGAAGGCCAGAGAACTCTTGCCCGAGCCGCTCAATCCTGTGATGACGCTCAATCCTCCACGAGGCAAGGCGGCATCTACGTTTTTCAGGTTGTGCACACGTGCACCGATGATTTCGACCCATCGCTTCGAGTCCTTTTGGTGCAAAGACAAAGTCGTCTCCGCTGATTTGTGATCAGTAGAGGCGTCCATTGGGGCTGAATGTTTTTTTGATTCAGGCATAAGGATTTGTTTCTGCTAAGCGATAGATTTTCGTTTTTGTTTGGTCTTGTTCAGAGGGTGTGAATCCCTCTTCGTATAGGGTGCTGAGTGTGCAAAAGCATCACCCGCCTCCCATGTTTTCGGTGTATCGACGTAGCACGTTGATCACCTTCTTTATATTATACTTCCGACCATCTGCACCACGGGCTTTGATGTGCAGGTAATAGGCGCCGTCGGGTACTTCGCGTCCCCCGCTTCTGCCATCCCAGCCGCCAGCCAGGTCTGTCCACGTATAGAGGCATTTTCCCCAGCGGTCGAATACTTTTGCCTCGAAGGAGACAATACTCTGGTAACCCTCCTTCACGCGAAACACATCGTTGGCGCCATCGCCGTTGGGTGTGAATGCGTTGGGCACTTCCAGTTTTGATTCGCTGATGGTGATGACAAATGGCGCATCTTGTTCGTATTCCAGCGTATCAGTGCCGAGCACGAAACTCACCAGCAGTGCTATTTCAAACGCCCCGCTTTCCTGAAACGTGTACTCTGTTTCTTCGTCATAGCGCACTAGGAAAGGTTCGCTTTCGCCCTGACGTGTGAATCGCCATTCGAAGCGTGGAGTGTACTCGCCCTCGTCCTGCACATTAGCGGTAAAAGTAGCGATTATGGGGGCTGAACCGTCAAACGAGGTCATCTCGCTCCCTTCACCATTCGCGTCGACCACATACATCGTGGGGTTGGCGGATGGAGTCGCATTTTGCGCAAAAGTTTCTCCAAATACAGAAAAACCAAGCAAAACTAGACAAAAGTGCAGGAATTTGAACATTTTTATAATTTTCTGCAAAGATAAACAATTGAGACTGAAATGCCAAATTTCGCCTTGCTTTTGTCTTTTTTTGACATTCCAACTTTATTTCTCCAAGAACTTTTATATCAAGAAAAAAAGTCAAGACCTTTTTTAAATTTTGCAACGTCTCGTGAAAAAAAAGTCTAGGTTTTTTCGAAAAAAGTCTTGGATTGTTAAAAGTGCCCTAAGCCGTCATACAATTTTAACTAAAAAGTCTGTCATTTATATAAATATTGTGTATCTTTGCCAGACATTGTATAAAATAAAACTCAATTAACTAATAACTTTTTAAAACCTTTCACTATGAGAAAAATTTCTCTGATGCTTCTCACCTTCTTCTGCATGATTTTTGCAATGCAGGCACAGCAGGTGACTAGTCTCTCGCAGTTGAGCAACAACAAGGTTTACACCTTGCGCAGTGCTCGTGCGTTCTTGCTCTACAGTTCTAAGGTTCCCGGCGAAATCGCGTCGAGCACAGGTAAACTGGTGGGCACAGTGACTCAAAACCCCGAGGATCCCAACCAACAATTCCGCATTGAAAAGCAGGGATCAAACTACTACCTCTACAGCGTAGGTGCTGGCAAGTACGTAGGTTCTACAGGTGGCTTCAGCGCAAGCCCATCGGCTGCTTTGTCGCTTCAAAACATTGGCGGCAGCTATCCTTGGAAGTTGACCATTGGTGGCAATGGTATGAACTCTCAAGAAAGCGGTCAGATGGACGCTGGTATCGTTGTGAACAGTTGGACTACAACCGATGCTGGTAACTGCTATGTGATCAACGAAGTGGCTGTAGGTCCTCAGACTTACACCGTGTTGACTCTTGGTGCTGACAACGTAAGTGTGACTTACAATGGCAAGGCTTACAAGAATGGCGACACATTCACTGCTGAAGCTGCTGTGAAGAAGAGCGAACTCACTCCTTCTACTGTTAGCGGCAAATTCCCAGTAGTTAAGGTTGATGGTACAACTATCTACCTCAGCTATTTCGACAACAATACTAAGTTCTACACTATTCGTGGTGGTCATGGTGGTTTCGTAAGTACTGCTCCTGACTATGTGGATGGTGGCAACTTGCTCCTCTCTAACACCAACACAGCTAAGGACAACAAGGGTATCTGGGCATTTGTAGCTCAAACAGGCGGTGGATACAAAATCTACAACTACTCTACAGGTTTGTTCAAGGTGTTGGGTATGACAGGTAGTGAAGCTAACGCTCGTGCGACTATGGTTGACCCCTCTGCTACAAGCCACACTACTGTCTTCGATGGTACTTTCAACTTCAACGGTCAAGCTAGCTACATCAAGCTCAAAGGTACATCAAGCAACTATTGGAACAAGCGTGGCAACTACCTCGCATTGTGGAACAGCAGTGCTGCTTCAAACGGCGATACTGGTAGTATGTTCTACATCGAAGAAGTGGACTATGCTAACTATCCCGATGAATACGTACACGAAATCTCTGACATCGAAGGTGTCAAGACTTTCTCGCCAAAGAATCCTAACACACTTTGGTACACTACTTCTGCTGAAGCTGCAGGCGTAAGCAATCCTTGGATGGAATACGCTTTGCCTCTCGGTAATGGTGAATTGGGCTGCATGGTATATGGTGGTGTAGCTACAGAAGAATTGCAATTCAACGAAAAGACACTCTGGAGCGGCTCGGCTAACGTAGTCGGTGCAGGCAGCGGTAGCCGTACTTTCATGAACTTCGGTTCTTTGTTTATTGCCAACAGAGACGGTAGCCTTTCTGAAGGTGTGACAGATTACGTACGCTACCTCGATATCGAAGAAGGTATCGCTGGCGTAGAATTCAAGAACGCTAAAGGCACAAAACAAATCCGCAAGTACTTCAGCTCTGCTCCCGACCAAGTAATCGCTGGTCAATACAAGACTGAAGGTGCTGACAAGCTCAACCTCGTGTTCACTCTCGAACCAGGTACAGGTATCAACGCAGGCAAGGTGGTTTACGAAAACGGTACAGCATCATTCTCTGGTGCAATGACTGTGAAATATGCTACTCGCTTGCACGTTGTGGCTGACGAAGGTGCAGTAATCACTACTACAGGCAACGGCATCAGCGTATCAAATGCTACTGAAGTGACATTCTACCTCAAGGGTGCTACCAACTTCAACGGCGACATGAATGTCCTCAACAACTATTTCACAAACGAAAGCGTAGCTGATGTTGACAACAATGTGAAGAAGACTATCGAAGCTGCTGCAGCTAAGGGCTTCGACGCTGTTGAAAAGGATCACGTAGCAGACTTCACTGCTATCACTAAGCGTATGACTTTCGATCTTGGTTTGACTACTCCTACTGTAGATACAAAGACTTTGATCGACAACTACTATCCTAACAACACTGGTGCAAACAGTAAGGCCAACGACCACTTGTTCCTCGAACAACTCTACTTCCACTTCGGTCGCTACCTCGCTATCAGCTCAAACCGCAAGCCTATCGCAGCGCCAAACAACTTGCAAGGTATTTGGAACGACAAGGGTGCAGATTCTCCATGGAACTCGGACATCCACACCAACATCAACATCCAAATGAACTACTGGCCAACAGAAATCACTAACCTCTCTGACTTGCACAAGCCATTCGTGAACTTCATCATCCGTGGTGCACAAAGCGAAGGTTGGAAGCAAGTGGGTAAGAAGTACAATGGTGGTTACGGTTGGAGCGTCCTCACCGAAAGCTCACTTTATAACAGTATGAGTACATGGGGTGACAACTACCTCGTAGCTAACGTATGGTACACCAGCCACCTCTGGACACACTATCGCTATACTCAAGACAAGGAATTCTTGAAGAAGGCATTCCCCGTGATGTGGGATTGCGCTCAATTCTGGTTCCACCGTTTGATCCAGGACCGCCGCGTGAAGGACGGTACCTTTGTAGCTCCAGACGAATTCAGTGCTGAACAACACGGCAATGAAAAGGAAGACGGTACAGCTCACGCTCAACAAATGATCAGCTATTTGTTCCAAAACATCCGCGAAGCTATCGATATCCTCGGTGCTGACGAATTGGGCCTCACTACTGCAGATGTTGAAAAGTTGAACCTCTACCTCGAAAAGACTGACAACGGTTTGCACACAGAAGTTTACGACGGTGCATGGGGTAACCCATTCAACGGCGTGAAGAAGGGCGAAGAATTGCTCCGCGAATGGAAGTACTCTCCATATAGCGTAGGTGAACGTGGCCACCGCCACATCTCTCACTTGATGGCTCTCTTCCCAATGGACCAAATCACTCCTGAAAGCGAATACTTTGTACCTGCTGTCAACGCACTCAAGCATCGTGGTGACGCTGCTACAGGTTGGTCAATGGGTTGGAAGGTTAACCTCTGGGCACGTGCTCAGGATGGCGACCACGCTCACGTGATCATCAAGAATGCCCTCAAGCACTCTACAACATACGGCACTGACCAGGGTCAAGGTGGTATCTACTACAACCTCTTCGACTCTCACGCTCCATTCCAAATCGATGGTAACTTCGGTGTATGCTCTGGTATGGCTGAAATGCTTCTGCAAAGTGCACACAACTATATCAGCATCCTCCCTGCACTCCCTGCAGTATGGGCTAAGACTGGTAAGGTGAAGGGTATGAAGGCTATCGGTAACTTCACAGTAGACTTCGAATGGCTCGACGGTAAGTGTCAAAACGCTAAGATCGTGAGCAATGCTGGTGCACCTCTCCGTGTACGTTGCAAGGTTGGTCTGATCGACTTGCCAAATGCTGGTATCACTGTGAACGGTAAGCAAGTGGCTGTACAAGTAGACGAAAACGGTATCGTGACTATCCCTTGTGCTAAGGGTGATGTTGTGAAGATCGATTTCACAAGAGAAGAGACTGCAATCTCTCAGGTTGTGGCTGAACAAGTAAAGGATAACACTATCTACGACCTCTCTGGCCGCAAATTGAATAAGGCTCCTGAAAAGGGTGTGTATATTCAAGGTGGAACTAAGAAGTTCGTAAAGTAATCCCTCGGATTAAATAGATTAATAGCAGGATGCGCCAGTAGGTACATCCTGCTATTTTTTGATTTATACGCCTATTTTTATTTTGTTATAAGGCTTTATTATCCCAGCGTTTTAAGTCGTAGAAAAAAGGTTAGACCTTTTTGAAATTTCGCGACGCCTCGTTAAAATTTCGCGACGGCTCGTTAAAAAAAGGTCTTGGCTTTTTTCAACAAAGCCTTGGCTTGTTAAAACGCCCCCTTGTATAGTGTGAAAAAGTAAAACTATTCAGCAGATATTGTCTTGAAGGGCAGCGTCGAATTGCCTGAAAATTCGGGTGCCATAAGGCATTGAATTTGCATCGTGCCGAATTGGAACTTGCCTGCTCTATTCACGAGATATTCTTCCACATATATGGATTTGCCCTTCTTGATTTCTTCGATGAAATGGAGCGTTTCTGTATCCGATACGGCGCGGTAGGCCCACAAACTGCCGCTATGCGTATAGCCCGACAGTGGGCGTGCGGGCACCAAGCCACAAGGATGTTGCAGGGTCAGGCGTACGAAATCGTAATACCTGTCTGCACTGATATTCATCACTAATCTTATGCGCTCTCCTACTGCCAATTTTGTATTGTCATTCACTCTTTCCCATTTGCCTTCTCGCAGCACCTCGCTTACGGCATCCATCGCAAACCCTGCGCCGGATTGTTGCATATTGGACAAGGGTTGAGTAAAAGTAGCCGTTGCATAGCCCCACGCCAATCCCGCCTCGTCTTGTCTAACTTTCAGACTGATTTGTTGCTTAGGCGCCCCCTTGCTTGTAAACAAAGATGAATTGCTCTGATCATACACCTTTTTATATTGTCCTAAAGCCGTAGTGTAATCTTTGTCAGATGGTGTATCCACAATATGTCGGCCCGCATACAATGTATAATATAGTGTAGGCTTCATTTCAAGCCCTTTCACCCACTTGCTCTGACCGCCAGCAGGCAACAATAGGGCGTGAAGCGCATCTGTCACAGATGGTGCATCCTCCCATACTTGTGTGCGTAGGGACTGTACGAGGTTTAGACGAATTTTCTCGATTTCATCGCAAAAATCATCCTTTTGCAAACTCATGGCTTCGAGTGTGGCCGTTTGCATCAGCAGGCGTTGCGACTCGGATACTTCTCGCATTTTTTTGCCGTCGTAATATTTGCCCATAGTTGGAGATTCTACCATATATTCGTCGAGGCTTTTCAGCAAAGCCACTACTTGTTCCACTTTGCCATATTTTGCCATTACCACAGCCAGTTGGGGTTTGCTGTGAAGCGGATATTGCGCCAACTGTTCTTTGGCCAAATTCAGCAGATATTGTCCATCATTATTCAGCGCCTTACCATAAATCGCACATAGATACAGATAGTTGATTTGAGATGAGGTCAGAAGGGGCGTTTGTTTATCTTTCTCGCGATTTAATCGCAGATTTTTCACTTGATTTGCGATTTCTGCGTCAATATATTTCATCGCCGAGGCTAGCATCGTTGCGCTTTTGGGATTGTGCGTAGTCGACTCTGCTCTTGCCAGGAGTGTGGCAATGTTTAGGGTAATGCCGTAATTCCCCTGCATACCCTTGAACCAACTCCATGAACCATCGGCATTCTGATGTCCTTTCAATTGTTCGTAAGCCGTAGCCATCTTCACCGCCCAACTTCCCTCGTCAAACAATCTCGTGAGCTCTTCGCCACGTTTCGCCTCTCTTTCTGCATACGACAACCATGGCGTATTACTGTCCAAACCCTCCAGATTTCTTTCCTTGATTTCCTTGCCACTTCCCTTTTGCGCCAAGACGGCATCTTTAATCGCAGGATTATGATGTGCGATATATTTTGCCATTTCCAAAGCATAATATTGCGCAGCCCAATCTCTGGCGCCATAACATTTCTTGTCCGTCAAAACAGGCAACGCCTGCACGGCAGTCCACGTAGGGTGGCTGGTCACACCAATGGTCAAAGTGTGATTGCGGCTACCCTCGGCGTGCAAGAGTGAATCCAATTGGATCGTCTGCGTACCCTTGTCGATCAAAGTAAAGGGAACAGAGCGAGAAATCTCCACTCTGTCGGATAAAACGGGCAGGTAGTGCTCCTCGCCATCCGCAAAGTGTTTACTCTGTGCCGTTGCGCGGCAAATCCACAACGTGGGGTCAGTATCTGCAGGCACCTCGCACTCGAAAGTCAAGGTTTCCGATGCACCAGCTCCGATGAAATGGCGTTTTTCTTGCTTATAAATCTGCTCGCCCGTCGCTTCATTCACAATAGTCAGCACCACGTTTGGACGGAGTGACTGCTGTGACAGATTTTGCAACGTCACAGGCACAGCAAATCTGTCTCCCGAACGAACAAACCTTGGCAAAGAGGGCTGAACCATGAATTCTTTTCTCGCCACAACTGTGGTGTCCAAACTACCATAATCCATGTGCGCAGTATGTGCTAAGGCATCGAAACGCCACGTCGTCAAACTTTGCGGCAGAGTGAAGCAAATCTTCACACAGCCCGCTTCGTCGGTCTTTAGGTTTGGATAAAAGAACGCCGTCTCTGCGAAATTTGTTCGGGGTTTAACCTCCTGCACTGGCCAAGCATCCATCGTGCGCTCAGCCGTTGCCATATCTTTCGCCAGGTAGGTTTCGCCCATCGCATTACTCCTCTTCGCCGAAGTTTGTCTGGTTGCACTCATTTTTACCCTTGGCACGGCAGTCTGATACAACATATTTTCCTCCATTTCATCGTAGAAAATAGAATTATCCCACTGTGCGAATGTCAAAGGTGTATAGTGGTATCTCTTGCGCAAGACATCATGGAACCACAATGTAGTATTATAATATTGTGACCAATGCCAATAGCGATAATTCAAACGGCGCGGAAATGCGATATTAGAGAAATGCCAATCTTGACGTAGGAAAGCATCCAGCGAAGCGTCGTACATTCTTGCCATAAGTGAAGCTTCAGCGGGTTTGCCATTGGGGTATTTGACAGAAAGTCTCCATTCCTCCTTTTGCCCAGGCGTCAAATGCGAACGAAACGTTTCCCAATTCAAACAAAGCTTCTTTTCGGGTGCAGGTCGCAACACATCCACGCTAAAGGTATAAACCTGGTCGTTCTTCATAAACGCAAAGCACCAACGCGCACTTTCGCCGTACGATGGATGATAGGCTAAATTGAACTTGACTATTGAGTCCGAAAATGCGATCCGTTGACTTTCCAACAACTTTCCGCCTGCAAATTTGTCGCAGAATAGGGTAATGCTATCACAAGCCGAACCTATCATTACATAAGCCGAATCCTGCTTTTCGCTATGTCTGATGTGGTGCCAAAATACCGATGAGTCCGTTACTTTTTTGTTGGTCTCGGAGAAAAGGATAAAGTCTCTGCGCAAAGTTTCCAAAACCTTGCCATTTTCCAAAAGGGAGAATTCCCACGTATACTTACCCGAAGAAGCATTTGTCAGGACCTCGGTGCTCACAGGTCTACCAGCAATCAAACTTCCCGTAGCCACGCAAATACTATCCGCCAGGGCGCCTGATTTGTCCGTATCATATTTCCACAGCGCATACTGCAATTCTCTTTCCTGCGCTTTGCCCGCTGCATTAAAGCAATTGACCTGCAGTTGGGGAGTAGACTCGCGACAAACGACATCAGGCCAATTTGCGTCCAGCCAATAGCTTTTGGTGCCTGCCTGTAGGACGATACTGCCCGAGGCGGTCTCTCCATTCTCCGCCGTCACATCATAATTTATGGTATAAAAGTAGCGTTGAAAGTGGGCGAAATCCTTTTTCTCCGTAGTGCCACACAAATAAGCGGGGATGTGGAATTGTCCGTTTTCATCGGTATTGCATTCACCGTTGGTTTGATATTGTTTCTGTTCGGTATAATACCATGACGTGCGGCTCAGGCGCCATTTTACTTTGGCGCCGACTACGGGCAAATCAGTGTAACTTCGTGCATTGCCAACCAGGACTATTGTATCGCCCAAGGCGTATGATGCTGTCGGGTCGTTGACTATTGCGGTAAACGTGGGACGCTTGTATTCCTCCACTCTGAATCGCAGAGAAGCGCTTTGACCGCCTTTCCCTTGTGCTACGACAGAGAAATAGCCCGTCAGACATGCTTGGGGCAAGGTGAAGTCTGCATTAAAATTGCCCATTTCATCGGAGATAACTTCCCACGTCTGGAGTTCCTTGCGATTGACATCGTAGAGGCGAAGTGTGATGGGGAATTTGGACTCTGTATTATAATCGTCGCCGCGTTTGGTAAATACGACGCCAGCAATACGGACCGTTTGCCCGGGGCGGTATATCGCACGATCGGCAAATAACTGCAGAGTCGTTTCGCTACGCATCGTGTGATGGTCGTATGACCTATAATAATCTTTAGCAGGGGTAAATGGCAACATATATTCATCTCTGCCTACCTTGGGTAAATAGTTTTTGCCCAGCATCTCACCTTGCAGATAGATATAGCCATCTTTGTCGGCGTAGATGCTCCTCTCTTTGTTGCCGTCTTTGCCAAAAAGAACGATTTCACCGCCAAATTCCACTTTTCCGCTTCGTGCATCCAACAAGACTACGCGCACCGAGTCCTTGCCGACATTTATCCACAAGGGGCGCACACGGCTGACGTGCATGATGTCGGATTTTTCCCACTTGCCGTTCACGTAGAGGGCACACTCATAGATGCCGGGCTCTGCCACCGAGACGTGCAACGTATCAGACTGCACCTGGTATGTTGGCAGTGTCGGAGTATTGATATTATATATAGTAGGGTGTCCCTGACGATACTGTTTCCATTGCACGTCCCCCTTTCGCAATTGATGAACTTGTGCTGCATTTATTCCGAGACGATACAGTCGTAGTTCTGCCCGTTTCATATTCTTCCCCTCGACTACAAAATGTGCCATTTCATCGGGATATAGCACCTGTGGCATGCCGCTGATTTCAACTTGCGCCAGTTGTAATTCGGCCAGGTGCTTTTTCAGCAAATTCGCCTCGTTGCTCCGGCGATACAGACGCAGACCTTCTTCTACCTTAGCCATAACAATGCTATCGCGCTGGGCGGTTTGTGGCAAATAGGTGAAGGACAAAAACTGCAGATAAGTCTGTGCGTTGAGCGGGAGGTCGCAAAATTCCTCGGCGACTTTACATAGCGCCTTGTAGTTGGGGTTTTCTGGCAAAACATCGTAGGAAATCGGTGCATGCTTAATACTATCCAAGGTCCATAGCAATGCCGCCTCGCGATTTCCCCTGGTGCGATAATAGTTTATAAGTCGTGCATATAGTTCGTTGCGCAGCTTGGTGTCTGTTGTCTTAGGGTGACTCAACACTTCTCTGGCTATCGGTGACAACAGGTCTTTGTTAAAATAGGCATCGCTATTTCCACAATCAAACAGGTCTTTGTAGGGCACAAGGGATGTTCTTCCCAATAATCCGAGAGGCTGAAGCGAAGCATCAAGGTGACGTCGGAAAGCAGAGAGCCCAGTGGTGTCTGCATGTGCATAGGCATAGATTTTCATCAAGGCTTGGTGCCAAAGCACGCGCATCACTGTGTCCCTTTCGGTCGCGGTGTGCCGCTCCATTTTCGACAAACATTGTGAGGCGCTGTCGGCAGATATTTTTTCGTACTGCTGATGAAGTTTGATGAATGCTTTTAGCTCTTGCACCTTGTCTCCGTCTGATTGAGCGCGCTCCTTGATCTGGTGAAGCAGGCGTATAGTTGTGGTGGGCAAGTCGCCCTTTGCCGCTTGCTCTACGTCCTGCCACAATTTCTTGTAGCTTTGCCCAGCTGAGACGAGTGTAGATATTATAAAAAGTGTGTATACGAAAAAAATCCTCATAAACCCGGTGTTGAAAATTGTTTGTGATGTTATGCAAGACAAAGTAACGATTTTATTTTCATACAAGCTCTGTATCATGTATTAAAAAATATTATCAGCATTTTTGCCGTGCCCTTTTTATGCTGATCGCACGGCTGAAAAATCCCCGATAAATTCCCCCCAGAAAAAAGCCTAGGCCTTTTTTTAACGAGGCGTCGCGAAATTTTAACGAGGCGTCGCGAAATTTTAACGAGGCGTCGCGAAATTTAAAAAAGGTTAGACTTTTTTTCAACGACCCGTCGCGAAGTTTTCACAAGGACTTTGTCGTATCAAAAAAGCGGAGCTTTAGCGCAGTGGGAGTCCTAAATGTCGGATAAAATGTATAAAGTTACGCTGTGCCGACGTTTTATTTCTCACATTATTCCCTTTATTGAAAAACTATCACTACTTTTGTGCGAACGGAATATAAAAACACAATAAATAATATAAGTATATGAAACCAGCAAGTGGAAAATTGGGTGTGCTCTGTGTCGGTTTGGGCGCAGTGACCACTACATTCATTACCGGTGTCCTGATGGCTCGCAAGGGTTTGGCTAAGCCTGTGGGCTCGATGACTCAGTACGACAAAATCAGAGTGGGACGCGGTGAAAACAAGAAATACCTGCACTACGGCGAGATAGTCCCCCTGACCGAACTCAAGGATATGGTATTCGGTGCATGGGACGTCTATCCCGCAAATGCTTTTGAAAGTGCTGTCAACGCCGATGTGCTTCGCGCCAAAGATATTCTGCCTGTCGAGGAAGAATTGAAAGCAATCGTGCCAATGAAGGCGGCTTTCGACAAAAACTATGCTAAGCGCCTGGATGGCGAGAATGTGAAGGACTGTGCTACGCGTTGGGAAATGGTAGAAGCACTGCGCGAAGATATCCGTAAGTTTAAAGCAGAGAATGACTGCGAGCGTATCGTAGTGCTGTGGGCGGCTTCGACCGAGATCTATGTGCCTGTGTGCGACGAAGTACATGGTACACTCGCAGCGCTTGAAAATGCGATGAAGGCAGACGATCGTGAACATATTGCTCCCTCTATGTGCTATGCTTATGCTGCCCTGGCTGAAGGTGCTCCCTTCATCATGGGTGCACCAAACACCACAGTGGATATTCCCGCTATGTGGGAGATGGCTGAAATGGTGAAGATGCCTATCGCAGGCAAGGACTTCAAGACAGGTCAAACCCTGGTGAAGTCAGGCTTTGCTCCAATCATCGGTACACGCTGTCTGGGTCTGTCGGGATGGTTCTCTACAAATATTTTGGGCAATCGCGACGGTTTGGTATTGGACGAACCAGCCAACTTCCATACCAAGGAAGTATCAAAACTTTCTACTCTCGAAAGTATCCTCGTGCCAGAAAACCAGCCAGATCTTTATACAGACTATTATCATAAGGTGCGTATCAATTATTATCCACCTCGCAATGACGACAAGGAAGGTTGGGACAACATCGATATCTTTGGTTGGATGGGTTACCCTATGCAGATCAAGATCAACTTCCTTTGTCGCGACTCAATCCTGGCTGCTCCGCTCTGTCTGGACCTTGTGTTGCTTTCAGACTTGGCAGCGCGCGCTGGTAAGTATGGCAATCAACACTTCCTGAGCTTCTATTTGAAGAGTCCAATGCACGATTACACCAAGGGCGAAGTGCCGGTGAACCACCTCTTCCAACAATACACAATGCTCAAGAATGCTATTCGCGAAATGGGCGGATACGAGCCAGACGAGGAGATGGATTAAACTCAATGCTTTGAACGTGACTTCTGACATTACGGCAGGATGTTTAACTATTAAAATGTTTTGTTGAGAAGAAGTATTTAGTTCTTTGCATTTCTGATCCTTATAGATACGATGTATACATATATATAAATAAAGAAGCGCCTCCATCACGGAGGCGCTTCTTTTGTATTCGGGGTATGAATTGTTCTTTGGCGTAAGTGTATTACTTTATCGCTGCGTCAAGGGCTTGTTGGATATCTGCGACGATGTCGCGCACGTCCTCGATACCTACAGACAAGCGGATGAGGTCTGGTGCGACACCGGCTTCGCGCAATTGTTCGTCAGAGAGTTGGCGGTGAGTATGACTGGCGGGGTGAAGCACGCATGAACGGGCGTCTGCTACGTGAGTTACGATGCATATCAATTTCAATTCGTCCATGAACTTAATAGCGTCTTCGCGTGTACCCTTCAGACCGAAGGCGATGACGCCGCAACCACCATTTGGCAAATACTTTTGACCTAATTCATAATACTTGTTGCTGGGCAGACCGGCGTAGTTGACCCATGCCACGCGCTCGTCGCTTTCGAGAAATTCTGCGACGGCTTGTGCATTTTCGCAGTGACGCTTCATTCGCAAGTGCAGGGTTTCGAGACCCATGTTCAGGAGGAATGCATTCTCTGGGCTTTGGATTGAGCCCAAGTCGCGCATGAGTTGTGCTGTGGCCTTAGTAATATATGCCATCTTGCCGAAAGATTTGGCATAGGTCAGACCATGATAACTTTCGTCGGGAGTGCAGAGGCCGGGGAACTTGTCTGCGTGTGCCATCCAGTCGAAGTTTCCGCTGTCCACGATACATCCGCCCACGGCTGTAGCATGTCCGTCCATGTACTTAGTAGTGGAGTGCGTCACGATGTCTGCTCCCCATTCAAAAGGTCTGCAGTTGATTGGTGTAGCAAAGGTGTTGTCGACAATCAGGGGCACGCCGTGTTTGTGAGCCAACTGTGCGAAGCGTTCGATGTCAAATACATTTCCTCCGGGGTTACTGATCGTTTCGCCGAAGACGCACTTTGTATTTGGGCGGAAGTGCTTTTCGATTTCTTCGTCAGACAGGTCGGGATCGACAAAGGTACATTCGATACCCATCTTCTTCATTGTTACAGCGAAGAGGTTGAATGTGCCACCGTAGATAGTGCTTGATGAGATGAAGTGGTCGCCTGCTTCACAGATGTTGAAGATAGCGTAAAATGATGCGGCTTGTCCGCTCGATGTGAGCATGGCTGCGACACCGCCTTCGAGTGCTGCTATCTTTGATGCTACGGCATCGTTGGTGGGATTTTGCAATCGTGTATAAAAATAGCCCGAGTCTTCCAAATCGAAAAGACGGGCCATTTGTTCACTATTGTCATATTTAAACGTTGTGCTTTGATAGATAGGCAACACGCGTGGTTCTCCTTTCTTGGGAGTCCATCCTGCTTGCACGCAGAGTGTGCCGGGGTGTTGTTTAGTTTCCATAGTGAATTTAGTGTAGTGTTGGTTGTGCTATAGGAGTCTTAGCAACCCTGTTTTCTTTCTTTTTTCCAAGTAGAATAGGATTTCGCTATCACTCGTTTGTTTTGTGAATTGTGAGCAGGGCGATATGTTTTCGTCAGTGGAGCCTTGACTTTCGTAGACGCTTTCACGTTTTCTTTTAGTTTCCAGTCAGACACTTTATAATACTCGCCCGAGAGAGGGTTGATAATTTTCAGTTCGGGGACAATAATTGATTTTTGACCCTTTCGTGCTTTTGAGATGAAGCCGATTTGTGTCGCTTCGACGCTGGCTACGCCCGATGCAATAATGCCTAATTCCCTTGCTGCAGCATAAGACAAGTCGACGATTCTGCCTTTGCAAAAAGGACCGCGGTCGTTTACTTTGACGATGACTTCTTTGCCATTTTTCACGTTGCGTACTTTTAGAATTGTTCCAAAGGGCAATGTGCGGTGTGCGCAAGTCATACTGTCTCGGTGGTAAATGGAACCATCGCTGGTGCGACGGCCATGGAATTTGTTCGCATAGTAAGATGCTTTTCCCGTAAGGGGCTCTTGTGCGAAAGTACTGCTACCTGCCATTATAAATGACAGGAGAAGTAGAAAGTTTGTGATTTTTTTTGTCATTAGTTTGATTTTGTCACAAAGCAAATCGCTGATTGCTCATCGATCGAACTTCGACGGATCTAGGTTTCTTTGTCTGTGAAACACCTCTGTTTGCTGTGGTTTTGGGAGCCTTGGCACGAGGTCAGAGCAAAGACTTTGTGAGATTTCGCCGGCAAAGTTACGCATTTTTTGCCACACCTCAAAGCCTTTGCGCCTTATTATCACCACTTTAACATTCTTATAGATTTTTTTAGAGGATGAAAGGTGATTGCTTTTAGAGATGTCTTGGAGTGAGAAGGGTACCTGCTGAGGCCGCCAATTGCTGTGCTGAATAGGGGGTGAAATGAGGCGCCGTGGAGGTGTTGCCTTAATACAAATGATGGCGATATCCTGATGTTCTGTCTTTTTCAAAAAAGCACCATTTCATCGAGAATTTTTACCCTGTTTTACCTCCTTGAAAAAAGCCAAGGCCTTTTTTTAACGAGGCGTCGCGAAATTTTAACGAGGCGTCGCGAAATTTAAAAAAGGTTAGGCTTTTTTTTAACGAGGCGTCGCAAAGTTTTTTGAGGGTTAAACGGAATGCTTGCGAGGTCAGTCGGAAGTCAGATTTTGCATTAGAAAATCGATAGTTTGCAATTGAAGCCTTTTCCTTTGGAAAAAGTCGAAAAAAATTATTAACTTTGCGTCGTTTGTATAATAACCTCACCTCGAAAAATATAAGATAAAATGTCTGTTGTCATTAAAAAAGTTTCTACGAAGTCTGATTTGAAGAAATTCATCCGTTTCAACTATGAATTTTACAAGGACAATCCCTACTCTGTGCCCGATCTTTACAGCGATATGGTAGATACCCTTTCGCGAGATAAAAATGCGGCTTTCGAATTTTGTGAAGCAGATTATTTCTTGGCTTATCGTGATGGGAAAATCGTGGGACGTGTGGCAGCTATTATCAACCATCGCGCCAACGAGACTTGGCAGAAGAAGACCGTGCGCTTCGGTTGGATCGACTTTGTCGACGATGCCGAGGTCAGCGATGCTTTGATCGATACAGTGAAAGCTTGGGGCCGTGAACGCGGCATGCAGGAAATTGAAGGTCCGCTTGGCTTCACTGATATGGACTCAGAGGGTATGCTCATCGAGGGCTTTGATCAACTCTCGACCATGGCGACGATTTACAACTATCCCTACTACCCCGAGCACATGGAACGTATGGGTTTTGAAAAATCTGCCGACTGGGTGGAAATGAAAATCTATATCCCCGACGCAATCCCTGAGAAACATAAACGTATATCAGACATCATTCAGCGCAAATACAACTTGCGTGTGCGTAAGTTGACTGATAAAAAAGATGTAATCAAGAGTGGTGTGGCTCATGATATATTCCGTCTGATCAACGATGCGTATGCGCCGCTCTTTGGCTTCTCGCGAATGACCGAGGCGCAGATCGATCAGTACGTCAACGTATATATTCCGGTGCTGGATCTACGCATGGTGACATTGGTTGAGACCGAGGAAGGCGAAATTGTAGCCGTGGGTATCTCGATGCCTTCCCTTTCAGAAGCTTTGCAAAAGGCAAAGGGAAAATTCTTCCCCTTCGGATGGTATCATCTCTTGAAGGCTTTGAAGTGGAACCGCCCCAAAGTGCTCGACCTCCTGCTCGTAGCAGTGCGCCCAGACTATCAGAGCAAGGGTGTGAATGCTTTGCTCTTCACCGACCTGATCCCCGTTTATCAAGAAATGGGCTTTGAATACGCAGAGTCTAATCCCGAACTGGAAGATAATGGTCGCGTGCAAAATCAATGGCAGTATTTCAAGACAGAACAGCACAAGCGTCGCCGTTGCTTTAAGCAAAATTTATAATCCCGAAACGAATAAGACACAATCATACGCATGGCAAAAAAAGAAACACTCAGTTCAGGCGCTTCGCCAATACTCGAAGGTGCCGAAACGGAGGTAGAATTGCAGGATGTAAGTGGTACGGCCACCTATACCGAGGATAATATTCGCACCCTCGAGGGTGTGGAGCACATCCGCAGACGTCCGGGGATGTATATCGGACGTTTGGGCGACGGATCGCATGCCGAGGACGGTATCTACGTACTCTTGAAGGAAACTATCGACAACAGTATCGACGAATTCAACGAAGGATTTGGTAAGAAAATCGAAGTAAATATCATAGACGACAGAAACGCCGAAATCCGCGACTATGGCCGTGGTATCCCCTTGGGCAAATTGGTCGATGCCGTTTCAAAATTGAATACAGGTGGTAAGTACGATACTGCAGTATTCACCGCTTCGGTCGGAATGAACGGTGTGGGTCTGAAAGCCGTCAATGCGTTGAGCCGAAAGTTTGTGGCGCGCAGTTATCGCGACGGCTTGATGCGCGAAGCCATCTTTGATTGCGGAAAACTCGTTTCGGAAACCGAACAACCTACTGAGGAAGAAAACGGAACTTACATCTATTTCGAACCAGACAAAGACCTTTTCCTCGACTTCAAGTTCCAGAGCGAATTTGTCAACAACATGTTGCGCAACTATACGTACTTGAACACAGGATTGGCGATCTTCTACAACGGACGCCGTATCATCAGCCGAAATGGTCTTGAGGATTTGCTCAACGATTCTATGACCGCACCAGGACTTTACCCCATCGTGCATCTCAAAGGCGACGGCATAGATATAGCCTTTACCCACACTTCACAATACGGCGAGGAATACTATTCTTTCGTTAACGGCCAGCACACCACCCAAGGCGGTACGCACCAAAGTGCTTTCAAGGAACACATTGCCCGTACTATCAAGGAATATTTTGGTAAGAATTTTGACGTGCAAGACGTTCGCAATGGTCTTGTGGCAGCTATCGCAATTCGTGTGATAGAGCCACTTTTTGAAAGCCAAACTAAAATCAAACTGGGGTCTTTGGTGATGGCTCCAGACAAAGATATGCACGGCAATCCCTTCCCACTCTCGGGAGTCTCGGTCAATAAGTTTGTGGGCGACTTTATTAAGAGTAACGTCGACAACTACCTGCACATGAATCTGGACGTTGCGGAAATTTTGCAACAAAAGATTCAGGAGAGCGAAAAGGAAAGAAAAGCTATTGCAGGTGTGACAAAGTTGGCGCGTGAACGAGCTAAAAAAGCAAATCTCCATAATAGAAAATTGTGCGACTGCCGAGTTCACCTGAACGATGCGCCGCCTAAGACAAAGAAGGGCCAGGAGGAAGACAACGACCTTAGATTTGATTCGTCAATCTTCATTACCGAGGGGGACTCTGCTTCGGGTTCTATCACCAAAAGTCGTGATGTGAATACACAAGCCGTATTCTCCTTGCGCGGAAAGCCTTTGAACTGTTTCGGATTGACCAAGAAAGTGGTTTACGAGAACGAAGAGTTCAATCTGCTCCAAGCTGCGCTGAATATAGAAGACGGCCTGGATGGATTACGCTACAACAAAGTCATCGTAGCAACCGATGCCGACGTCGACGGTATGCACATTCGTTTGTTGATGATTACGTTCTTTTTGCAGTTCTTCCCGGATTTGATCAAGAAAGGTCACGTCTATATCCTGCAAACCCCCTTGTTCCGCGTACGAAATAAGAAAAAAAAGGAACGCAAGCAGGCTTCGGCGGCAACATCCGATACTGCAAGCGCAGCAGGTGAGGCTATCTTGAAAAAGACCCGCACCAGCGACCGCTCAGAGTTTGAAACCATCTACTGCTATAGCGAAGAAGAAAGAATTGCTGCGATAGAAAAATTGCAACCTAATCCCGAAATCACACGATTCAAAGGTTTGGGTGAAATCTCTCCCGAAGAATTCCGCCACTTCATTGGCCCAGAGATACGACTAGAGCAAGTGACGCTACACAAGAGTGACCAGGTGAAAGAACTCCTGGAATACTACATGGGCAAGAACACCATGGAGCGCCAAAACTTCATCATCGACAATCTGGTCGTTGAAGAAGATCCTGTGGAAGAGGAAGAGTAACGCTTTGGTCACTTGTTTGCAAAAAATAATAATAGAAACGCAAAAATTAGTCTTGATGGAAAGAATCGCCATCTTCCCTGGATCGTTTGATCCCTTTACTATTGGTCACGCCAGTATTGTGGAGCGCGGCCTACCCCTTTTCGACAAAATAGTCATCGGCGTAGGTATCAACGAAAGTAAACGTTCGCTGTACTCGGTAGCTGAGCGCGTCGAGGCGATACGTCGTCTATATGTTGACGAACCTCGTATCCGCGTTGTAAGCTATAATGATTTGACCATAGACCTTGCTCGTCGCGAAAATGCCCGTTTTATCTTGCGTGGTCTGCGTTCGGTCAAGGACTTCGAGTACGAACGTGATATTGCCAACATGAACGAACGTTTGTCCGGCATCGAGACTGTTTTGCTTTTCACCGAACCGCATTACTCCAGCATTTCTTCTTCTGTGGTGCGCGAGTTGATTGCCTTTGGAAAAGACGTTGAGGAGTTTTTGCCACATCCTAAGAAAGTGGAAGAATAAGTAATGTCGCAGGAAAAAGGTGTGGTGTCGTAATGCCTATGCCTACCTATATATAATATATGTCTGTATGAAAAAGATTTTGATGAATAAGATATTTTTATCCCTCTTGCTTGTGTTGCCGTTTGTTTCGGCAAATGCGCAAATGAGGTTTGATGATAAACTCATAGAGCAGGTTCGCAAGTTGCAAACGGCGCAATTGGCGATATCCAACCTCTATGTGGACAGCGTAGACTACGAGAAAGTGACAGAAGATGCTATCCGTGGCATGCTGAAAGAGTTGGATCCGCACTCTTCCTACACCAATGCGACAGAGACCAAGAAGTTGAATGAACCTCTCGAAGGCAACTTCGAAGGCATCGGTGTGCAGTTCAATATGCTCAACGATACCTTGATCGTCATCCAACCCACGACAAAAGGACCCAGCGAGAAGGTTGGCATTATCGCCGGCGACAGGATCGTGACCGTTGACGGCAACCCAATAGCCGGCGTCAAGATGGATCGTGACAGTATCATGCGCAAATTGCGTGGTCCA
Organism: Bacteroidaceae bacterium; assembly: GCA_017383485.1. GTDB lineage: Bacteria > Bacteroidota > Bacteroidia > Bacteroidales > Bacteroidaceae > Alloprevotella. The sequence goes on from JAFNXM010000036.1 coordinate 165,192, forward strand.
AAGGACTCAAAAGTCAAATTGGGCGTAGTGCGCAACGGCGTCAAGGATATGCTACACTTTACCGTGGTGCGCGATGTTATACCCGTGCACACTGTCAACGCCGCCTTTATCCTCCGTCCCGGTGTGGGATATATACAATTGGATAGATTCGGTGCCACTACCGGTAGCGAAGTGAAAGAGGCTATCAAGAAGTTGAAAAAAGAAGGCATGCAGAGCCTGATCCTCGACTTACAGAACAATGGCGGAGGCTACTTGATAGCAGCCGTCGATATCTTGTCTGAATTTCTCCCCGCCCGCTCCGAAGCAGTCTATACCGAGGGGTTGCAATCTCCCCGCCAAAGCCTACGTACCAATATGAGCGGCGAATTTCGCGACGGCCAGGTGGTCGTACTCGTTAATGAATACAGTGCATCCGCTTCCGAAATCGTCAGTGGCGGCATGCAGGACTACGACCGCGGTCTGATCGTGGGCCGACGTACTTTCGGCAAGGGATTGGTGCAACGCCCCATTGATTTGCCCGACGGCTCGATGATACGCCTGACCGTGGCGCATTATTATACCCCCTCGGGCCGTTGCATCCAGAAACCCTACGTCAAGGGACAAAAGGAGGAATACGACCGCGATGTGCTGAATCGCTTGAATCACGGCGAATTGATGCACGTGGATAGTATCAAGTTGGACAGTGCCAAGGCCTACAAGACATTGGTCAAGGGACGTACCGTATATGGCGGCGGAGGCATTATGCCAGACGTGTTTGTGCCGCTTGATACGACTCGTTATGCAGATTGTTTCTCTAAGATCAATCGCAACAATATCATTATCCCTGCTGTGTTGAAGTATGTGGATAAGCATCGTAAGAGTTTGCTGAAGAAATATAAGAAATTCGATGACTATCTGGTGGGATTTGTAGCGCCCGATGATTTGTTGCAAGGTATTTTGGTTGAGGCTAAAGAGAAAAAGATTGAGCCCAAGGATGAAGCGGAGCGCGAAAAGACCGTTGGCAATCTGAAAGAATTGCTGAAATGTCAAATCGCCAACAATCTGTGGGATTTGAACGAATTCTATCGCGTTTATTGCGAGACAGACCCTATCGTGCAACGTGCATTGCAAGAGTTGCAGAAGATAGAATAATAAGCCTGAGGGAAACAGAGTATATGCTGCTTGAAATAGTAAAAAGTATCGGTTTCATCGAGAAAAACTTGCGCTATATATAGCAGGATATCTATCAAAATCAATAAGGGATAAGCGGAAAGCAATGCATCATCATCTTCCCCCCATCACTGCGCAAGAAGCCGCACTGTGTCGTCGCCTGAAATCGGTGGCGGCACAGTGCGGTTTTGTGTCGATAGGTGTGGCCGAGGCCGAACCCATTGCCGCTTGGCGCAGCGAACAGTTTGCCCAATGGTTGGAACGTGGACAAGCAGCAGGGATGGACTATCTGCACCGCCAGGCACCCTTGCGCCAGGATCTGACCGCCGTGTTGCCAGAAGTGCAAACCGTGTTTTCCTTCGCTTTGCCATACGTCGCCGAGCAACCTTTTCGCGATGGAGATTTCAGAATTTCTCGCTATGCCCTTGGGCGCGATTATCACGAGGTGGTGCGCGAGAAAATACGTCTGTTTGTCTCTCGATTAGGTTTGGCAGAGTCGCAACAAGGTAGGGCGTGCTGCGACACTGCCCCAGTGGACGAACGCTATTGGGCTTGGCGCTGTGGAGTGGGGCAGTGGCTGGACAATGCACAGATAGCAGTCGAAGGCTATGGCACGTTTGTCTTTTTGGGCGAGTGGTTGTGTCCGCTTACAATGCAGCAACTTTCGATGCACTTAGATACGATTTTCCCCGATGAAATGGACGAAAATGCAGCAGATGCGACGACAAAAGGCAACGCCCCCACCATTTCGTCGTGCCTGTCCTGTGGTCGGTGTCGTCGTGCCTGCCCAGGTGGTGCACTGACGGCGCAGGGAATGGATGCGCGCAAATGTCTGTCCTATTTGACCATAGAACATCGCGGAGACTTGCCTGCGAGTGTGTCACAGCAGATGGGTCAGCGCATTTATGGCTGTGATACTTGTGCCGAGGTCTGCCCTGTGAATCACCCCATCTTACTCGGTGAAGATGTGCCGCCGGTAGCCGTGTGCGAGGACTTTCTGCCATCGAGCGAACTCCTGTCGATGCGCCCCGATGATTGGGTAAATCTCACAGTGGACCAATATCGCAGATTGTTTAAAGGCTCTGCGGTGAAACGGGCAAAATACGAGGGGTTGATGCGCAATATTCGTGCCGCGTGTGGTGGGGATGATGTAGAGGGTGTCGCTGAACCTGAAGTTTTGATGTGAGTTCTTCCTTACCAACATATGAAAATATGTCAGGAGGTTTTTTCGATAAAATCGATGATTTTGCATTCAAAAAATTTCGCGACGCCTCGTTGAAATTTCGCGACGCCTCGTAAAAATTTCGCGACGTCTCGTTAAAAAAAGGTCTAGGCTTTTTTAAATTATCCTTAGGTTTGTTTTTTGCCTCCTTTCCCCTGTTTTTTTTAGATTTGATTTCGTGCTCCTTTCTGAGCACTTTTTTCGTTTCAAAATTCACTATTCGGCTATATCTCCCTTGCCCCTTTCACTAAAGTGAACCCGTTGAAATCGCCTTTCTTGCATTCTGTGAGCACAAACTTGTGCTAATCCCCGTATATTTTCATTTCTTTGTTGTATCTTTGCCGTAGAATATGCACGAAGATACATTTGATATACGATCCGAGCAGCACGCGCCCGCAACAACCGAGCGCGACTTTGAAAATGCGCTGCGCCCCCTTGCTTTCGACGACTTCAGTGGACAAAGCAAGGTGGTCGAGAATCTGCGTATATTTGTCGAAGCGGCAAAGTTTCGTGGCGAGCCCTTGGATCATACCTTGCTTCACGGCCCTCCGGGTTTGGGTAAGACAACCCTCTCGAATATCATTGCCAACGAATTGGGTGTAGGCTTCAAGGTGACCTCGGGTCCAGTACTCGATAAACCCGGTGACTTGGCTGGACTCTTGACGAGCCTAGAACCCAATGATGTGCTCTTTATCGACGAGATTCACCGCCTCTCGCCTGTGGTCGAGGAATATCTCTACTCGGCGATGGAAGACTATCGCATCGATATCATGATAGACAAGGGTCCTGCGGCGCGAAGCATTCAGATCGATTTGAATCCATTTACCCTGGTCGGTGCTACGACTCGTAGCGGTTTGCTCACAGCCCCTCTGCGTGCTCGCTTCGGTATCAATCTGCACCTAGAATACTACGATGTGTCGACGCTGACTACGATCATCGAACGATCGGCTTACCTGCTCGGCGTGCCCATAGACCCCAGTGCTGCTGTCGAAATCGCAGGGCGCTCGCGTGGTACACCCCGTATCGCCAATGCCTTGCTCCGTCGCGTCAGAGACTTTGCACAAGTCAAGGGCAACGGACGTATCGACACCGAGATAGCACGCTTTGCGCTCGAGGCGTTGAATATCGACCGCTATGGTTTGGATGAAATCGACAACAAGATATTGCTCACTATCATCGACAAGTTTAAGGGCGGCCCTGTGGGACTCACCACCATCGCTACGGCGATAGGCGAAGACCCGGGTACACTCGAAGAAGTCTACGAACCATTCCTGATCAAGGAGGGCTTTATCCGTCGCACGCCTCGCGGACGCGAGGTGACCGAGCAAGCCTTTATGCATCTCGGTCGTAGTCCCTATACCGGCATGGCCTTTGACCCGAAACAACCCACTTTGTTCTGAAACAATGAAAAAAATACTTGGACTATTATTGACCTTGTGTCTGCTGACAAGTTGTTCGTCTACGATGCACAAGACACTCCGCATGGGGCGCCACGATACATACGCTATCTCGGGCAAGATGCATGCTTCGGTCGGCACAATGTTTCATTTGGAATACGATACGTTGGCATTCGACCGAACTCGAGACTTGAAATACCTACATCCAAAGAATATGGAAAAAGGTATGGTCGGCGCCGACGCAGTCAATATGACCTACACACTCTCTCCCAAGAAAAAGGGCAAACATGTGGTGTACGAGGTGCATTCCTTCAGAGGAAAGGAACAAAAGCGCGTGAAGCACGTGATACGAGTAAAGAAATAACCTCTAAATTCTGATAAATATATGATAACATACAACACTGTCAATACAAAATTGCCCGCTGTGCGCAAAAAAGATATCACACTTTGGGTAAAGAAAGTGGCTGAAAAATATGGCAAAACTGTAGGCGAAATTGCATACGTATTTTGCGATGACGAAGAGATACTTCGTGTGAACCAGCAGTACTTGCAACACGACTACTATACAGATATTATCACCTTCGACTACTCCGAGGGCAACAAGATCAGTGGCGACCTCTTCATCAGTGTAGACACCGTGACAACAAACGCCGAACAATTCGGTCGCCCCTATGCCGAAGAGTTGCACCGTGTGATGATTCACGGCATCCTGCACCTCTGTGGCATCGATGATAAAGGTCCAGGTGAACGCGAAATTATGGAAGCAGCAGAAGACGACGCCTTGAAGGTACTTCCTCCCACCGAAGCGATGGCATGGGACTTGCAATATTTGCTGGATTAAGAACAAAACTATTACGCTGAAATATAAATAAAAATAAACGATATGAATTTTGTAGAAGAATTGAAGTGGCGCGGTATGCTCCACCAAATGATGCCCGGAACCGAGGAGTTGCTCGAAAAGGGTATGACTACTGCTTACGTAGGTATTGACCCTACTGCAGACTCTTTGCACATCGGTCACCTTTGCGGTGTGATGATGTTGAGACACTTCCAACGCGCTGGCCACAAACCTTTGGCGCTTGTTGGCGGTGCAACGGGTATGATTGGCGACCCTTCGGGTAAGAGCGCTGAGCGTAATCTCCTGAACGAAGAAACCCTTCGTCACAACGTCGCTTGTATTAAGGAACAATTGTCTCGCTTCCTCGATTTCGAAAGCGATGCACCTAATGCAGCAGAGTTGGTGAACAATTACGACTGGATGAAGGATTATACTTTCTTGGACTTTGCTCGCGAAATCGGAAAGCACATCACTGTCAACTATATGATGGCTAAGGATAGCGTGAAGAGACGTTTGAACGGCGAAGCAAGCGATGGCCTCTCATTTACTGAGTTTACCTACCAATTGCTCCAAGGTTACGACTTCCTTCACCTCTATCAAGAGAAAAACTGTAAGCTCCAAATGGGTGGATCCGACCAATGGGGAAATATTACTACTGGTACAGAACTCATCCGTCGCAAACTCGGTGCAGAAGCCGATGCCTATGCGCTGACATGCCCCTTGATTACCAAAGCAGATGGTAAGAAGTTTGGTAAAACCGAACAGGGCAACGTATGGCTCGACCGCCGCTACACCACACCTTACAAGTTCTATCAATTCTGGCTCAACGTGGGCGACGCAGAAGCCGAACGCTATATCAAGATCTTTACCTCGCTCGAAAAAGCAGAAATCGACGCATTGATCGAAGAACACCAAGCAGATCCAGGTCGTCGCGTATTGCAAAAGAGATTGGGCGAAGAGGTAACTTGCCTTGTTCACGGTCGTGCAGACTACGAGATGGCGCTCGAAGCATCTAACATCCTCTTCGGTAAGGCTACCAAAGAAAGTTTGACAAAACTCGACGAAGAAACTTTCCTTAGTGTATTCGACGGCGTGCCTCAATTTGAAGTCTCTCGCGAACAAGTTGTGGGTGCTAAGGCTGTGGATTTGTTTGCAGAAACTACTAAGTGCTTCCCTTCAAAGGGCGAAATGCGCAAGATGGTTCAGGGCGGTGGCGTGAGTCTTAACAAAGAAAAGCTCGCTGCGTTTGATTATGAAATTTCTGCTGAGGATTTGATCGAAGGTAAGTACTTGTTGGTGCAAAGAGGTAAGAAGAATTACTTCCTTATCATCGTAAAATAAGATAAACATCAAATAGATTCAGTCTGTCGGCAATGCAAATTGTTGGCAGATTGATTTTGCTTTTTCCTAGGTCTCACACTTCCCGTTTTCCCCCAATCCATCGATGATTCAGCACCCATTAACTCTGTTCACCTACTGCCCTCGTTGCGGCGCCGAGGCGTTCTCTCCGCACGACGAGCGGAGTAAGCGATGCCAGGCGTGTGGCTTTACTTACTATCACAATGCTTCGGCAGCCACAGTCGCGGTGATTGTCAACGCGAATAGGGAGTTGCTGGTCGTACGTCGAGCCTGCGAACCCGCCAAAGGGACCTTGGATCTGCCAGGTGGCTTCGTGGAGCCCGGAGAAGGCGTGGATGATGGTTGCCGCAGGGAAGTGTTGGAAGAAACCGGTCTGTCCGTGAAACGCATGGAGTTTCTCTTCTCACTGCCCAACGTCTACGAATATTCAGGTTTCTCCGTGCATACAGCAGACTGCTTCTTCTTGTGCGAAGTCGACGATGAAACCGCACTTTTTGCTGCCGACGATGCAGCAGAAGTGCTCTGGATTCCCGTGGATGAATTGCGCTCGGAAGAGTTCGGTTTGCATTCTGTTAGACGCGGCGTGGAGCGCTTGAAAGAAGAGTTTTTCAAAAGTTAAGTTCAGACTTCCGCATCGGATAAGTTGGATAAAAAATAGGCATAAAAGGCCCCTCGAAAAAAAAGTCTAACCTTTTTTGAATTTCGCGACGCCTCGTTAAAATTTCGCGACGCCTCGTTAAAAAAAGGTTTAGGATAATTTTAACGAGGTCTAACCTTAATTCGAAAGGAATAAAATGTATCAAAAAATAAATCCAATGTCGAACAATCGGCCTCACTTGTATTTGGTAAAAGTCGGCGGAAAAATCGTAGAAGATCCTGCGGCACTGAAACTATTGTTAACTGCCTTTTCTGCTTTGCCAGGCTACAAAGTCCTGGTGCATGGCGGCGGAAGGACGGCAACAGACGTGGCGGCTCAACTCGGTATCGAAACAAAGATGGTCGGAGGCCGTCGCATCACAGATGCTGATATGCTGCGCGTGGTGACTATGGTCTACGCTGGGTTGGTAAACAAAAATGTTGTGGCACAACTGCAGGGGATGGGCATCTCTGCTATAGGCATGACAGGAGCAGATGCCGACGTGATTAGGGCTAACCGCCGACCTGTCGGAGAAGTCGATTATGGCTTCGTGGGGGATGTTTCGCGTGTCGATGCGTCGCGTCTTTCACTCTTGCTCAAAGGGGGCATCACCCCCATCTTGGCGCCATTGACTCACGACGGCGCTGGGCAGATACTAAATACCAATGCCGACACCATAGCCGGCGAAGTGGCTGCAGCGCTCGCCGAGGAATTTGAAGTAGAATCGCTCTACGTTTTCGAATATCCCGGCGTGATGCAAAACCCCGACGACTTGACATCAGTAATACCACATATCAATCGTGAAAAGTTTGACCAACTGGTAAAAGATGGAGTCGTCGCAGGCGGTATGTTACCAAAACTTGAAAATTGCTTAAAGGCCGTAGAGCGAGGCGTACACCAAGTGCGCATTACACGCCTTGAAGAAAGCACGGCGACAGAGGGTTTTGACATAAACTCAGATACGGCAGAAGCATCCCAACGTGTCGGTCGCTTTGCCCCAGGTACATTGATTACACTATCTTGAAGAAAAAATATTTGGAGGTGAGTCCTGTCAATAATGTATAGATGAATAAATAGTACATCACCTCCCACCAGATAAAAATAATATGTAGAATCTATCGCAATATGGACAACGAAAATAAAATCTCATTGCAGGAAATCTCGGCGCCGAAGAATCAGCCCATCCTTATTAATGGTGAACAGGTGGAAGTAATGGCGCCCGCTGGTTCAAGGGAATCTTTGGCGGCGGCTTTGCAAGCTGGTGCCGATTCCATTTACTTTGGTATCGAGGCTTTGAATATGCGCGCACACTCGGCGAGTCGTTTTACAATAGACGACTTGCGTGATATCGCAATGATATGTGCTGAGCGCGGGGTGAAGTCTTATCTCACGGTGAATACGATTATTTATGACGACGACCTGGAATTGATGCGCCAGATTTGTGATGCTGCTCACGAGGCGGGTATTTCTGCTGTCATTGCGGCGGATGTGGCCGTGATGGACTACTGCAATCGAATCGGACAAGAAGTGCATCTGTCTACACAGTTGAATATTTCCAATACAGAAGCCTTGCGCTTTTACGCACGCTTTGCCGACGTTGTCGTTCTGGCGCGCGAGTTGAATATGTTCCAGGTGCACCATATCCGACAATTCATCGACCGCGAACAAATCAAGGGCCCCTCGGGCGAACCTCTACGTATCGAGATGTTCTGTCACGGCGCCTTGTGCATGGCCGTTAGCGGAAAGTGCTATCTCTCCTTGGACAATCTCGGACGTTCTGCCAATCGTGGCGAATGTATGCAAGTGTGTCGCAGAGCCTACACCGTGCGCGACCGAGATACGGGCGTGGAACTCGATATAGACAATAAATACATAATGAGTCCAAAGGATTTGAAAACTATCGGTTTCATCGATAAAATGGTCGGTGCCGGTGTGCGTGTTTTCAAAATCGAAGGACGTGCTCGCAGTGCAGAATATGTGTACAATGTCGTACGTTGTTACAAGGAGGCGTTGCAAGCTGTGGCTGATGGTACGTTTACGCCAGAGCGCGTCGCAGAGTGGGACGAAAAACTCTCGACTGTTTTCAACCGTGGTTTCTGGGATGGTTACTATCAAGGACAAAAACTCGGCGAATGGAGTGAAAAGTATGGCTCAAGTGCTACCGAGAAGAAAGTCTACGTAGCCAAGGGTGTAAAATACTTCTCGCGTCTCGGTGTAGGTGAATTCTATGTCGAAGCAGGCGAAATCAATGTGGGCGATCGCCTATTGCTTGTCGGTCCGACTACAGGTGTACACTATCTGACAGCTACCGAAATTCATTTTGCAGATAAGGGTGCGATACAGACTGCCAAGAAAGGTCAGGTCGTATCGATACCTGTGCCCGACAAGATCAGACCTTCAGACAAACTCTATAAACTTGTGAAAAATGAACCTGCTTTTTGATTTCGGTGGGGTCTTGGTAGATCTCAACAAGCAAAGATGTATTGATGCCTTTGCCGGACTCGGCTTCGACATTCGTCCTTTCTTGGGCACATATGCTCAGGCTGGTGTTTTCGCACAATTGGAAAGAGGTGAATTGTCCGTTGCGGAGTTCTGCGAAGAATTGCGCAGATTGAGCGGGCGCGCTGATTTGTCCGATGAAACCTTGGTCAAGGCGTGGGAAAGTTACCTAATGGACGTACCAGTCGAACGTTTGGAGACACTGCTCAAGGCCAAAAAGAATTATCCCATTTATTTGTTGAGCAATACCAACGAGATTCATTGGCGACAAGGCAGGGAGGAGTTTTTCAGATACAAAGGCTTGCAAGTAGAAGACTTCTTCGACGGCGTGTTCCTATCCTACGAGATGGGAATAGAGAAACCGCACCCAACAATATTCGACAAGGTGGTCGAAGGTATTGGTTGTGCGCCATCAGAAATACTCTTTTTTGACGATAGTGAAGTCAATTGTGAAGCAGCGCGTAAGCAAGGTTTGTTGGCGCGCTTGGCTCCTGCCGACAGTGCTTGGTTGAAGGATTTTGATGAAACGGGAAAATTGACTTTTACCCCTTGATATAAATTGGGGAAAAGAATTTGTAGATAAAAAATAACGATTTTATCGTCAAAAAACGAGATCTAATAGAAACGAAACAACGCGAAAGGGAAAAAAGATAATGGAGATATTTGCCATCGATTCGTTTGCGAAGCCCCAGGCTTTGGATAGTCGTTCGCACAGTGGATATTGTGCGACGATAGGCTTTTTTGATGGTGTGCATCTCGGACATCGTTTTCTGTTGGAGCAGGTGAAGCACTATGCGGCTTTGGATAGTTTGCAAACGATGGCCATCACTTTCTCCGAGCATCCACGTCGTGTGCTCAATCAAGCGTATCAGCCCTCGCTCCTCACTACCCGAGAAGAGCGCATCTCATTGTTGTCGCACGAGGGTTTGGATGCTTGTGCCGTGCTGCAGTTTTCGCGCGAAATGGCTTCACTTTCTGCCTATGAGTTTATGCAAAAATGCCTTGTTGAGGCACTTGACGTGAAAACCCTGGTGATTGGTTATGATCATCACTTTGGAAAAAAGAGCGCAGAAGGTTTTCAGGATTATCAGCGCTACGGCAACGAATTGGGCATCCAGGTGGTCGAGGCGCATCCCCTGACCTGCGGCGATTATACCGTCAGTTCCTCGCTTGTACGTAAATCCCTGGAGCAAGGCAATGGCGTTCTCGCAGCGCAAGCCTTGGGCAGAAACTATAGTCTGCACGGAATGGTGGTGCATGGCCATAGAGTAGGGGGCGAAATCGGTTTTCCTACGGCAAATCTCCAGCCCCAATCCTCACAACTACTGGTGCCCGGCATCGGTGTCTATGCCGGATGGGCACAGGTCGACGGCGAAACGTATGGCGCAATGATTAATATCGGTCGGCGTCCGACCTTGGACAACGGTGATAATGTCTCCATCGAAGCCCACCTTTTCGATTTCACCGGCAACCTTTACGAAAAAGAAATCACCCTATCTTTTGTTGAAAAAATGCGCGAAGAAATGAAATTTGCTGATATATCCGCGCTCGTAGATCAACTGAATTGCGACGCCGCTGCCGCAAGAAGAATATTGTTTTTATGAAAAATGCTCTATTATTAATATTAGTATTTCTTGGCTCTCAAGTTTTGGCTACATGTATGGCACTTTTGGCGGTGAATATGCCGAATTTGATTGCCGGTGCAGGGCTTGATGAAACATTGCTCCTGGACAATCCGCGTGTATCGCTCTACACTTTGCTCATTGTAGACTTTCTGGTGATAGGTCTCCTCGCTCTGACAAAAGTTTGTCGCAGGGAAGCCTTCGTGCGCCGGATTCGCTTAAGTCAGCGCGAGGTAGTAATTGGGCTATGCGCATTCTTCTTGCTCGTGCTCGGCACCTCCTTTTTCCTGGCCTTGACACCCCTGCCCGACGGCGGTTCTACGGCACTTTTCTCCAGTGTCAAGGGCGATAGGCTCTGCTTATTGTTGCTCTGCGTCGTAGGGCCGTTGACCGAAGAAATGATCTTCCGCGAAGGTATATTGAGAAGTTTGATACAGTCCAATTGGCATCCTATGGTAGCCGTTGCCGTGTCTGCTGCAACCTTTGCTTTGGTGCATGGCAATCTGGCACAGATTATTCCAGCCCTGATACTCGGTCTCGCCCTCGGATTGTTCTATCTGCGCACAGGCAATCTGTGGTTTTGTACCGTAGCCCATGTGCTCAATAATAGCATCGCCGTGCTATCACTCCACTGGCCAGAGACCGAAAGTTGGATGCAGGAAATGTCTACCCTTCCATTGCTCGCTTGCGCTTTGGTAGCGTTTGGCGCAGGTGCTTTCTCGCTCTATAAATGGTGGGGTATGAAAACCTTGCCCCAGGGATAGTGGGTAGAAAAGTTGCGGTGAAAACGCCGATTTTTGAGAAAATTTATATTGTATAAGGTGTCGGTAAATAGTAGTTTTACCGATGAAATGGCATAAAAATAATTGTAGAAAATGAAGATAGGTAACATTGATCTGGGCGAACGTCCCTTGCTTTTAGCCCCGATGGAGGATGTCACAGATATTGGTTTCCGTCTGCTCTGCCGGCAGTTGGGCGCCTCGATGGTGTATTCAGAGTTCGTAGCCGCCGACGCCTTGGTACGTATGGTCAATAAAAGTCTCGAGAAGTTGACCGTCTGCGACGAAGAGCGCCCCGTGGTGATACAGATCTACGGCAAGGACCCCATAGCTGTGCGCGATGCGGCACAGATCGTAGTAGAGCGCGCACGCCCCGACGTGCTGGACATCAACTTCGGTTGTCCCGTGAAAAAAGTAGCGGGCAAGGGTGCCGGAGCAGGGATGTTGCAGAATGTGCCCCTGATGCTTGAGATCACCCGTGCCGTGGTCGATGCAGTAGACCTGCCCGTGACCGTCAAGACCCGTTTGGGCTGGGATGATAGCCATAAGATCATCGTGCCCCTGGCTGAGCAACTGCAAGATTGCGGTATCCAAGCCCTCACCATACACGGACGAACCCGAGCACAGATGTATACTGGCGAAGCCGACTGGACACTGATTGGCGAGGTGAAGAACAATCCCCGCATGCACATCCCCATTATTGGTAACGGCGATGTCTGTTGTGCCGACGATGCCCGTCGCGGTTTCGAGCAGTATGGTGTAGATGCTGTGATGATCGGACGTGCTACATTCGGTCGCCCATGGATATTCAAGGAAATCAGAGATTCTGAAGGATTTTCGCCCATTTCATCGGCAGAAACCCAGTCGGTGATCGATAGCCAATACGCACCATTGACCCCGGACTGGATGCTCGATGTGCTCAAGGCACAGGTGCTGCAAAGCGTAGAACGCGCCGGCGAACGTGGCGGAATCCTGCACACACGCCGCCATTTGGCCGCTACACCGCTATTTAAGGGTATTCACAATTTCCGACAGACCCGCATCGATATGCTTCGCGCCGAAACTGTCGAGTCACTCTTTGAAATCATGGAACGTGTGCGCGGCATGTTGCCACGTTGATTTTTTATTGTCAAAAGTATAGAAAAAGAGACCACGAAAAAACCTTGGAAAAATTTCGCGACGTCTCGTTAAAAAAAGGTCTAATGTTTTTTAAAAAAGGTCTTGGTTTTTTTGAAAAAGGTTAGACCTTTTTTTATACCCATGAAATGCCCTCTCTTTTTAGAACGTAAATATACTATGAAAACACTCTTTCTGCTCCTTCCGATTGTATATCTGCTCGGCAATGGTTATTTGTTTCTGCGTTCCCTTCAAGCCCTGTCGTTTTTGCCCTTGTGGGGTAAGGTCGTCTTCGGCCTGTTGTTTTGGATCATAGCCTTTTCGCTATTTGCCGCAATAGGTCTGCGCGAGTTTGCCTTGCCCGATTGGCTCCTGCGCACGCTCCATACCGCTGGCTCAGTGTGGATGGTCTTTCTGCTCTACGCCGTTTTGCTACTCATCGTAGCCGATGTGGTCAAAAGGTTTGTGCCCACAATGGGCCACTCCCTGTGGTACGCACTGCCCGTCGCCTGCCTGATATTAGTCTACGGCTACATCAACTACAAGCACCCCCGCGTGGAAGAAATCAAGGTGACCACTACACGCAAGACCGAGGGGCAACCCCTACGTATTGTGGCCGTCAGCGATGTCCACCTGGGTTACGGCACAGGTGTGTCTGCGCTCCAGAAATACGTCGACCTGATCAATGCACAGCAACCCGATGTCGTCCTCATCGCCGGCGATTTGATAGACAATAGTATCCAGCCCCTGATAGGCAAACCCTTTGACAAAGTCCTCGCCCAAATCCATGCGCCACAAGGCATCTATATGGTGCCCGGCAACCACGAGTATATCTGTGGTGTCAACAATGTGAAGCAATATTTGAAGCAGACCCCTATCACCCTGTTGCAAGATAGCATCGTGACCCTGCCAGGTGGTATACAATTGCTGGGCCGAGACGACAGGTCCAACAAGCATCGCCAACCCCTTTCGTGGCTGCTCGAACGTACAGACCGCAGCCGTCCCGTCATCGTGCTGGACCATCAGCCCTATCACTTAGCCCAAGCCGATTCATTGCAAGTCGATCTGATGATTTGCGGCCACACGCATCGCGGTCAGGTTTTCCCTCTCAATCTAATGGTCGACCGTATGTACGAGCAGAGTCATGGCTACCGTCAGTGGCCGCATGCACACATCTGGGTATCCAGTGGATTGTCGCTTTGGGGGCCGCCCTTCCGCATCGGCACGCATAGCGATTTGGCAGTGATAGAAATCACCGGCGCTTAGTCCCCAAAGTCACTGTGCTTATGATCCATTTTGCTGAAAAAACGCTTTTAGTGACAAAATTTAAGTCCACCACGTACTAAAAATGCTAAAAAAAGCAGGAGAAAAGCAAGTGGCTCAAAATAAATCTGTAACTTTGTGCGATTTATAGAAGTATTTCACAATTTTTTAAGTAAAAATAAGATGAACGTTATTACAAAGACCGTCTCGTTGCCTGATGGACGCACCATCAGTATTGAGACTGGAAAACTTGCTAAGCAAGCTGATGGATCCGTAATGTTGCGTATGAACAACACCATGTTGCTCGCAACAGTTTGTGGGGCAAAAGATGCAAATCCCGGCACTGACTTCATGCCCCTTCAGTGCGACTACAAAGAAAAGTACTCTGCAGCAGGCCGCTTCCCTGGTGGTTTCACAAAGCGCGAAGGCCGTGCTTCAGATTATGAAATATTGACTTCACGTCTCGTGGACCGCGCTTTGCGTCCCCTCTTCCCCAGCGATTATCACGCTGAGGTGTACGTGAACATCACCCTCTTCTCTGCCGACGGTGTAGATATGCCCGACGCACTCGCTGGTTTCGCTGCAAGTGCTGCTTTGGCATGTTCAGATATCCCCTTCGACGGCCCAATCTCTGAAGTACGTGTGGCGCGCATCAATGGCGAATATGTAGTGAACCCTACATTCGAACAATTGGAAGGCGCAGACATGGACCTCATGGTGGCTGCAACAATGGACAACATCATGATGGTGGAAGGCGAAATGAACGAAGTGCCCGAAAGCGCTCTGCTCGAAGCCCTCAAGGTGGCTCACGAAGCTATCAAGCCTATGTGCCAATTGCAAATCGACCTGATGAAGGAATTGGGCACTGACGTGAAGCGTGAATACTGCCACGAAGTGAACGACGAAGAATTGCGCGAACAAGTGAAGAAGGAATGCTACGACTCATGCTATGCTATCACTAAGCAAGGACTCGAAAAGCACGCACGTCTCGAAGCATTCGAAGCTGTACGCGAAAACTTCAAGGAAGCTTATGCTGCTGCTCATGCTGATATGGCTGCTGAAGAATTGGACGAAAAGAACGGTTTGATCGACAAATACTACCATGACGTAGAAAAGGACGCTATGCGTCGTTGCATCCTGGACGAAGGTATTCGTCTCGATGGCCGCCAAACTACCGACATCCGTCCTATCTGGTGCGAAGTATCACCTCTGCCCATCCCCCACGGTTCAAGTATCTTCACACGTGGTGAGACTCAAAGCCTCTCAACCGCTACATTGGGTACAAAGTTGGACGAAAAGATGGTAGACGACGTATTGGACAAGAGCTACATGAAGTTCTTGTTGCACTACAACTTCCCTCCATTCTCTACAGGTGAAGCTCGTGCGTCACGCGGCGTAGGTCGTCGTGAAATCGGTCACGGTCACTTGGCATGGCGCGGTCTGAAGGGTCAAATCCCCGCCGACTTCCCCTACACAGTACGCGTGGTGAGCGATATCCTCGAATCAAACGGTTCGTCATCTATGGCAACAGTTTGTGCTGGTACTTTGGCGTTGATGGACGCTGGTGTGCCCATCGCAGCTCCCGTCAGCGGTATCGCAATGGGTCTGATCAAGAATCCAGGAGAAGACAAGTATGCAGTGCTTTCTGACATCCTCGGCGACGAAGACCACTTGGGCGATATGGACTTCAAGACCACTGGTACATTGAAGGGCCTCACCGCTACACAAATGGACATCAAGTGCGATGGCCTCTCTTACGAAATCCTCGAAAAGGCTTTGGCACAAGCTAAGGCTGGTCGCGAACATATCCTGGGCGAAATGATGAAGACACTGAGCGAACCTCGCGCAGACTTCAAACCTCATGTACCACGCATCGAAGCTATGGAAATTCCTAAGGAATTCATCGGTGCAGTGATTGGCCCTGGTGGTAAAATCATCCAAGGTATGCAGGAAGAAACTGGTGCTACTATCACTATCGACGAAGAAGATGGCGTAGGCAAGATCCAGGTGTGCGGTGCAAACAAGGCTATCATCGATGCTGCTATCGCTAAGATTCGTGCTATCGTGGCAATCCCCGAAGTGGGCGAAGTGTACGATGCTAAGGTCGTAAGCATCATGCCTTACGGTTGCTTCGTTGAATTCATGCCAGGCAAGGAAGGTTTGCTCCACATCAGCGAAATCGCTTGGAAGCGCCTCGAATCAGTGGAAGAAGCTGGTCTGAAGGAAGGTGACACTATCAGCGTGAAGTTGCTCGAAATCGACGAAAAGACTGGTAAGTTCCGCCTCTCACACAAAGTGCTCGAAGAAAAACCTGAAGGATGGGAAGACCGCCCAGCACGCCGTCCCCGTCGCGAAGGCGAAGGTCGTCCAGCACGTCGTGAAAACAAAGAGTAATTAGGTCATAACCTGATATAGTCAAAGGTCTTGAAGACGGATTCCTTCCCCTTCAAGACCTTTTCTCGTAAGTAATTGTGATGCATAAGTGAAAAGCGTGCCCAATGCTAAATGTAGGGGGTACGCTTTTTTTGCTTATATATTATATATGTATATAGATGTGATGTGGCATAGAAGCGAGGATTCCTTTTGCCGCTTTGAATATAGGCATTCGTCTTGTCAAAAGGTGCTGCCTTTTGATACTGCTAAGAAAAAAACAAAAAACTTACTATCGCTTAAGCTGCCAGTATCTATTGGGCGACTGGCATGCTTTTGAAATATTAAAAAAATCTGTTAAGCGCAATTAAGATGAAGACGCCCTGGCCCATGTATTATCTTTGCACTTGAAATGAGATGGCCGATAAGGTAGATTGAAAAGTCAATCATTGTCCGCATACTCCTTTCGCGCTCTTTGACTTGTTGTACACAAATTTTAATTTGGAATATAGGAAGGTTGGCCTGTGTGTGCAGATATTAGACTTATATAATATTAGTATGAAATATTATTGCTTCTTGTGCCTCCCTGTATACGCCCTACACTTCTAATCGTGTGCCCTCTGGGGCATAGACCAATAGCATTAAATGTTCGGGACGGAAAGTGTCGAGCGCTGCTTGATGCAGTTCTTCGGCGGTCAGCTCATTGATAGTCTTGGCTAGTTCGTCCAAATCACGATGAGAGGCATAGCGAGAGTAGGCACGCCCCAACGCTACGGCATACCCCTCGTGAGCATCGCGGGAGATTCCGATCTGTCCGATGAATTGGCGCTTGGCAGCATTGAGCTGTCGCTCGGTCATGGGTTCGCGGAGCAAACGCACCAATTCACGATAGACCAACTTGAGACATTTGCGCACATCCGAAGCGTCGCAACCGAAATAGGTGGTCCATTCGCCGACGTCAGGGTAGGTGGAGTAGGTGGATTCGACGGTATAGACGAGGCCAGCCTTCTCGCGCAGTTGCATATTCAAGCGTGCATTCATGCCCGGTCCGCCCAATATATTGTTGAGCAACATCAAGGCAAAGCGACCCGGATGGCGTCCGCCGTAGGCTTTGGTGCCCAGCACTACATGTGCTTGGTGGGTGTCGCGGTCTACGAGACGTCGCGTCGCGGGTTGGAAGTGTGAGAAATCGATAGGGGATACTTTGTCAGAAGATGGATTTTCTATTTCCACTGTCACCTGATTTTCTCCCATTTTATCGGCAAATTTGACTTTGTCAGTACAGTCTTCTTCGGCTACATCGAACAAACGACACAAAGTCTTGATCACGGTCTTGAAGGAGACTTGCCCATAGACATAAAATACTGCATTCTCGGGTTTGTAGTAGCGTTGAGCAAAGTCAAGCGCATCTGCTGTGGTATATGTACGTAGACGTTCGGCAGACCCCAATATATCTCTGCCCAAAGGTTCCCCCTGGAACAAATTTTCCTCGAATTCATCGAAGATTATCTCGCTTGGTGAGTCCTGATAACTATCGATTTCATCGCAGATAACTTCGACTTCGCGTGTAATCTCTTGTTGTGGATAGGTGCTGTGAAATACGATGTCTGTCAGTAGGTCTGCTGCACGGCGGAAGTCTTGGCGCAGCACTGTGGCACAGTATACCGTCTCCTGCTTGTTGGTAAAGGCATTCAGTTCGCCTCCTACGCTCTCCAGTCCGTTGGAGATTTGCCATGAACGTCTCTTCTTCGTCCCTTTGAACGTCATGTGCTCGATAAAGTGTGCCATACCAGATTCATGAGGCAACTCGTGGCGAGTACCTGCAGCAATGACATAGCCACAGTAGAGCACATCCGACGTGGAGGGTTCGTGGATGATGCGCAGGCCGTTGGACAATGTGTATATGGAGTGTGCTTTCATTGGTAGAGGATTTGCAAGAGATTTCACATAGTTTGGTCTTCTATTCAGTGAGTCTTTCTAAATCTGTCCAGGAAGTTCTCGTGATATAATATATGCGCTACGAAGAGCAATAAGCAAACGGTATTTATCGCCAACTTAATACCCATGCTCCACGACTCGGGCTGCTGTGTCATCACAACATAGAATAATATAGTCATGCCCAAGTATACAGCTATTGATCTCAAAGGATAATTGATGGGGTAGTAGCGTTGGCCAACAAAGTAACTGAGCAGCATCGCCGTACCATAACCTGCTACACCAGCCCAGGCACAGGCTATGTAGCCATACTGAGGTACAAAGATGATATTGACCGCTATCAGTACGGCGCAACCTATTCCCGAGAACCAGGCGCCCCAGATGGTTTTGTCGATTAGTTTATACCAGAAAGAAAGGTTAAAGTAAATACCCATCATAATTTCTGCAACCATCACGATAGGTACTACACGCAATCCGGGCCAATATCCTGGGGCAATGATGTGCTTCAAAATATCAAGATATGCTATTACTGCAAGAAATGCCAGTAGGGTGAAGATGATGAAATACTTCATCGCTTTGGCGTAGGTCTCACGATTGTCTTTGTCTTTCTGCTTGCCAAACACAAAAGGTTCGTAGGCGTAGCGAAAGGCTTGGGTAATCATCGCCATAATCATCGCAATTTTTACGCAAGCACCATATATGCCCAATTGAGCGTGGGGAGATACGCCATCCACCGTTTCTGAAATGTGAGGATACAAGATCTTGTCAGCAGTTTGGTTCAAGATGCCAGCTATCCCCAGTACCAAAATGGGCCAAGAATACTTCCACATCCTGCGAAACAAGGCCTTGTCGAAGGTCCATTTGAACCCAGTGAGTTCTTTCCAGAATAGGAATGTGATGCAACTTGTGCAAAGCAAATTGATAGCGAAGATATAGAAGACGTCGCTACCATCTAATGCAAGGAAGTAGATGAGATTGAGCGTGATATTAAGGGTGATGAAAAGCAACTTGAGCGCAGCAAATTTCAGCGGTCTACGCTTGTAGCGTAAGTAAGCGAAGGGGATGCATTGGAAGGCATCCAGTGCGACGCACACAACCATCATGGCGATATATTCAGGATGTTGGGCATATCCCATAGCTACAGAAATCGGTTGAAGCCCCAGCATGATCGCGATGATAAAGAGTAAACCGACACCACCTACAGCTATGAGTGTCGTAGAGTAGACACGTTCGGGTTGATCTTCTCCTTTGTTGACAAAACGAAAGAAGGCTGTCTCCATACCAAAGGTGAGTAGCACCAGGAGTAGAGCTACATAACTATACACTTCGGTCACGATACCATAGCCGCCGTTCTCTACAGCCAACTTGGCAGTGTATAGTGGTACCAACAAGTAGTTGAGGAAGCGTCCCACAATACTGCTCATACCGTAGATGACGGTGTCTTTCATCAATGCGCCGAGACCGCCGCCCGAGAGTTTGTTTTTTTGCTTTGAAGCCATATCTGTATAGATTGATGTCTTGTTGTGATTGAAAATCTAAGTTTATCGCAAGTTATTTCCTACGTAAAGAATAAATAGCATACCCCTATGGCAGCGATGATACCTGCTAAATCAGCCAAAAGCCCACAGGTAACAGCATGGCGCGTGTGGCGAATGCCGACAGAACCAAAGTAAACAGCTAAGATATAAAACGTAGTGTCTGTGGACCCTTGGAAAATACAACTTAATCTACCTACGAATGAATCTGCACCATACGTTGTCATGGCATCAACCATCATACCGCGTGCACCACTACCACTAAGTGGCTTCATCAGTGCCGTTGGCATCGCCCCTGCCCATTCTGCATCACATCCGGTCAGACCTATTAACCATTTCAGTCCGTCTATTAGCCAATCCATGGCACCCGATGCGCGGAACACACCGATACCGACAAGCATAGCAATGAGATAGGGGATGATGCGAATGGCTGTGTCAAATCCTCCCTTGGCCCCTTCGACGAAGGCTTCGTAGACATTGACTTTCTTGCGAATCCCTGCTAAAAGGAAAGCCATGATGATGAGGAAGAGTAGGATGTTGGCAATGTTGGTGCTGAGTATTTCTACCTCGGCGCTACTGAGTTGATGAAAGCCCCAGGCCATTGCAGCTAGGAACACTGAGATACCCCCCAAAGCAAGGAAGATGGTGCGATTAAGCAAGTTGATGCGTTGATAGAGCGACGTTACGATGATTCCGACCAAGGTCGAAACGAAAGTGGCTAAAAGGATAGGTAAAAAGACATCTGTCGGTTGTGCGGCATTCTGCTGTGCACGATACACCAGAATGCTGACCGGTATCAGCGTCAGTCCACTCGTGTTGAGCACCAAAAACATGATCATCGAGTTTGATGCAGTGTCTTTCTTGGGGTTGATTTCTTGTAGTCCCTCCATCGCTTTTAGACCGAGCGGTGTTGCTGCATTGTCCAGACCAAGCATGTTGGCAGACAAATTCATAAAAATGTTGCCTACGACAGGGTGATTCTTGGGGATTTCAGGGAAGAGTTTTGCAAACAGAGGTCCCAGCAAACGTGCAAGGAAGTTTACCACGCCTCCCTTTTCTCCGATCTTCATTACACCCAACCAAAGCGACAGTACACCAGTCAAACCCAAGGAAATCTCGAATGCTGTCTTTGCTGTCGAAAAGGTTGAATCCATAATCGCAGGAAAGACACCTGTGTCTCCCAAGAAAATCAATTTGATCAATGCTATGACAAATGCGATAACAAAGAAAGCTATCCAAATATAGTTTAATACCATTTATAAAGATGTTTAAGGCTCTTTTATATTCGCTCTGTGCAAGTGAATAAAACTTCTCGCAAAATTAAGGAAATCCTTGGAGTTGTACAATAAATAGTATGTTTCTTTCTTGCAGAAGCGTAAATTATGCTCAAGATACTTATTACAAAGATAAGTATACAATACCTTCCCGAAATCGCAAAAGGTTTCGGGAAGGCTCGCAATATTAATTTTATGACTATTTAAACGTTATTTAGAATCAAAATTGATTGATTGAGACAGATGATTGTATTTAGAAGAAATACTTGAATGAAACTGTTGGTGAGCTCAATATGCCAAAGTCTACTTGGTTGATTTCTGAATATCTGCTATAGTCTAGATTTACAAGGCTTACACCAAAGGCAAACTTAGAAGTGGGGCGATATTCCAACGAAGCCAATTTGAGAGACATAGTGAATAGTCCTTCAGAATTGCCTTCAGATGTTATGAAGCCACCACCAATTGCCAATCCGGGTACGTAGTACAAATTCTTCACGATAGGTACATAGTAGGCAATGTTGGGCATGAAAGTCATCTGGTGTGTCTCAGAAGCGTAATCGTATGAGATGCCCAATCCAATCTTGAACTTGTATGCAACGAAATAACCTACCTCTGGCGCAATGCCAAAATGGGTAGCAGTTTCGGAACCAAGCACAGGCATGTCTACGGCAGTGAGGCCGAATTTAAGATTGCCGCCAACGTAAAAGTCGCCTTTGTCTTGTGCATTCACAGAAAGACTACATGCCATGAATAAACAGAGGCATAAGCTAAAAAATTTCTTCATAATAGTAATAGTTTTTAAGTTTAACATGTGAGATTTACTGCTATGTTTGTTTTGTTTCTTATGCAAAGTTAATTTTTTAGCTCTAATTACAGATATTTTTCACCTAATTTAACCATCACTTCGTCTGCCAACCTACGTACCGTTGTAGGTTTGTCATTTGGGCAAATGACTAATACATTGTCATTTTCGGCAATCAAATAACCATCCAGCCCGTTCACAATGACTGCCTTCTTGTCAGATACAGAGACGATATTGTTGCTGCTGCCAGACATGAAGACTTTGCTTTTGCCAAGTACAACGTTGCCATCCACATCTTTTTTCATGACTTTGTGTAATTCTGGCCAGCATCCTACATCAGCCCACCCAAAATCGCATTGGTAAACGTAGACGTTCTGGCATGTATCTAATATTAGTAAGTCAATAGAACTACTTAGACTTTCTGGGTAATAGTCGCGCACTAGTGCCAAATTTTCGTCCTTTGCAACAGTTCCTGCTGCGGCTTCGATGCGTTCTGCAACGAGTGGAGCTACCTCGCGCATCAGTTTTGTCATAGATTGTACATTCCACATGAACAATCCTGTGTTCCACAAAAATTCGCCACTTTCAACGAATAAATTGGCATATTCTTGTGCTGGCTTTTCCTGAAAACTCTTTACGCGGTACAACTCTCCATCTTTTACTTCTTCGCCCATTTGGATATAACCATATGCAGTGTTGGGCATAGTGGCAGGTACACCCATTGCCAAAAATACGTTATTGTTTGCCACGAAGTCCAAAGCATGGTGCACCTGCTGTTCGAAACGTTTCGTATTTACAATGTGTTGGTCCGCGGGAGAGACTACAATATTTGCCTCGGGATTTATGCTTGAAATGTGATACGAAGCCCATGCTACGGCAGGTGAGGTAGACATTTGTACAGGCTCGATCAAAACATTATCCTGTGGGATCTCTGGTAATTGTTCAAACACCAAGTTTTCATAATCCTTGAATGTTGACACAAAAATATTCTCGCGTGGGATGAACTGCGCAAACCTGTCATACGTTTGCTGTAGCAATGTGCGCCCTGTTCCAAAAAAATCGATGAATTGTTTAGGCATATATTTTCTGCTGCAGGGCCATAGACGACGGCCTTCGCCCCCAGCCAAAATGATACAATAGTTATTTTTCATACCCGTTTGTAGATTTAGATTGAAACTTTCCGCTAAGTTATATAAATATTCCGATGCTGCAATTTTTTATTTGCAAAAGAAAATTAAACAGGCTTTTTTGAAAGAAAAAAGCGACTTTTTCCACTTTTTTCTTGGTTGTTTCAAAAAAACGTTCTACCTTTGCACCGCAAAACACAAGAAAACCTTCTTGTATGGAGCCCAGATGGCGGAATCGGTAGACGCGCTGGTCTCAAACACCAGTAGGGAAACCTGTGCCGGTTCGACCCCGGCTCTGGGTACACGAAAACCCTTGTAGAACAACTTCTACGAGGGTTTTTCTATTTTACCACCCTAAAGTTGGTCACTTTTGGTCACCACTTTGAAAAATGGGGTCCAAAAAAACGGCAAAA
>JAFNXM010000037.1 GCA_017383485.1 Bacteroidaceae bacterium
TTAAGACCTAATTCGCGACTTATTGACTTCAATGCGCGTCCTTCCAAAACCTCAAGAACGATACGCAACTTTTCCTCCTTGCTGTACTTCATAATTAAACAACAAATAATTTTGTGTCTAACTTTTGGGGGGCAGTTCACTCGGAGGGGGTGGAGAGTTTAACCACGAAACGAAGTTCGCCGCCCGAAGGGGCTAAAGGCAATCCTCACGAATTTTCACTAAATTCTTTACATGCTCTAATATTCGTGCTTATTCGTGTTCATTCGTGGTTCAACCAAAACAACTTTGTGGTGTATTTTTTAACCACGAAACGAAGTTAGCCGCCCGAAGGGGCTAAAGGCAATCACACGAAATTTCACGAATTTCTTATGGTAGAACAAATCCAACCGAGAGTCCAGTAATAAAAAACTTGGGGATAAGTCGCCCTACCCCCAAGTTTTGTACCTTGTATCATATTTCAGTGATTACTTCACCATCACCTTTTTACCATTTACGATATAGATGCCAGGCTGAGCCATTTCATTCACACGGCGTCCAGAGAGGTCGTAGATCACCTTCTTGCCTGCAGTTTCCACCTTAACGCCTTCCACGCCAGTAGTATCAAAGTTAAACTTCAGCGCTTTGGCGTTTTGTACTGACGCAGGCAATGCGCTTGCTGGAAGATATGCCTTGTTGGCATTATTAAGGAATACACCACCATTCATTGATGCCTTGTAAAGACCTACTTTATCGTCTACTTGAGCAAGTATATAACCGTCCTTCGTAATATATTCATTCTTTGTTGTACCAGCCATTATGCTTTCAACAGTTGCAGTTTCTTCTGTAACTTCAAAGGTATATTCTCCTTCTTCAGCATTTACAATCACAGCTGTATTTGCGGGAAGTACACCCTCCACCTCTGTCAATTGCACAGACTCCTCACCTACTTCTGAAGCCACATAGCAAGTAACGTTTTCTGGAATTGCTACATTGTAATCCAAATACAATGTTGACCAACCAGCTGATGTTACATTTAATACATAGTTTTTAACTGTAGAAATATCTACTTTGTAGAGGCTTACATCGCTTTGCTTATTATTCGGGTCATAACACGCAAAAAGTGGACTACCATTATTATAATTAAAATTAATCAAACCTCTCACTTCAACATTTGAAGAATTTACTGTCGCGACACCGCTATTATCTATGTTAATAGTAAAACATCCTTTATCGTCTTGAGTTAATTTTGTTTTCAGTTGATTACCTGATGCAGATCCTGCATACAAATAACCATCTCCTGTATAGAACGAGAATGTACCACTATTCAAACCGCTTTTCAATGTTAAAGTTTGAACTTCATTATTCATTGTAATAGAACTTTCATTCTTTTCTACTTCCACAGCACCTCTATTAGAACTTTTCTGATTTGTAGAAAGTGCATAATTATAATCAGATGCCACAATAACAACTTGATCACCTACCGCTAAATCTGTTGCATCTTTAACCAATGTTGCCATGCCAATTGGAGTACCACTCACATCACTTGCTTTTTTCGTAAAAGTTTGCTTAACTAGTGGACTTGCATATCCATCTTCATCATATGCTATAACCTGCAAAGTAGCATTCGCTTTGAGAGTTAAAGTACCAGGACACTTATCACTGTCTTCTGTTGGTGTTTTGCTATTCAAAGTATAGTAAGCAGTTGTACCTTCAGCCGCTGTAATAGTTACTACTACAGATTCTTCAAATGTCGCCTCATTAAATGAAATTTCAGGAATTGCTGCTACACGAGTATAAGTTGCTGTTGCTACTCTACTTTCACCTGCCTCATTAACAGCTATTGCTTTGACAGTAGTTGTTTCTGTTATTTCAAGAGGTTTGATGTATGCTTCACTATCTTCAGTTGGATCAGTACCATCTATTGTATAGAAAATTTCTGCGCCTTCTGTATCACAAGAAATTTCAACTTCCATAGAACCAACAAAGTTACCACCTGCAGTAAGAGCTGGTGTAACAGGTTTTGAAAGTTCCCCATCTGCTTCCGGAGTATATGTTACAGTCAAAGCGTCCATACGGACTTGGCCATCTGACAACTTAGATATCACAAACTCTTTACTTGAACCATCAAGAGCCACCGTTACTTTATCACTTGATGCTGTAGCTGCATTTCCAATTGATTTTTTTAGAGATGTTGCATAAGCAGTAGAATTACAATCAAAAACAATTTGAGTAATTTTACCTTGAGTACACTCTACTATAATTTCTGAATTTTTATAAAATCTCGCAGGTTTTGCATAATTAGCAACATCTGATGTAGAACTACTCTTTTTATTCGTAAGTTTTATTCCATTTTGCTCCCAAACTTGTTGATCGGTACTAAAGGAAGTTCGTTGCGCTGTATTTGCAAAAGATAGTGTTGCTTCAACCTCTTCCGCATACCCCCCCCCAACAGCTAGGAGAAAACATAAAAAAGAAAGTAAAAATTTCTTCATAATTAATTAGTTTTATGTATTGTTTGTTAATATTTTAAATTATCATTTCTTTAGTATTTATATAATCTCGATAAATACTATTACGGGCGCAGTACACACCACAACAATTTGCAAAATTAGGTAATTATTATTTAAATATCAAGAAATTAAGAAAGATATTTACGCAACTCGTTAACATTCTTTTCAGAAATGAATAATCGTCGCTACAATGGGTATATTCAAGGGGGCATTATACTATAAAAAAACAAGGTCTAACCTTTTTTGAAAAAACCGTTCTGGAATTTAAAAAAGGTTAGACCTTGTTTTAACGAGACGTCGCAAAATTTTCAGGACATCTCTACCTCGTTTTTATTACACCACAAAGTTTTTTTAGTTGAACCACGAAACGAAGTTCACCGCGTTTTTTTCTACCACGAATCGCACGAATGAACACGAATGTTTAGAGTATGCAAGAAATTTGTGAAAATTCGTGGTTAAACTCTCCACCCCCTCCGAGCCTTTGGCTCTCGTCCCCCTGTCTCAGGAGGACATTGCGGTTTGTGCTTGACCAATAAATTCGTGTTAATTCGTGAAAATTCGTGGTTAAACAAAAATCATTCGTGGTGAAAACCCAAAATCATTCGTGGTGAAAACCGTTTGCAGAAGTCTAGCAAATAAAAATTCGTGTCTATTCGTGCGATTGCCTTTAGCCCCTTCGGGCGGCGAACTTCGTTTCGTGGTTAAAAAAACTCTAATATATTTATTTGTGGTTTAAAAAGCGCGAAAGGAGACAAGAATTGCGCAGGAGGCCTTTCAGCCTCAATCTTTTGACTTACGCTTATTTACATCAAACAGGTAAGTCACCTTAGCAATAATAGTGCCGTGAGCAGAGCGGGCAAAGAGATCCTTTTTACCATTATTAAAGACGTCGGACAATCCGAAATAGTAGCGACCATCTATCATAAAGTGTCCCACCTTGGTATTGAGTTCGACGCCAAGGCCTGCGGTGATACCATAGTCAAATTTCCGGTCCATCAGTTTACCATATTGTTCATACATAGCATTAGGGCGATCGGGCACTCCGTTGATTTCTGTCCACTCGTCACTACGCTTTTCACGTTCGCCGATACAATAGCCCAACTGTGGACCAGCCAGAAAGTATACCATTGGACCTCGATGCTCCTTGCCCCATGCGAGTCTCGCCAGGAA
Organism: Bacteroidaceae bacterium; assembly: GCA_017383485.1. GTDB lineage: Bacteria > Bacteroidota > Bacteroidia > Bacteroidales > Bacteroidaceae > Alloprevotella. The sequence continues at coordinate 3,660 of JAFNXM010000037.1, forward strand.
TGGCATTTGCAGATAGTCCATTTGGCGTTGATATTTGTCGGGCAGGGGTTGGCTGTATTGGTTGATGATATTTTCCTTCCAACCCAGTCGCGAGTAGTTGAACTCCACCTGAAGGGCACAAAGCAGGTTGAAATATTTCTCGCTGGTGATACGTGCCGTGATGCCATAGGTGGGAGCTATCAGCCACGATTGATTGATGATGGGATTGAACGTCATGCGGTTGAAATTGACACCGCCATTGACACCTATCGCTATATTGGAACGAGGCTCCCCAACCTGCGCATTGAGCAGTTGAGGAGACCACAATAAAATCAATAATAGTATGTTCCTGAAAAACCGAATCATCACAGATGGTTATTGAACTTCGACCTTTTCGATAGCTCCATCTGTGCGATAATGAATAAACCAGAAGTTGCTATCTGCCAATGCGCCCTCGGGAGCAATAGGCTCAAATCTGAAATCGCCTTGCAAATGACTTGCGTTGATATCTTGCGTAGAAAGTTGGCTACCGTAGCGCGCAATTCCGTGTAGGAAGTACATACCGCTATCATAACCCAGGATGGCCATACTTGGCACGACGGGCAACAAGTCCTGCTTGAACCAATATTTATAGCGCTCCATAAATCGTTTGGTTTCTGTCGACCATTGATTGCAGAAGGCATTTGTCACGAGGTAGGTATTTGACAAATGCAGTTCCTGACGATAGTCCTTGGCTGCACCCTGCCAGTCGCTATATCCAAACAATGCTACGGATGATTTGGGATACTCTGTACGATATGCTTTGATCAGTTTGGTCACATTCTTGAACATTGCAGCAGAAGACGAAGTAGGTACAATCACACTGGTGCATCCTGCACGAGAATAGGCGTGGAGATCTTCGATATTGAAGTCTACCGAGAGTTCGCCGATGGTATATTCCTGCTTGGTCAATTGTTCTTTCAAATAGTCAGTAAAGCCCTGTTCATTACCCTTGATCTCTTCGCCCACAAAGATGACACGTGTGTCTGCCTTGTCAAACTGCTTGGTGAAAAGGTTGGCGAGGATTTCATTTTTCTTTACACTGGGTGTATTCAGCATAAAGATATTGGGGTTGTAGTTCAATGAATCGACCTTTGACGAGAAGGGTATCAACACCTTCACGCCCTCGGTCTTGGCAAACTCGACAACATCCGAGAAGTGCGACAAATAGAGGGGACCCACGAGAAACTTTACTTGATTTTGTTTGAGTTTCTGGAGGACCTCCTGCATTGTATTTTGGTTGTTGGGTTCTTCGTAGGTATAGATAGTCACCTTGTGACCCTGTTCCTTGAAATCCTGTGCAGCCAGCAAGAAGCCTCGATAGTATTCGAGAGCTCGGCCACCAGCCAATCCCTTTTCTGCAATAGGCAGAATCATAGCCATACGGATTTCAGAAGCATTGCTGACGCCGTGGGTTGGCTGTGATGCAGCAGACTTGACCTGAGATTGAACAGGTGTCTGACTTTCGCCATCAACAAAGGCGAGTGAAGACGCAGGTATCTTGACAGAACTGCCCGCCTGCAAGCTTTGTGCAGTAAGTCCAGGATTAGCATTGAGGATTTGCTCCACCGTCACACCGTAGATTACAGAAAGACGATAGAGAGTTTCACCTTGTTTGACCACATGAACGTTGGCTTGACCAAATGCGCCAGATACTGCTATAAATGCAGCGAAAACAGTTACTATGAACTTTTTGAATAATAATGTTCTGAATTGCATATTTTCATTAGTATTTTGAGGGCAAAAGTACAAAAAATGTGCGAATAGATGAATGTATTCCAAAAGAAAAACGTACTTTTGTTGATAATATACCGAGATATATCCGCAAGTTTTCAAATTACCGCAAAAAATCATATTAAAAACGTCATAAAATCATGAATCGTCAGACACTAAATAAAAGCGTTCAATTGTTTTCTATCACAAAGAGAGCAATACTGATATGCCTCTGTCTTGCCTGCCTGTCGGGCAATGTATTTGCGCAACAAAAGAAAGGAAAAGTTCAGAGTCCACCGCGCCCTTCACTTTCCGAATTGGTTGCCAATTACCAGTTTGCCGAAGCGCTGGAATTATTGGAAGAAGAAATAGAAATCCTCGAAGAAAAAGGGAAAGATATTTCACAATTGACAGCACAAGAGGAACAGGTGGAAAGATGTCTACAAATGCTTTCTGCAACTGAAGATATCTGCTTTATTGACAGTATAGTATTACACAAGTCGCAAATGCTGTCAGCGCTACCTCTGTCGTCTGAAATCGGACACATCGGCACCTTGCGACAGGTATGTCCCGAGGTGGCGCAACAATGTGATTCTGCCGACGTCATGAGTGCATATCTGAACTCGATGGAGGACTGTCTGTATTTCACCATGAAGGATTATGTGGGTGTAGAGAAATTATATTCTTGCAATAACTTGATGGGCACCTGGACTTCTCCCACCCCACTCGACGGCATTACCAATATTTCAGGCAAACAGAGCTATCCCTTTATGCTGTCCGACGGTGTCACTTTCTACTACTCTGCACAACACCCCGACGGCATTGGCGGATATGATATTTATGTGACACGATACCAGTCTGGCGAAAATCGCTTTTTGACACCCGAATTACTCAACATGCCTTTCAACAGTCTGGCCAACGACTATTTCTACATTTATGATGAAGGCAAGGAGATAGGCTGTTTTGCCACCGACCGCAGACAAGCCGCAGACTCGGTTTGCGTATATTTCTTCCTGCCCAACCCCGAGAGGCGTATCTATCAAGCAGACAGTTTGGACGAGGCAGAATTGAGAGACTATGCACAGATCCGCTCTATCAAGGACACGTGGAGTAATGCTGAGGAAGTGGCACAAGCCAAGGCAGAATTATACAAAGCAGATGTGCAATCGTCACAAAATATGTATCGCTTCATCATCAACGACGCCATAGTATATACAAAGTTAGAGCAGTTCAAGAGCGCATCAGCCCGCCGTATCGCAGAACAATGGATTCAAGAAAGCGAACGACTGGCGACAATGCAGAGCGAACTGGAACTGCTCAGAAAGTCTTATACTAAAGGAGCATCACAGCAGGAACAAGAAAAAATACTACAATACGAAAGCGCCATCCAACAACTACGTGCCACAGTGCTTCGTTTAGAAAAAAATATGCGTAACACCGAGTTGGCACAATAACCGCGCGCATATTATATAAGACTCTCAGCACGCAATAGATATTAACCTAAAAAGAAGCAAGTATATGGAATTCAAGCCCTCTGAACTAATCATAAATGCAGATGGAAGCATTTTCCACCTCCATGTCAAACCCGAGCAATTAGCGGACAAGGTTATCTTGGTCGGCGACCCAGGTCGCGTATCACTCGTAGCATCACATTTTGACGAAATAGAATGTGAAGTTGAAAACCGCGAATTTCGCACCATCACTGGTTCATACAAAGGCAAACGCCTGTCGGTAGTTTCGACTGGTATCGGATGCGATAACATCGATATCGTGGTCAACGAATTAGATGCCTTGGCAAATATTGATTTCGAAACACGTACGGAGCGCCAAGAGCCTAAAACTCTGACTTTGGTCCGAGTTGGCACTTGCGGCGGTTTGCAACCCTATACACCCGAGGGCACTTTCGTACTGAGCAAAATGAGCATTGGATTTGATGGGCTGCTTAATTTCTATGCAGGTCGTAACGAGGTGTGCGATTTAGCATTTGAAAAGGAATTTATCAACCACATGGGATGGCAGGGCAACCAATGCATCGCCCACCCCTATGTGATACATGCTGACGAAGAATTGAGCGAGCGCATTGCTGGCGAAGAGATGGTACGCGGTGTGACTATTGCATGCGGTGGTTTCTATGGCCCCCAAGGCAGACAACTACGCATCCCCATTGCCGACCCCAATCAAAATGAAAAGATAATGAATTTCGTAAGTAGCCAAGGCGAGCGCATCACCAACTTTGAGATGGAAAGTAGCGCCCTTGCAGGACTTGCCCGTTTGCTTGGGCATAAAGCGACTACATGCTGCATGGTCATAGCTAATCGAGTGGCGGGAAAGGCCAATCCGAATTACAAGAACAGCATCGATGCCTTGATTCAACTCGTATTGGAAAGATTATAGGAAAGTAAACAAGGAAAGTGACAAGTTGACGAGCCTACAAGTAGATAATTACAAAAAAGTGTTGTGTGGCATACTTTTTTATTTTGCCATCTGAAAACAAATGTTCAATTTTGCACCGTTGAAATGAAACAACCTTTTTTACCTTAACAAGACCTAATACTAATTGATGGAATTTGGGAATATGCGCTTGGCATATTCCCAAATTTATTTTACTGCCAGACGCATCTTTGAGCAAGTTTTCTGTTCACACACACTATTTTTGTCATTTCTTTATTGTATCTTTGTCGTCCATTATAGAGTGTTGGATACTGAGAAATCGTTTCAACAGACCAACTACCACAATTAGTATAAACACATAAAAAAGAATAGACACATGAAAGCATTCGTTTTTCCTGGACAAGGTTCACAATTCGTAGGTATGGGTAAGCACCTGTACGATCAACACCCTGCTGCTAAGAAGATGTTTGAACAAGCCAACGAAATCCTTGGCTTCCGCATCACAGATATAATGTTCGAAGGCACTGACGCTGATTTGAAACAAACGCGCGTCACTCAGCCTGCCGTATTCTTGCACAGCGTCATCAGCGCCCTCTGCCTGGGCGACGAGTTCCAACCCGACATGGTAGCTGGTCACTCACTCGGCGAATTGTCTGCACTCGTAGCAGCTGGCTGCGTATCATTCGAAGATGGTCTGCGCCTCGTAGCCGCTCGTGCCGTAGCGATGCAAAAGGCTTGCGAAGCAGTACCTGGCACAATGGCAGCCATTATCGCCCTACCCGATGAAACTATTGAAAAGATCTGTACAGAAGTTTCAGCAGAAGTTGACACCGTGGTTCCTGCCAATTACAACTGCCCAGGCCAATTGGTCATCTCGGGCAAGGAAGAAGCCATCAATGCTGCATGCACACGTTTGAAGGAAGCTGGCGCTAAGCGTGCCCTCGTATTGCCCGTAAGCGGAGCTTTCCACAGCCCCTTGATGCAACCTGCGCAACAGGAATTGGAAGAAGCTATCGCTAAAACTAATTTCCAAACGCCGAAGTGTCCCATCTATCAAAACGTAGACGGCAAAGCACACACTGACCCCGAAGAGATCAAAGCGAACCTGATCAAGCAATTGACTGCCTCAGTGATGTGGACTCAAGAAGTACAAAATATGCTTCAAGCAGGCGCTACGACTTTCGTAGAATGCGGTCCTGGCAAAACACTCCAAGGCATGATCGCCAAGATTGCTAAGGGCGTGGCAGAAGTTGAACTGCAAGGCGTAGGAGAGTAATTTTAGGGATAAGGCTAAGAGTCAAGGAACAAGGATCAAGGGAGTAGAAACCTCAGAATATTCTGATTATCCAGAATCTTCCGACCACTAAGATTTCTCCAACCACTCCAACTTTCACAGAACCTCCATCATTTATTTATGCAAGAGAAAGTTTTAATATATCAAGTATTGCCTCGTCTCTATGGCAACAAGTGCACGGCGAATGTACCCGCAGGCACCTTGGCCGACAATGGATGTGGCAAGATGAACGATTTCACTGATATCGAATTGAAGCGCATTCACGATTTCGGTTTCACACACGTTTGGTACACAGGTTTGATCGAACATGCCACACAGACGGACTACTCTGAATATGGCATTGCTCAAGACCACCCTGCCGTAGTCAAGGGTGTTGCTGGTTCACCCTATGCCATCAAGGACTATTATGACATCGATCCCGACTTGGCGGTGAATGTCAAGAAGCGCATGAAGGAGTTCGAAGCACTTGTTGCGCGCACCCATGCCGCAGGATTGAAGTTCATCATTGACTTTGTACCCAACCACGTCGCACGTCAATACAAGTCTGATGCCAAACCTGCTCGCGTCAAAGATTTGGGTGAAACCGACGACACTTCACGCCACTTCTCCCCCAACAACAATTTCTACTATATCAGCGAATCTCCCTTGCGCACCAGCCATCTGCCGTCTGCCAAGGAGGGAGAAAAGCCCTACAAGGAATACCCCGCTCGCGCTACGGGCAACGATGTCTTCTCGGCCATGCCTGGCGTGAACGATTGGTACGAAACGATCAAGTTGAACTATGGCGTAGACTATCTCGGTGGTCGTCGTTGCCACTTCAACCCTGTGCCAGACACATGGAAGAAGATGACTGCAATTCTCCTCTTCTGGGCAAAGAAAGGTGTCGATGCTTTCCGCTGCGACATGGCTGAAATGGTGCCTTGCGAATTTTGGACTTATGCTATTGCCGAGGTGAAGAAGAAATATCCGCACATCCGCTTCATCGCCGAGGTGTACAATCCTGCCGAATATCGCAACTATATCCACCGTGGCGGTTTCGATTATTTGTATGACAAGGTAGGCCTCTACGATACTCTGCGCGCCGTAGTCTGCGGTCATGCTCCTGCTTCTGCCATCACTCACGCTTGGCAAAGCGTAGACGACATTCACGAGCACATGCTCAACTTCCTCGAAAATCACGACGAACAGCGCATCGCTTCCGAATTCTTCGCTGGTGATGCCTTCAAAGCGTTGCCCGCCCTGGTCGTTTCGGCTTGTATGCGTACCAGTCCCTTCATGCTCTATGCAGGTCAGGAAGTCGGCGAACCAGGCATGGACGCTGAGGGTTTCAGCGGGCGCGACGGACGCACCACGATCTTTGACTATTGGGGAGTCAAGTCACTGCAACGCCTCACTTTGGGCGAAATTTACCTGCGCCCCGAGGAGCAACAACTTTACTCTTACCACCGTCGTATCATGACTTTGTGCGGACGCGAAGCGGCACTGCGCGAAGGTAGTTTCTACGACTTGACTTATGCCAACCTGGATTGGGCAAGCGGATTCAACCCCGACCGCCACTTTGCCTTCATCCGTAAGCACGAGGACGAAACTATCCTGATCGTAGCCAACTTCTCCGAACAAAATAGCGCCTTCGGCGTGCGCATCCCTGCTCATGCCTTCGAATACCTCAAACTGCGTGCTGGCGTACAGATGGCAACCGATCTGATCAGCGGCGAGATGCAGACGCTCGAACTGCGCCCTGATGCTCATGTCTCAGTCAGCGTACCTGCTCATGGCGCTGTGATGTTGAAGTTGAAATAAGAAACGATTTTGTCAGAGAATCTCCGAAGTCTCCGAGAAAATCCGAGAACTCTGAGAACTCCGAGAGCTCCGAGCATTCCAAATCATTACTTTCCCACCAAATGAAGAAAATCACCATCCTCTTCTCCCTCCTCGTGATCGCCCTCACATCTGCATCTGCACAGGATTACCCTTTCATTATCACTACAGATGCCAGCGATCCCGCCCTCTACTACATCTACTCGGGACGCGACGGTGGCGGCCAGGCAGGCGGCTGCGTATTCTGCAACGAAATACCCTACGGCGAAAGCAAACCCAAACTGGTCCTGATGTACAAGAATCCCAACAATGTGGAGCTCACCCAACTGTGGTATTTCATGGAGGACGAGGACGGAAAGCTCAAGATCATCTCGGCAGCAGATGGCCGTATGGTGACCGTAGCCAACACCTCGGATGGAGCGAAGAAGGTCTATATGCAGACGGAACAGGAACTGACCAACAAATACTACACCTGGACCCTGCACAAGAGCGGCAACTACTACGCCTTCAAGACCTCGGACGGCAAGACTTTCCTCAGCCACAATGGCAACTGGCAAACTGGCGGTCCCCAGATGGGCCTCTACAATGCAGATGGCAGCAAGGACGAGGGTTCACGCGTCTTCTTCGAAGCCTGCACTACGCCCAGTGCTATCCACTCAATCACCACCACGATTCCCCACCCCGGCATCTATACCCTCGGCGGACAGCGTGTGCAAAAGGCCACCCACCCTGGCATCTATATCGTGAACGGCAAAAAGACCATCCTGCGCTAAACGACATCGCATCTACTATACAAAAGTGATTGGAACGCCTACCCAGGCATTTCCAATCACTTTTTTATTTGACCATTCCTCCCCCACTATATACACGCATCCTTGAGATCACCACCACACCCTCCAACCGCCACTATCCCACACCTTTTTTCTCATCAAACTCCAAGGAAATTTTTGACCCAAATCCACATCACAAAAAACATTAGACCTCGTTAAAAAAAGTCGCCGAGAAATTTAAAAAAGGTCTAACTTTTTTTGAAAAACATTAGACTTTTTTTCTGTCCACCTTTTGCGCATATTTAACGAGGAATAAAAAGCCTCCACGGATCACGGGTATCACCAAGAGTATTTAACCACGAATTGCACGAATGAACACGAATATTTAGGCCTAAAAAGAATTAGTGAAAATTAGTGCAAATTCGTGGTTAAAACCAATACGAAATTCGTGGTTAAACCAATACGAGAAGATACACGTGATACGCTGGAGAAATACATAATATATCCGTGATAATCCATGCAGATTAGTGGTTAAATCAACAAGTAGCATCTGACACACCATAAAAAAGAGGCGCACCGTCATCACGACGGCGCGCCCAAATCAATTATCTAAATAAACCAATTATTCCTTACCACATACCACCTGAGGTTTCTTCCTCTTCACCACCCCAGATAGGATTCTTCTTGTTGGTCAATGCATCTTCTGCATTCACCTTGTCAGTAGTACCAAAACCGATGCTTGCAGCGATCATACCTTCGGTGTGCAAGTTTACCACGATAGTTTCGGGTTGTATATATGTCTTTTTCATATTAAGTCGTATTGAGTTTTTGATATTTATTTTACGATAAACTTCTTACCTTTTTGGATATAGATACCACCCTTGATGGTGTTGAGCACACGGCGACCGCTCAGGTCGTAGATAGGAGCATCAGCCTTTTCAGTAGTTACACCATCGATAGCAGTCACTTCTTCGTCAACCACGAGGCGGAATGCTGCCACATTTGAAGTACCCATGCGGAGGAATGCCTTGTTCATAGCCAACGTACCACCAGCATTTGCTTCATAGAAACCGATACCTTGATTACCTCTTGCCAAGACATAGTCGCCAGCAGCGGTGGTGGTTGTAACACCTGCAGTATGAGCGAACATATTGCTTGAAAGATCTGCAGCGCGTTCTACTGTTGCTGGTTTCATCAAAGCAGATGTTGCAGATTCTGATTTTCCCACCAAGATTACACCTTGATTTGCAGGGATTGCGTCAGTAACACCAATAGCTTTCAATTTCACGTAATCAGTACCTTTAACCTGTTCTGCATAATATGCCTCAACTTCAGGATCAAAAGGAACAACAGTTGGGAAAGGCGCACTAAATGTACCGATAGTGTTTCCTTCAAGATTAGTAATCAATTCGTCATCTTCGCCAAAGGCTGTCAACTTCACATTGTTGGGGTAAGCGACTTCTTCAAAGAGGAAGAGTGAGCTGAAATTACCACTGTTGGAAATTGAATTTATTCCTTCATTAGCATCCATATTACCATTAGTCGCTATTGTCATAGTCGCATAGCCTTCAGCTTTATCACTATTTCTCTTACCAGCAATACTCAATGATCCCATAAGATCTGAATTATGAGAATTGAGTTTCAA
>JAFNXM010000038.1 GCA_017383485.1 Bacteroidaceae bacterium
GAATTTGGAGTCATAAAAGAAAAAGAAGGGATATTATTCCTTGAAGCACATGTTTTCGACAACGAAGACTTTGCCTTATTCAATTATGAGAACTTAGGTTGCTATGCGAGTGCTAAAATGTACTCCTTTAACAACATTAAGATAGAGGCATCATATATGGCATATGTAGGAATGTCTACCGATGAATGCACCATTACATTTCAATGTTATGATTATATAACAATAAACGAAGAGGATTCATTTTATTCTTATCAGAAATCCTTGGGTGAAGAACACAATCAGTCCCAGTTACTGAGAATAGATTTTTGGGGACTAGATTTATTGATAAACAAGCATTTAAAAACACAACTAATGGTTGCTGATGCGCCCTTTGACATGCAGTTAGCATACGATAAGGGAAAATCCCTTTATTATGCCATGTTTTCTTATAACGAAAAAGTTGCACATAATACTCTATCACTGGATTTATTTGACCTTTTTCGTGATTCTTTAGTTGGGTATTTATCTTTAATAAATGGGGCACGTGTTCAAATAGTCAAAGAGTATTATAATGGCTATTTGCTTTTATATTCATTCAATAAAATTGAAAATTTAAGTCGATCTTATTATGCATGTGGTAATACCAAAGTTTTCTGCCCAAGCCCTATTCTCTTTGAATTTGACAATTATGTTAGATGGAATCATGCATTGCAACTCAATAAATTCGTTCATCATCTATGCACAGCGCAACAGATAATAGATTATGAAGATAGATCCTTTATTCTAATATTGGTCTTTGAGGGGTTAAGCAAACAATACTTTGAACTTCGTAAAAGCAAAATTGCTCCAAAGATTATTTCTAAAGAATCGTTTGAGCAAATTAAGTCAGCTTTTGTCGAGAATCTAAACAGTCATCCAGAAATTGCCCCTGAAAGTAATCAAAAGATTATGGACTGTTTTTGTAGGCTTAACGATGTGAATTTTGCGACTTATAAATTTAGGTTAATATTGGATGATTTGGGAATTGAGCAAAATAAAGAGATTAAGAAACTAATAAAAAGCGTAAGAAGTACATTGGTTCATGAAGCAAAACTAAATGAATATTCAGACTATCAGATCCTATCTGAACTTATTAGAGAACTTATCCTTAGGCTTATAAACTCAAACGTTGAAAGACATTCTCATTTTACCTCTAACATTATTGTTGGTGACACACCTAAAAAGTCATACTCTGAGTATAAAAAGGAGAAGGATATATCCATAGATAATGATGAGATTATATCAAAATTTGATGAGAGGATTAAATTGAGAATAACAGTATCAGAAAATATGCATACTACATAGTTAATCTTTTCAAAATTGACAACGTAGCAAATATTCCCTCTGATTTTCAGTGCTTATACCTGTTATCAGAGGGTTAATTGTTTCCTGCTTATATAACGCAAGCCATGATGAGAACATCAGATGATTGGAATCATTTGAGCCTACTTGTTCATCTAAGATGAAACAAAAGGAAAATGGATTGACAAAATAATCAAATGCAGCAGCTGCTCTTTTCATCAAACACCCTACTGCTTGCCATCAGTTCTTTTTACGAATGGCCAGGTTTCAAGGTATTGAAAAGAATGCTTTCATTGACAACATGAGAGTGAAAGGCAATTTCTTTGAATTGCTTGATGCGGGTATGTCATTCTTCTTTAAACATTTATCAAAAAGTGGTGTTATAAAAGGGTTGCGTAGAGAAGAGCTATTAGAAATACCCGTTGAAGCATTGCGCGAGGCTTTGACAAATGCCTTGTGCCATCGATTGTTGGATTCTCCAAGTGGAAGTGTGGGTATTTCTATTTTTGATGACCGAGTGGAAATAGAGAACACAGGTCATTTACCCAATGAACTTACATTAGAAACCATTAAGTTGTCTCATCGTTCCTATCCACAGAACCCGATTATTGCCGATACTCTTTTTATGACTGCATTTTTGGAAAGTTGGGGAACTGGAGTAAGTCGTATGGTTGAAGCATGTAAAGCCGTAGGGCTTCCAGAACCAGAATATGGAGCAGACGGTTTATTTGTTTGGATTACATTTAAACGTCCTAATACACCGGCTAAAACTGGTGGTCAAACTGGTGGTCAAACTGGTGGTCAAACGACTATTGAACAAGTGTACTCCCTTATAAAAAATACACCTACCATTACCCGGGCTCAACTTATGGAATTAACAGGGAAAAGTTCAAATACAATACAAAAATGTATTTTGAAATTAAAACAAGATAATCGTATTAAACGAATTGGATCTCCTACTTTTGGAGGGTATTGGCAAATAATCGAATAACAAAAAAGGTCACAAAGGGTCATAGTAATGACCTTTTTCGTGACCTTTTTTTCGATGTTTATAGACAAATCATCCACATATTCCTCCACCCAGCTTGCTGATTTTAGTGTACACTCCACCCGTGTGATTTATCACTTCGGGGAATTAGGCTACCCCACGATGTTTTTGTGTGGATAACGGGCAAGCCTGTGAGGTGAAAATGGAGAAGAAAAAGAAAAACCGCATTGACCACTTGTTTGGGGTGGTGTAATGCGGTTTTTCTTATACCGAATCGTAAAGGTTATACCCAAATATGGAAAAGCTTTTTGTCAAGATTACGAGTGACGAACTCCATGGGTAGTTTAGCATAGAGTTCGGTTGTTCTGATGGAGGAATGTCCCATCATTACCTGCAATACTTCCTTAGGGATTCCTTCCCCTAAACTGATGGTACAAGCAAAGGTGTGGCGGACCACATGGGTGGTCAAAGAAAAACTGCAACCGAGAGCCAAACCGACACCTTTCAGGAATTGGTTGTACTTTTGGTTGGAAGTGATGTGAAGTTTGTAGTCGTTCCGTTCCAAAATCTTTTGGGTATAGGGAAGGATGGGTGTGATGAACTCTTCTCCAGTTTTCATTCGATGTCCATCAATGTAATCATGTCCATCTACCGTGATGATGTGCTGAGTATAGTCGAACGACTTGGCATCGCTATACGCCATGCCCGTAAAAATTTGGAAGAGGAAGAAGTCAAGGTATTTATTGGCTACTCTGTCTGCTGACTCTTCACGAATGGCAATCAACCGTTTTATCTGGTCTTTGGTGAGATGTGGACGTTTACCCTTCTCGCCACGTTTGTCTTGGAAGAGGTTGTATGGATTCTCTTTGATGAGTCCCAAACGAAAGGCTTTGCTGACGTAACTCTTGAATCGTTTTTGATAATTGTGGATGGCAGCTTGGCTACGTTCAATGAACTTGCCTGTAGATGTGTAAGTCTCTTCTTCACGAATGAACATATCAAATTCTTAGATGTGAGTAAGGGTTACATCATCGAATGTCTTGAATTTGCCGAAGCGCTGAAGGGCCTTATAAGTGGTCAAATGTCCCTTTCGCATTCCTTCTCTCATCTTGCGGGATTGGATACGCTCGCGCATCCATGCCATGAAGTTGCGTCGGTTGACACCATCCGATAAGAGATAAGTTTTGAATTGTTGGGTGGTCATCTCGTCACCATTCACTTCCATAGCAATGATGATACGTTCAAACTCCGTAACTTTCTTTTTAATTTGTTCGTTAAAAACGGCTGCCTTGGGATGGTTGACGACTATGCCATCCTTCCATTGGGTGGTATTCAGAAAGATACCGATTGAAAAGTAGAAACGTTCACGACCCAGACAGACAACGATTTCTACGGCTGCACAAGTGGTATCACTTGCTTGTTTTCGTCTGTTGAAAACTGTTCGAACTCTATTGTTCATAGTGTAACACATTTGTGAGAAGTGTAACACAACTGCTGTAACACAAAAACCGTCCTAAAGTGTCTTTTTATGTCCAACGGTGTCACCTTTTCTCTTTTTTTTATTGGTGCCACACTCTAAGTGAAAGACCTGATTCTGATTGCTAACCTTTTGATAATCAAAAGCGATGAGGAGTTTGGAAAAAGAAAGGGACTTTTTCAAGTCCCTTCTTTCAGTGATCCGCCTGGGGCTCGAACCCAGGACCCCAACATTAAAAGTGTTGTGCTCTACCTGCTGAGCTAGCGAATCAAACCTCTTTTGCTGTTAAGCGAATGCAAAGTTAAGCACTTTATTCAGAATATCCAAACAAATTGCTCTTTTTTTTGTTTCTGGCCACAAAAATACCACCTTACCCTTTGTTTTGCTTTTTCTATCTTGCAATTTTAATAATCGCAGTCGTTTTTCCTGCTATATAATACAATTTCTTTACAAAAAATGCGTTAAATTTGTATGCTGAAGTTCCATGCTATTGAGTAGAGTTCTATTTTGCGATAGTTACAGGGAGCTTAACGTCAGAGAATATGAAGATAAGCATCATTACCGCCACATACAACAGCGCATCCACACTGAGGGATACGATCGAAAGCGTATTGGCGCAAACATACCAGGATATCGAATATATCATCGTCGACGGCGCGTCGAAAGATGATACATTGGACATCATACATCACTACGAGCCTTTATTCAACGGCAGATTGAAGTACGTCAGTGAGCCAGACAAGGGACTGTACGACGCCATGAACAAAGGTATCGATATGGCGACAGGCGATGCCGTGGGCGTGCTCAACTCCGACGACTTCTTTACGCACAAAGATGTGATAAAGGGTGTAGCAGAAGCTATGTCCGACGAACAGATCGACGCTGTGTATGGCGATGTGCACTATGTCAACGCCGAGCGTCTGGACAAATGTGTACGCTATTACAGTTCGAAGCGATTTCGTCCATGGTGGATGCGCTTGGGCTTTATGCCGGCTCACCCTTCCTTTTATTGCCGCAGAGAAGTGTACAAGGCGTACGGAAAGTTTGACACATCGTATCGCGTAGCAGCCGACTTCGAACAATTGTTGCGCTTGATCTTTGTTCGCAAGATTAAGACAAGATATATCAACGAAGACTTTGTGACCATGCGTACTGGTGGTGTATCAAATGCCAATTTGAATAGCAGATGGCTCATCATGCTGGATCACCGCAGGGCTTTGAGGGCAAATAATGTAGGTTCGTCATATTTTCTGTTGAGTCTGAGATATATCTACAAAGCCATGGAAGTCATCCTGTCTCGCTTCCATCGTCCGATCGAGGTCGCAGAGTATGTAGGCAAGAAGTAATAATGTACATCACAATCATTGATGAGGAAGTACCACAGCATGGCACTTCCTCATTTTTTGTACTTTCCGCGTTAATTCCAGCCACATCGTTTTTCTCCTATTCTTTCAACATTCTCGGCTGGCCGGCAGACTTCTCACGATATTTATATCCGTATAAGGCAGGATTTTATTACTTTTGCACTTTCAAAAGTCCTTGATTTAAGGCGAGTAATATTCACCAGACATTATACGAAGTAAGAAAATTCACAAGGCACAATGTATTCAAAAGAAGAAATATTCAACACTGTCACCCACTTGGTGGGCGTAGTATTCACTCTGAGTATCGCTTGGTATTCCATATATTTGGGTTACTCTAAGCCTGCGACGTGGCAAGATGCTTTTGGCGTAACATTTTTCGTATCAGGCATGCTACTGATGTTTCTGAGCAGCAGCCTCTATCACTGGGTCAAGCCAGGTCGAGCTAAGCGTCGTCTGCGCATATTTGATCACATCAGCATCTATGTAATGATCGCTGCTTCATACACACCTATATGTGTCAGTGTGGTAGGCGGAGCATTAGGGTGGTCCGTGTTTGGACTGCTGTGGGGAGCCACAATCGTCGGCATGTTTTTCAAAATATTTGCTTTGGGTAAGAACCCCAAAGTTTCCCTAATCCTTTACCTCGTGATGGGTTGGTCCATCGTCCTGATAGCCGAGCCTGTGTTCACCCGCCTCAACCTTATGGCCATCATATGGATTGTGCTCGAAGGCCTGTTTTATACTGGCGGCACCTACTTCTTTGCCAAGGATTCCAAGCCTTATTATCACGGCATCTGGCACCTATTTGTGCTGGCAGGAGCAGTCTCTCATCAAATGGCGATAATCAGTATTTTGAGAAATTCTCTGCTGATAAGTTGAAAATCCCAAGCGCGTCAAGTTTGAACGGAGTTTTCAGAGAATCCAACAGTTGTCTTTTGAAAACTACGACGAAACAGGCCCCGTTCAATTGAAAAAAGTTCAACCTCCTCAAAGCGCATTTTCACAAGCCTAGACCTTTTTTAAAAAAGCCTTAACCTTTTTTCAACGAGGCGTCGCGAAATTTTAACGAGGCCTTACCTTTTTTTCATACACATTACAGAAAAATAAAAAGAGGAAGAAACAGACACAAAGATGTCCTATATATACAACAAAGGGAAACGCCCACAGGACGTTTCCCTTTGCTTGTATCATGCAGGGCGAATACTTTCATCAAGACATATCGCCCATGGTTAAACACCAAGTATTACGAAAGCAATATGATTACTTTGTAGCTGGTTCAGACTTCACCTTGACCAACTCTACCTTGAAGATCAATGTAGAATATGGAGGGATAGATTGATTGCCATTCTCGCCATAAGCCAAGAAATAGGGGATGTAGAGTTCCCACACCGATCCCTCGGGCATCAGTTGGAGCGCTTCGGTCCATCCCTTGATCACCTGTGTTGGGCGGAAGGTCGCAGTTTGTCCACGCTTGTATGACGAGTCAAACACTGTGCCGTCGATCAATTTTCCTTCGTAGTGTACTTCCACTTCGCTGTTCTCTGTCGCCACGGCGCCCTTGCCTGGTGTCAACACGCGGTAGCACAATCCGCTTTTCAATCTTTCCACGCCCTCTTCCTGAGCCTTGACTGCCAACCAACGGTTGTTCTTGATACGCATCTCTTCCTTGTGATATTCCATTTGGCGTTCTCCCACGGCATTAGCCTCCTCTGCTGTCATCGTAGCAGTATTGCTCATACCATCAGCCAAACCATCCACAAACTTGCTCAGGTCTGCATACACCACATCCTTGCTACCGGTAGCCTGTTGATTGAGCACAGGGATCACATTCTTGCTGTTCATCATACCGATTTGGACACCTGCTGCATAGGCAATCAGCTCGTTGACTTGCGCTTCTGTCAATTTGCTATAATCACGCATACCCTGTATCGCAACAGGGATATTAGCCTCTGTCACCCCCTGTTGTCTCATCAGGAATTGCTTCAAAGATTCACTTTGAGCCACACCCATGGCATAGCTGAAGGTATCAGCTGGAACGGGTTGAAGGAGATTTTTCTCGGTCTTTACGTCTTCTTTCATCTTTTTCTTGCGTGCCTGAGCAGAAGCATCAGTACAAATGCACAATGCAAGAGCAATTAAAAGGAATGTTTTTAATTTCATAGTGAATAATTATTATTGATTAATGATATTCTTGTGGATAGGTCTGGGAGATTAAAGGTGAAATCTCCATCGTTTCTTACTTAAAATCCAATATCTTGACTTTGAACACCAGCGTAGCAAAGGGTTTCACTTTGTCCTCGCCTGCTGCACCATATGCCATTTGCCAGGGGATGTACACTTCCCATTCCGAACCAATCTTCATACTTTTTAGCGCCAATGCCAAACCTGGTATCGCATCGCGAATATCCAGTTCGATAGGAGCCTCGTCCAGTTCCATCGTAGTACTGTCCATAAAACAGCCGTTCAGGGAGATTGTGACAATATTGCCTTCGGTCGGACAGGGGCCTTGACCCGCGGCCAGTTCTTTGTAGAGTACGCCGTGCTCCAACTTTTGCACGCCATCCTCTGCCTCCTTGGACTTCATAAAGGCGTCGCTTGCGGCACGATCCGCAGCATATTCTTTCGAATAGGTTTGCTCGCTGATTTGACGAGTCAGACGTTCGACCATTTGCGCCGCCATCTCTTTATCCATAGCATTGCCTGCGACCTTGATGTCCTCCTTGCCCATCATACCGGAATAGAATCCGGCATAGAGGTTCAAACGATCGATCGAGCGTGTCTTGTCCTCGCCGAACGCGGTCTTTTCAATATTAGGCAATTCACCGTCCAATATCCCCATGGCCATTGCAAAACCACAATAGTAGGCGATGGCTGCCGAATCTTTGTATTGCAGACCATCCAGCAAACCATTCAGCATATCCTGCAAGAAGGCAGAATCACTGCCTACGTCGCGCAAATACGCTGCAAATTCGTCTGAGGGTTGCGCCAGGGACTTGCCGAGAGCATAACTCAGAGAGTCGACAACTGAATCCTTGCCGATGTGGAAATAAGTCGGATCTGACAGACTATCCTGCACGTCCCCCTTTCTGCCCATCTCGCCACATGCGCCAAAGATTATTGAGCTAACAGCGAGAATCAGGGGTAGAATAAATATTTTCTTCATCTAAATGAATTAAGCGTAGTGTTGTATTTTAAATATTGAATTGTCGTGACAGTACAAGGCATTTCGCTGCCTCAACATCACTCTATCTGCAAAGATTCACTGACGATAAATACTCTGCAATTTGATACGATAAATCAAAGTGGAATAGGCTGGAATATTATCATTGGAAGATTCGGCATATCCCTGGGCCGAGGGAATGTAGACTTCCCAATCATCCCCCACTCTCATACTTAATAATGCGCGATCCAAGCCTGGTATCAAAAAATCGTAGCCTACGGGAATCATTTTCTCGATGCGGTCCACGAACACCTTGCCGTCGATCAAGCGCCCCTGGTATTCAAACGTAGCATATACACCACGTGCCACCTGTTCGCCCGAACCTTTAGCAAAGACTTTATAATATATTCCTTCGCCCAAAGGTTTCACCTCGGCATCCGCCTTCAATTGCTCGAAATAGGTGCGTTCTTTCGCCAGGTTGACTTCCTTTTTTCCTGCCGCATTGGCCAGGAGTTCCTTGCCCTTCTGTTCTGCATCCAGAGCCTCGAGAATTTTGTCACGGGCGACACCACTTGCTGTCGCTGCGTCGCTATTGTTCACGCTGGTCTGAGTTTCAGAAGACGTAATCTGAGATTTTTCCTCAGCGCCATTCTTGCCTTGACAATTCACAAAGCATAGCGCCAAGCAGAGCACAGAGGCGAGCGGGAATACCTGGTTTATTTTCACAAGCGTATGAACTATATCGTGCAAAATTAAGTAAAAAACACCCTGGCCGACGTAGATTTTCAACGTGACCAAGGTGTTTTCCTATTTATCTTTATACTGCGAGTGCTTCCATTGAGAAAGTCTCCGTTTGCCTTAATCGCACAGGGGCGATATCAGGTCAGTATAATTATTTACTTTGATTTACTACTTCAACAACCTTCAACTTGAACACCAAAGTAGACATTGCAGGAATCTTATCCATAGCTTGTTCGCCGTAAGCCAATTCTGCTGGGATAGTTACTTCCCATTCAGCACCAGCAGACATAGCTGCGAGAGCGGCATCAAAACCAGGGATCACGCGGCCAGCACCTACGGGAACTGCATCCAAAGTACCTGCATCAAATACAGTACCATCGAGCAAACGTCCTTCGTATTCTACCTTTACAGTCTTGCCTGTGCCCAAAACTTCACCATTACCTGCTGCCAATTCCTTGTAGCAAACTCCATTTCCAAGAGTCTTAACGCCTTCTTGCTTCTTGAGTTCTTCAAAGTACTTAGCTTCTTTTTCGATTTGAGGAGCATATTGCTTTTTAACTCTATTCTCGTTCAAAGTTGTAGCGAGTCTGTTCAAAATAACGCTCATTTCTTCTGGAGTAAGTTTTGCGCCTGATTCATTTGTCAAAGCCAAAGTATCATTAGCAGCATTCATGAAACCAATCAACAAGTTTGTCAAATCAGCAGTTTGAGTAGAATCGTTACCGTAGAAGAGATAATTGAGTTGACTTGCATTAGAGTTTCTCATTTGCACACCGTATGATGCACCCATGAAGTAAGCAATATCTTTCTTGTCTTCTGCGCTCTTGAAACCAGCCTCAACACCTGCCAAGAAATCCTTAACAAATGCAGAATCGCTACCCATTTGCATCAAAATACCAGGAAGATTTTCAGCGCCACCCAAAGAGCGTTGCATTTCAAAAGCACCTGCCAAGTAAGTCAAAGAGTCTTCTTGAGTTTCCAACTTAGGAGTTTTGTTGTTGCCACTGCATGCTGCGAACAACATAGTTGCTGCTACTGCAGCGAAAAGCATAATTTTCTTCATAATGTTTTATTGTTTTATTTGTTTGTTTTCTAATTAAAAATTTCAAGGGTTTGCATCCCAACAACCGAAGTCCCGTTTCAATAAATATTAGAGAACTTTGATCAATTCAACGTCGAACACCAACGTAGCGTAGGGAGGGATTGATGCGCCAGCACCACGTGTACCGTATGCCAAATCAAATGGGATGAAGAAACGATATTTTGCACCTTCGCCCATCAGTTGTACGCCTTCGGTCCAGCCTGCGATCACACCATTGAGGGGGAATGTAGCGGGTTCGCCGCGACGGTAAGAAGAATCGAATACTGTACCATCGATCAAACGACCTTCGTAGTGACATTCTACGTTGTCAGTGGCAGAAGGTTTCTTGCCGGCGCCTTCTGTCAAGACCATGTATTGCAGACCGCTTGACAAAACTACAACGCCTTCCTTCTTCGCATTTTCTGCCAAGAACTTTTCGCCTTCTTCGCGTACTGCCTTACCCTTTTCTTCTTCGAGCGCTTGCAGATAAACTGTTACTTTTTGTTGAGCCTCAGCCACTGTCATTTCGGGAGTAGCACCAGACAACACATCAGCAACTGCCTTAGCAAATTTGTCTTGATGAATTTCTGCCACACCCATTTCCTTTAGGCTATTTCCAAACATTAAGCCTAAAGCATAACTAAGTTTTTCCATGATATTTTATTCACGTTTAATTATATTGTCTATTTCGGCTACAAAAGTACAATTTTTTTTCACAGATACTGCATCTTTTTCGACGAACCTTTCATTTTTTTGTGCAAGTTTATATTATTAAAATAAAATTCTCTACTTTTGCGTCAAACCAGATTGATAAGCAAGATGAAAAAAGTAGTGTTTTTGACAGGCGCAGGCATCAGCGCAGAAAGTGGATTCAGCACGTTTCGCGGCAACAACGGATTGTGGGACAACTACCCCGTCGAACAGGTAGCAACACCCCAAGGGTGGAAAGAGAATCCTACGCTCGTAACAGACTTCTACAACAACTTGCGCAAGAATTTGATAAAAGCGAAACCCAACGAAGGCCACTTGAAAGTAGCCGAATTGGAAGAGCATTTTGACGTAACGGTGGTGACACAAAACGTAGACAATTTGCACGAAAGAGCGGGATCGTCGAAAATCATCCACTTGCACGGCGAACTGATGAAAGTCTGCTCGTCAGACGATCCCGACAATCCCGAATATATCGAGACATTGGACGACGAACACCTGATTGTGAAGCACGGCGAATTGGCTAAAGATGGTTCGCTACTGAGACCCTGGATCGTATGGTTTGGCGAAGCCGTGCCACGTATGGAGGAAGCAATAGAAGCCGTGAGCGATGCAGACATCTTCGTCATCGTGGGCACATCGCTGAACGTCTATCCTGCAGCAGGACTGATCAACTTTGTACCACAATCTGCCAAAATCTATTTAATCGACCCTTTCAACGTAGAAACGCCGAGAGGATATGCCGTAGAAGTGATACAAGAGGTCGCATCCAAGGGGATGAGAATCTTAGAGCAAATCTTATTGAAAAAGTCCTAAACCTGCGACGCACTGGCATTAAGTTTGCCATCAATCCTCAACATCTCAAACACACAAAAAAGGTGGTCTGCAAAAGTAAGCACGACCACCTTTCTCTTTTATTTCACCCTAATAGATTGGGATTAAATCTTGTCCAATCCCTTCGTTATCTTCTTCCAATAATAAAGTAAGGGATTTTTGTATTTCAGTTGTTTCCACGGACGGCTCTGGTGCGGACGATGTAGCACTGGTAGGCTTGTGAAAAGATAATTACGCAAGCCAAGTGCCAGGCTCTCATGCGAAATGGTCACGTCAAACCAATTTTTCTCAGGATCAAGCGAAGTAAAGGCGAAACGTTGCAGGAGCGCTGGTGTAAGTAGTGAGCAGCAAAAACTGCAATGTTTTTTTGTTTCGAAAACTTGATTTTCTTTGCCTTTGGCGTGCAGATAGGGATAATTGATCACGCCCTGTTCGTCCACAGTCACAGCCGCAGCAATACCACAGTCGGGACGTGCATCGGCACCGTCGCAAAGTGCTTGCAAGGTATTGGGTTGCAGGGTCACATCGCTTTCTACGATGCACAGAGCTGCGTCTGCGGCCAACGCCTCGCGCTGTGCTGTCTGCAATACCAGGAGGTAGTTGGGTGAAGGGTGATTTGTGACATCCGACAAGTGGACCACGCGAAAGCCCCATTTATCAGCTTCCTCGTCCAAGCGGCGTGCTGTTTCTGGGGTGCTGAAGTCGTCGTAGATAGTATAGGTGTGTGGCACATCCAGCTGGGACTCCATCACCGAGCGAATGGTATCAAGTGTTGTCGCCAGGGAATCTTTGACAGGCGTGATGATATGTATTTTCTGCATAGGAGGGACGATTTTTTTCTGTTTACTTATTTCGTTTGAGATAAGTGTAAACGGGATAATGGTCTGATGTCGTCATGGCCTTGTCTACCTTTGCACCATACGCGGTCCAATGGTCAGAATGCAAGATATGATCTATGCGCACGATAATCGCATCTTTATTGAACGTACGACCGAGTCCGTTGCCCGAAGCGGCGTAGGCATCAGACAAGCCTTGAAGTCGGAAACTTTGATGAGCGTATGACAGAGGGCTATCGTTGAAATCTCCGCACAAGATGAGATTCTCGTCTTCATGCATTTTGAGATAATCACAAATCTGGTCGACTTGTCCAGCACGTACAACGGCTGCAGAAGCTATCTTGCTGAGAAGTCGACGCGAGGTCGTATCTGTCAGTTCCATCTCCTCGGTAGCGTGCACCATATTGCTATATGTAGCGCGATCGCTCAGGGATAATTGCATCGAGCGCAAATGGCAATTGACTACGCGCAGGGTATCGCCCTCGGGCATCTTGAGCAAATACACACCAGCGCCGTTTGCGCCGATTTCATTGATATATTCTTTACCCACAATGGGATATTTGGAGTAGCAGGTCAAACGATTATCGCCTATATGCAACGTATCTGCATGGGGATATGTATTGCAAATGTATGAAACAGTTTCTTGATACATTTTCGGAGGATACATATAGGCTTCCTGCAAGCACACTATATCAGCATTGCTTCGGACTATATAATCTGCCACAATATTTATACCCTCGTCGTTCTTTGCCTTATTGCCATAACCGCAGACATTAAAGGTCATCACCTTGATGCTGCCTTCGGGGGCCTCTGATGGTAAATTTACGGGGAAGTATGTGCGAATAGATATGGCACATCCGGCCAAACCGAGTACGGGGATCCACCACCATCTACGGGCAAAAAGTAAAACGACGAACAGCATGCCCACCACAAGTGCGAGAAAGAAGGGGAAGGCCAAAGTTACAATGCCAAAATATTTGCAATACTGAGGACTGACGAAGGAACTGAGAGCACAAACCCACAGCATCAATACAGCCACCCAAGCAAAAAAGGCAACTGGTTTTGACAGTAAATTCCTTCGTCTTTGCATTTTTCTATTTTTATTCTTGTTTGTCACTTTTCTGTCTTACTTTTTCTTCCTCTGGCTACACCTCAAAAAAGAGGTATAAAGGGGTGTAAAAACTTCGCGACGCCTCGTTGAAAAAAAGTCTAACCTTTTTTAAATTTCGCGACGCCTCGTGAAAAAAAGGTCTAACCTTTTTTTCGGCACCTTTTTGGTCTGCTTTTTTAGAACTGATAATGGTATTTTTGAGGTTTATTCTTTTATTTCAAACATCACCCACAAACAGACCACTATTTATTATCGGCGGCTGTGATTGAATAGTTCGCGCTTTTCGTCGGCGGTCAGGCTCTCGTAGCCCGAACGCTTGATTTTTTCCAGTATAGCGTTGATCTTTTCCTGGTTGACATTTTGCTGGCGCTGCTGGTTGTATTCATAGTCGGCCGTACGGTCTTTGAACTGTGCTCCGCCTGGCTTCGCCGTCATCTTGGGTTTGCGCTCGAACATCTTGCCTACTTTTTCCTTCATACGGGTCCACAGGCTCTTTTTCTCCTTGATTTCATAGCCGTCCCAACGTTCCCAACCGCGCGAAGCATATCCGCCCACCATCTTCCAATAGAGCATCAACAGGAAGCCGAAGAGCATACCGCCCAGGTGGGCAAAGTGCGCCACGTTGCTGTCTGTGCTGAACGAAGAGAAGAGTTCGATCACCACAAAGCCAGCAATAAACCATTTTGCCTTGATGGGAATGGGGGGAATGAGGAGCATGATGCGCTCGTTGGGGAAGAGTACGCCGAAGGCCAAGAGTATGCCATACACTGCGCCGCTGGCTCCGACCGTGGGAGCGAATGCGCCCGACACTGCCGCAGGTGTGGCAGCGATGAGAGCATGGTCGAGCAGGTAGAACTGGATGTATTGCCACAACTCCTGGCACAAACCAGCACCGACGCCGCACACGATGTAGAAGATCAGGAAGCGCTTGCCGCCCATCACTTGCTCGATGACACGACCGAACATATAGAGCGAGAACATATTGAAGAATACGTGCATGAAGTCGGCATGCAGGAACATATAAGTGAACAATTGGTGCGGCATGAACGTGACGTCCAAAAATGGGGGCAATTGGCCCTCGGGCACCAACGATACGGTGAAGGGGTGCAAG
Organism: Bacteroidaceae bacterium; assembly: GCA_017383485.1. Taxonomy (GTDB): domain Bacteria; phylum Bacteroidota; class Bacteroidia; order Bacteroidales; family Bacteroidaceae; genus Alloprevotella. The sequence continues at coordinate 14,732 of JAFNXM010000038.1, forward strand.
CTCAACAGGTTCTCGAGTGCTTTGATCGTGAGCACAGCATTATCGCCCATCATCGTAAGAATCAGTAGCGTCAAAAATACACCTGCATTGATGTATATCAGTGAACGGGTAATGGGAGGTAGATTATTCAGCATTTTTCCATCTTAAGTTATAAGGTAAATCTAATTTTTCAGTTTTTGCGTTATGCTTATCATGAGACATTGCAGTTCTTATCCTCACCCTGCATTATTATCTCAAAAAAAACAAAAAACGTTTGGAACGGGCATAATCATTACACCCATTCCAAACGCCCTTTGCTGTTGTTATTTCAATTCAAAGTGCAGTGTGCCGGCTTTCAGGAGTTCGTCGTGCGACACTACGTATTTCTTCAATGGTTTACCACCCAAAGTCATCGACTTGATATGTGTGCGAATATCTGCAGCACCATTGGCAGTAATCACCAACTCGGATTGCTTGTAATATTTAGGATCCAACTTAATTGTCACTTTGTCGAAGACAGGAGCCGTCAGTGTGTATTCAGGCACACCTGGGCAGTGAGGATAGAAGCCTAACATCGAGAATAATGCCCAAGTAGACATCGTACCTGTATCATCATTGCCAGGCAGGCCATCAGCCTTTGTTGTGAAATGCTTTTGCAACAAAGCACGGGTCAGTTCCTGAGTACGCCATTCCTCGCCCTTAACGTGGCTGAACAAGTAGGGATAGACGATGTCGGGCTCGTTTGTTGGATCGTAATATTGCTCTGTGAAAACCTTGGTCAGACTTTCTGTAAATTTCTTATCACCACCATACATCTTGATCATACCAGGTATATCGTGGGGCAGAGCGAATGAGTAGTTCCAAGCGGTGCCTTCGTGGAATCCCGGACATGCTTCGAAGTTGACACCTTGCAAGGGATTGAAAGGTGAATAGAATTTACCATTAGGCAAGACTGGGCAGAGACAGCCATACTGCTTGTTGAAATAATTGGTATAGCCCTTTGCACGTTGCTTCAACACTTTTGCATCCTCAGTGTGACCTAATTTTTCTGCCATCAAGGCCAGCGCATAGTCTGCAACGTAGTATTCCAACGCATGGCAGACCGAGTTGTCGTATTTGTTTTCCAAATGAATAAAGCCGTGCTTCATGTAGTCATCATTGTCGGGGCGCAAAGGATTTTCCTTTGAAGGGGTGAAAGCGTGCTTACGCATCGCTTGATAAATCTCCTCAGCGTCGTAAGGACATAAACCCTTCAGATAGCTGTCCACAATGACTGGCAATGCAGGGTCTCCCTCCATTGTTCGCGTCTCACGGCCATAAAGCTCCCAACGAGGCAACCATCCACTTTCGCGATACATATTCAACATAGTGCGTAGCATATCCTCTTGTTTGTCGGGATAGACGAGAGTCAGGAATTGATGTACGTTGCGATAGGTATCCCAGAGAGAATACACGGTGTAGCGGTCTTCGCCAGCAGCAGCCTTCAGGATCTTATCACTCTCCATCGCTGGATATTGTCCGTTGACGTCTTGCAACACATTGGGATGTACGAGCAAGTGATAAAGGGCTGTATAGAACACGCTCTTTTGTTCTTCGGTGCCGCCTTCTACTTGTATCTTGTTCAAAGCATTTTCCCACTCTTTGCGAGCAGCTGCGTGAATCTCGTCAAAGTGGCGATAGCCTTGTTCCTTTTCCAAATTTTCGCGGGCGTTTTCGATGCTCACAAAGGATACACCAATACGCACTTCGACCTGTTCGTTTTCCTGCGTATCAAAAGAGAACCATGCGCCGACGTCGTCGCCTGCCAATTCCTTAGCATATTCTTTGTAAATCTTGCGGGTGCTGTGCGTAGGATCCCAGTCTGCCTCCGAACCAGTCATAGGACGTTGGTATTTCCAATAGCCCTTGTCCATACCAGCCTTTTCCACGCGCATCACAAAGTAGATGGGGAATACGCCCTGCAAGTTGTAGTAGCAAAAAGTACCTAGTAACTTTGTACCCACCACTTCATTTTCGGCAGTACGTTTCACCATGGCGCCCGTTTCATTAGAAAGCGATTCACCAAGATTCAGCAAGACGTGACCACGTCCTTTGGGATAAGTAAAACGGTGGATAGCGGTGCGAGGAGTCGCTGTCACCTCGGTACGGATGCCGTATTTATCCAGATAGCATGAATAGTAACCAGGAGTAGCCTTTTGTTGCGAGAACTCAGATCCGTATTGATCGTAATTCACATTGACCGAATCTGCCAAAGTCGGCATGATGAGCAAAGCGCCCATATCGGGACAGCCCACACCACTGAGGTTGACGTGCGAGAAGCCGGTCAGATAGATATTGTCCGCCGAATAGGGGGTAGACCACCAACGCTTGTCTTTGTCATACGTATTCAAATCGCTACCCATCACATTGAAGGGCGTAGCACTCATCAGTCCGTTGGGACAGAGTGCTCCGGGATTGGTCGTACCAAAGTTCGTGGTACCAATAAAGGGGTTTACGTAGTCAATAGGACTCTTTTGCGCCATCACGGTGAGTGATGTAAGAATCGCAACTAAAAGGGTCTTGGCAAATTTCATTCTTTAGATATTTTTTTGAACAGACACAGCCTAACCTTGATGGGTAGGCCGCAATCCGTTCTAATTTATTATATGTATCGCGCGCCGTCCGCTTGGTCAAGGAACAGACCTTTTTCATCTTTGATCTTTTGTCAAAGGAACGGGGCGTCGCTACGTTTTGTTTGCTTATTGTTTCTTCAAGAATTCAATAATTTCGCTGATCTTTCCGAAAGCCATTCCAACCACAGTATCAGCTGCGCCGTAATACACAGCCACCTTGTCGCCTTCGGTCAAAGCAGCACATGGGAATACTACGTTGGGCACATCGCCAGCCAGTTCGTATGGCGCTGCAGGAGCCAAGAGATATTCCATAGAGCGGTAGAGTACTTTTTCGGGGTTTTCGAGATCGAGCAACGCTGCGCCCATTGAGTAGCGATAACCGTTGCAAGTACGGATCACACCGTGATAGAAGAGCAACCATCCCTCTTCTGTGCGGATGGGCACACTGCCTGCGCCAATCTTCAAGCACTGCCAAGCGCTATCTTCAAAGGGAGTCACCTTCATCACACAGCGGTGTTCGCCCCAGTATTTCATATCGGGACTATAGCTCAAATAGATGTCGCCAAAAGGTGTATGTCCATTGTCGCTAGGACGTGAGAGCATAGCATAGCGTCCGCCGATCTTTTCGGGGAAGAGCACACCATTTCTATTGAAAGGCAAGAATGCGTTTTCGCATTGGTAGAAAGTTTTGAAGTCGAAAGTATATCCGATACCAATAGTTGGTCCATGATAGCCATTACACCAAGTCACCCAATAACGGTCTTCGATCCAAGTGACACGAGGGTCGTACTTGTAGTCACTTTCTATCATTTCTGTGTTACCAGCTTCCCACACGATAGGTTCGTGGTTAATCTCCCAGTTGATACCATCCTTGCTGAATCCAGCGAAGATGTTCATCTGTACGCGCTTGTTGTCGCAACGGAACACACCTGCGTAACCATCGCCAAAGGGCACAACGGCACTATTGAAAATACTGTTTGAACTGGGGATATCATATCTACCGATAACGGGATTTTCTGAATATCTCCACATCACATCTGTACAACCGTCTGGGCGATCTTGCCAGGGAATATTTACTGCCATAATAATAAGTTTTAAGATTAATTACTGCAAAGATAATCAGAGTCGGCAAAAATGCAAAAGATGAACCTTTATTTTTTCTACATTTTAGAGAAATATAACGCTATTTGGGACACGCCCTACTCTTCCTCGGCAATTTCAGCAAACAAGTTGACTAAATTCCGCAATACTTCGCAGTAGGTCGGCAGGAGTTCCTGTCGCACACAGCATCCCTCATCGCTGTGCATATCGCCCTCGACCGGGATGCTCAGAGTCAGTACGGACAGCCCCGCGCCGGCGTAGATTTCCGACTCGTCGGGTTCGGCGTCGTGCAAGTAGGCAAAACGGTGCTCGGAAAGCAGACCTAACATCTCCCACCCCTTACCTAACGACATATTGCGGTCGTTTTCCACCACAAAGGCGCACTGGTCTTGCCACCCCGCGTGGGTCACTTCGGTCACCACGACTTGTGCGATATTGATGCCGTCGGCCGTTAGGATTTCACACACTTCCTTTGCGCCATTGCTATGTACTTCTTCATCCCCCGTAAGGGCTACCCACACATTCGCGGGTAGATGTTCGCCGAGCATCTCGTGCAGCACACAGGCGGCGCTCAGGCTATTGTCGAAGGTACCCTGCCACAGGCCCTGTCCAAGGTCTCGCAAGAAATACGTATTGTAGACATCATCCACATGCACGGATATCAAGACAATGGGCGAACCATCGTAGTCGGCAGATGAATAGATGCGCGAGAGTGCGCCCGAGTATTTCAAACTATAGCGCGAGTTGGCGAGCAAATGTGCCACCGCGTCCAGTTTGTCCGACACCAAGAATTCACTGCCATTGTCCTTGCAGGGCACGTTGACTTGCTGAAATATTTTGTCCAGTTGAGGCATACCTTTGTTATAAGATCAATTATCAAAATCCCGGTAGATCCAAATACAGGGTCAAGAGCAACAGCACACCTGCAATGACCATCATTGCGAGGATGAACTTCCAGATAAATTTCACCCACTGTTCGTAGGGAATCTTAGCAATCGAGAGCACCGCGATCAAGACGCCCGAGCACGGCGTAATCATATTGGTAATACCATCGCCGAACTGGAACGCCAACACCGTGGACTGGCGCGACAGATTGATCATATCCGAGAAAGGGGCCATGATGGGCATCGTCACAGCCGCTTTGGCGGAAGCTGAAGGGATAAAAATGTTGATCACCGTCTGGATGCCGTACATCAGCGCCAAAGCACCCTCGCGACCAGCCGTAGCCAAAGCGTCTGCCATCGAGCGGAGCATGGTGTCGATGACTTCGCCATTTTGCAGGATCTCTATGATACCTGCAGCAAAACCGATGATCAGCGCTGCAGAGAATATATCCTTGGCTCCCGCCACAAACTCTGTCGCAATATGGTCGGCGGAATAACTGGCTGAGAAGCCTGCCGCAATGCCAAGACCCATGAAAAGGGCGCAAATCTCGGGCAGATACCAACCGTAACCCATCGCGCCGACGATCAGATAGAGGATGGAGAACATCAGCAGGTTGAGGATGAACATACGATGCGACTTGCGCAAGGCAATGATAGAGACTACGACAAAAGCTGCCGATACGATCCAGAGCAGATAGGGGGCGGGATAGGTACTCTGCCCCACCTTGATCACACAATCTGCGGCCGAAGTGATGCAAAAGCCTGTGAGTATCGCAGTCAATATGCCCAAGCAGATCCAGGGGCGCACTTTCGACTTGGGCGCCTCAGCCTCGTCGGTTTGTGCCAAGGTTTCGGGTTCTGCCACCTTGACCTCGGTGCGATGACCACATGCATACCACAGTACGAAGGCTATGGCACAAGCCATCAGGACTACCCAACAAATGGTGCGGTATTCGATCCCAGAAAAGAGAGGCAAACCCGACATATCCTGGGCTATACCTATGGTGAAGGGATTGAGCATGGCGCCAGCGAAACCCACATGTGCTGCCAAATAGACCATACACACGCCGACAAAGTTGTCGTAGCCGAGCGAGCGCGCCAGGGGGATGACCACGGCGACAAAGGCGATGGTCTCTTCGCTCATACCAAAGACGGCACCAAACAGACCAAATAGCAGCATCACCAGGACAATAACGATATTGCCTACACCGAGTCGGCGCACCATCTGATAGCGTTCCAAGCGCTGCACGAATCGGATGAATCGCATGATGCCGTCGTCCACCGCCTTGGTGCTATTGATCAACCAAAAAGCACCACCGATGATCAGGACAAAGGAGATGATGCCCGCCTGCTTGCTAAATCCCTCGTAGAGTGCCGACAGCACTTGCCATGTCTGGGGTTTGCCGCCTGGCACCAACCATGTGGACACAGCGCATAGGATGAGTACGCTGAAGATGATGACATAGGTATTGGGTACTTTGAGTTTCATGTGTTAAAATTTAGTTTTATTTATGTTTATTTATATTTTATTTACAATCTGCCAAACCTCTGAAAAGCCGAAATGAATCAGATTTTGTATTTCTCAAGGCCTTTTTCCAATTTCCTTAGACCTTTTTTCAACAATCCAAGACCTCGTAAAAATTATCTAAGACCTTTTTTACCGCTTCCCAAGGCTTTTTTTTGTCAAAAAACTGGGCAAAAAACAAGGAGAAAAGTCGCGTGTGGACCTTCCTCCTACTTTCTGACACAAAGATACAACTTTTTTTCGTAAAAATCCAAATTCGATTTTACAGTTTTTAACGGTCGAGGGTTATTCATCCCAGTGGGGGTTGTGAAGGATGTGATTCTCCACGTATCACAAGCATCTCGTGTATTTTGGGTCTCACGCAAATCTATAGAATCTATAAAAAAGATAATAGGATAGATATACGCCAGAGCCAAATTATTCAACTTCCTAAGATTCCCAAGATTTGCGTGAGCCCAAAACAATTCGTGTAAATTCGTGAGATTCGTGGTTTAAAACATTATCAACTTTCTAAGATTCCCAAGATTTGCGTGAGACAAAATACGTGTAGATCCGCGAGATACGCCGGAGCCAAATCATTCAATTTCCAAGATTCTAAAGATTTGCGTGAGATAAAATATTCGTGTCAATTCGTGCAATTCGTGGTTAAAAAAATATCAATTCCCAAGATTCCCAAGATTCGCGTGAGACAAAAATCCCCAGATTCGCCCCCAACTACAATCAGAGTGCGCCAACATACATTGACGCACTCTAACACTATAATCAAAATTTCATTGAACGAACAAGGCCGTTCAAATCAACGCTTACCAAATACCATCCTTAGCCCCTTCGCCCTCGTTCCAAATGCCATCTTCCTTTTTCTTGGTCAAGGCTTCATTGGCACTCACCGCACCCTTACCAAGTCCGATAGATACAGCTATCACACCTTCTGTATGTACCGCCAGGCTTTGCATTGCGGGTTGAATATATACTTTCTTCATTGCTTTGATGTTTTTACTTTACGATAAACTTCTTTCCATTTTGAATATATACGCCACCCTTGACAGTCTGCATCACACGGCGTCCACTCAGGTCGTAGATAGGCGCATCAGCCTTTTCAGTAGTTACGCCATCGATAGCAGTCACTTCTTCGTCAACCACGAGGCGGAATGCTGCCACATTTGAAGCACCCATACGGAGGAAAGCCTTGTTCATAGCCAACGTTGTACCTTCAGTACCATTGCTATTATCAATATTTACTGGATAGAAACCGATACCTTGACTACCTCTTGCCAAGATAAAGTCTCCTTCTTGCATGCTTGCTTTTTTACCTGCAGAGTTTTTGAAAAGATTGCTTGAAAGGTCTGCTTGTTGTTCAGATGTTGCAGGAACCATCAAAGCCTTTGTAATTTCAGCAGTTGTTCCCACCAAAATTACACCTTGTTTTGCAGGTATTGCAGCAGTCGTTGCAATAGCTCTCAATTTCACATACTCTGTTCCTTTAACTTGTTCTGCATAGTAAGCAACAACGTTACCATCAGATATCAGTGTTGGGAAAGGCGCACTAAATGTACCGATAGTATAACCTTCAAGATTTGTTATCAATTGTGAGCCTTCAAATGATGCCAAAGTAACCTTGTTGGGATAGTCAAGGACTTCTTCGAAGGTGAAGTAAGAACTAAAGTTACTATTATCAGTATAAGACGGACTATTCACGTTTGTATTTGCATCCATCGTACCATAACTACTATTTATAGTCATCGTAGCCCATCCACCATTTTCATTAGGACGTTTTCTTACACCAGAGATTGTATAGTAACCTACTTTATCTTGATCTTCAGAAGGAGTAACAATTAATTCGCACTTGTTATCATAATTGCCCTGGAATCCAGTGTCTGTATACGGATCATTACTCTTCTTTCCATGGAAAACCATAAACTGACCATTTTGAGCATTCACAAAGGCATACTTATTCTGTTTCACATCAATAGCTCTACAGATAAATACATTTGAGTAGTTGGCTGTCGCGCCATCAGTGGCTGCAGGAAGTTTGGGTTCTTCTCCTGAATAACCATTGCTCAACATATATTTCTTTGCTCCTGCGTGAATATTGTAAATCACATACGCCTTACCATCTTCTGGAGTAGTAGAAGGAACTTCTGGCAGTTCTACTTGTTCAAAGTTGGCTACATAATCAGCTGCAGCATTTACGGTGATATCAAAAGTTGCTTCAGTGCTTACTACTTCACCACTAACTTTATGAGTCCAGTTTACAAAATTATAACCTGCATTAGCCGTAGCTTGAAGTGTGACAGTAGTACCTTCTTGAACATTTACGCCAACGCTGCCATCAGTACCCATCCAAATTATTGCTGTTCCACCATTCGTAGGATTCGCTGTAACATTTACTGAGTAGTGTTCGATCACGGCAAATACAGCCTTATAAGCTTTATTCGCATCTGCAGTCACAGTAATAGTAGCACCACCATCAATATCTTGATCATTGCAGGTCCACTTCACGAACTTACAATTTGCCTTAGGAGTCGCCACAAGAGTAAGCGTAGTACCTTCATCTACTGTACCCGATGTATTTGTACCAAATTCAAGTACTGCCACTGTACCATAATCTGTATCGTTTGAAGCTACACTAATCGTATATTGTGGAGTGACTACAGGGATTACTTCGAAGTTGGCCACATATTCTCCAGAAGCAGTAGGTCTAAATGTATATGGGTTCGCACTACTAACTACTTCTGTTCCTTTTGTCCAGTTTACGAATCTATAACCATCATTAGCCGTAGCAGTAAGGGTAACCTCTTCACCTTGTGTCACGCTATTGCTTGAAGCCGTAGCAGTACCATTTGTGCCATTTACCGAGACAGAGATGTTATACACTTCAGGAGTTGGCACATCTGGTGTGCTGGGGCCTGTAGAACCTGAGACTTCAAAGACAGGTTTCAAAGTGAGGTCACTTGCTACAACTGTAGAATAGTAGGATTCTGTTGATACCTTTTCTGCATTAGAATTTTCCCAATGACTAAAGCAATAGCCATCATTAGCCTTTGCCTTGAAAGTAACTTCGCCACCAATAGTCATATCTCCTGTAACAGAAGCGGTACCACCAGCACCTGCTGTCGCCGTTGCAGATACGCTTAGGGGCGCACTTGTATCAACAAAGTTGGCACAATAACTTTTACTAGACAATGCAACAAAGCTATATGGGTTTGCATTTGTTATAATTTCACCACCAGCAGCTTGCCCTAAACTCCAATATGCGAACTTTTTGTTTTCAGTTGGTGTTGCCGTAATGTTTACAACCTCACCTTTAACAACCGTTACTTTTGTAGCTGTGCCAATAAGTGCCGATCCTCCACCTGACTTATAAACTCTAATCGTTACATCTCCTATTTTTTCTGCAAACACCGCCTTATAAGTACGAGCAGTCTGAGCAGAAGTTGTGACTGTAGCCTTTGTGCTTACGACTTCGTCACCTACACGCCATTCAACAAAGTAATAACCTGAAGCAGGAGTAGCAGCAAGGGTAAATTCTTCATTGACCTTTGCGGCAAGTGTATTAGCACTTTCTCCGTTTATTGTCACAGAACCTGAGCCTTCAGTAGTCGTAGAAATTGTAATATTAGCACCTTGTTGTTTGGGCACGAAGTTTGCCTTATAACTTACGTTTTCTTCTACAGCAACTACCCAAGGGTTATCTATACTTACGACTTCGTCATCACGGGTCCAGTTCTTAAACAAATAACCATCTTTTGCTTCAGCCGTAAGGGTCACTGTTGTACCATGATTTACGGTCTTGTTAGCAAATGCCGTAGCAGCTTCGCCATCGATTTTAACTAATCCAAATGTAGCTTCTGCAGAAGAAACATCGACTGTATAAAATATAGTTGCTATTTCCTTAAAGTGTGCCACATATTCCGCATCACCTTCTGCCGACACCTTGCAAGTTGCAGAAGTACTCACATCCTCTGTGCCACAAGTCCACTTTTCAAATATATAGCCTGAATATGGCGTAGCGGTCAAAGTTACATTTGCACCCTGATCCACAATAATACTTTCTCCCGTTGTCGAACCATAAAATGCCGACACTGTACCGCAAGTACCGCAGTCTGTAGAGACGGTGATAGTGCAAGGTTCACCACGGTCGGGGCTCAACATAAAGTAGGCCTTGTGGGATTTTGAATAATTACTACCATCTTGTGTATCCATATTACTCAAAAGGAACCATCCATTACAACTTCCACTCCAGCCCCAGTTGAAATGATAATACCCATTATCTGTATAACCATCGAGGATATAAATGTGACGGTCTTGAGTGGTAAGGGTTGTTGTAGAAGAATAAGGAATGGGGAGACCAGCATCAAGACTTTCCTTGATATATTGATTCCATAAAGCATCATTATTCAAAGTTGCTCTTACTGTTGAATGATTAGCGCCATGAGAGCATGGCGATTTTGATTTATATTTATACCAATCAGTAATTTTATCTGCGCCTTCATTTACACTCGTAGCATCTGTACCATAAGAAACTGTATAAAGCCAGCCCAAATCTCGCATAATCGTTGCGACTTGATGGGCGGATTCACTTGTGTCATTACTAGAATACGAGTTTTTCATTATATTCCAATTGTACTCATATCCTAAAGTAATAGGATCTCCTGTTCCTGATGGGTGATAAATCTGTCTTTCTTTTGCAGATATGGGCCACTTATGGTAATGCATTAATATAGCGAAAGCTGTAGGAACACATCCTGTTTTTGCCTGTTGACCATCGTTTGTAAAACAATAGTTATTATAAGGTGCTCCTTGTCCCCAAGTTGCAGTTTCCATATATTTTACAATATTCCCCATCGAGGTAGCATTGTAATCATAACTTGCACGAGATTGTTTAGTTTGTGCTGGCGCCACACTATACTCGGTCAAGAAGTCGCGCATACCATCAGGCAAATTCTGCACGTCGGGCAAGTTGCTATCGAGCGAATAACCTAGGACGCGGGGATTGTCGGCATCCGAGGAGATAATCACAAAACCTTCGCCTGATTCTGGTGCGAAAGTATAAAATGCTGGTGCAGTTTCCTCTGCCGCAACTGTAGCGACTGGCGAGAGATGGCGGCTATCCCACTGATAAGCGAGAGCCGGTGTCACTGCACGTGTAGCACGTGTACATTGGGCGAAGAATTCTGACGCAAGGACTTGTGCTTGCTCACGACTGATCGTTTGAGCATTTCCGCTAAATACAGACGCACTCATCAGAAGGAGAAAACACAATAGAGAACGCAAAGTTTTCATATTTTAAAATTAGAAATGAATATTTGGTGCAAAATTAACGATTATCAGCAAGATATAACGTATATTATCCGCATTTTTATCTATAAAAGTCAACATATTCACAGGACTCACGCAAATCTGTAGAATCTAAAAAATATGCTATCTGTGTGAGAGGCTCCGGCGTATCTCGTGTATCTCGTGTATTTTGGGGTCTCACGCAAATCTTTGGAATCTATAAAAAAGATAATAGGATAGATATACGCCAGAGCCAAATTATTCAACTTTCTAAGATTCCACAGATTTGCGTGAGCCCAAAACAATTCGTGTCAATTCGTGAAATTGCCTTTAGCCCCTACGGGCGGCGAACTTTGTTTCGTGGTTTAAAACATTGTCAATTTTCCAAGATTCCCAAGATTTGCGTGAGACAAAATATCCGTGTAGATACGAGAGATACGCCGGAGCCTCAATCATTCAACATTCCACGTCCCCTACCCCACGCCGAGATCTGTATTATTCAGCAGTACCTCTGCCTGTGGGCATTGTTGCAAAGCGGGATAGACTTCGGCGGCAAACCATTTCACAAGATCGGCATCGGGACGCACGGAGGTCTTGTTTTCACAAAAGACATTGACGCTGAAGTATTCGAAATGCTGCTTTGCTGTGGCAATATCGCTCAGGATGCGCTGACGCGAGTCTCCCTCAGTACAGCACAACAGGCAGATGCCTTGGAAGTATTTAGCCACGTCGGCGGGTGTAACGTCGGTGGGAACACCTTTGTTCCATAGTTGGCGCAGAGTGGAATCAAAACTTTCGATACCGCAACGAAATTTCACCTGGGCGGGAGCAAAGCGTTGAGCAAAGTCGGCCAGACGGTGGCGATACATATAGTGCATCTCGAACCATAGGGTATGTATCTGCTTCTCGCGAACGATCGCGGCGATGAGGTCCAGCGTCTCGTCGTCCAACTCTATCCCCGAACCGGAATTGATTACATCCAGCACGCCGTATCGGCCTGTAACCTGTTGCAGCACTTGGGCGTTGAGCGCAAAAGGGGCTTCTGACGCATCTTCGTGATAGTCGCAAAAGGTGCAACGGCGCCAGCGGCAACCTCGGCCCTGGAGTAATACAAATTCGCGTGGAAATTTATCGTGGATGAGTGAGTAACGTTCCATAAATATAATTTATCACAAATATACAGCAAGTGTGAATCAAGTGGCTTTTATAAACAACGAGATGAAACTGATGACACTGTTTTTAGACAATGGATGTTATATAGAGTTGACACCTATACAACAAACGGATTAAACTGATGCAATGCAGAACCACAAATATATTGGGAAGAAGAAATTTTTCTTTTAAGAACCACGAATCTCACTAATCGACACTAATACTCAATATATCCATTGTTCATTCGTGAAAATTAGTGACAATTTGTGGTTAAAGGGAAAGACATGTTTGAAAGACTTATTCGTAATAATTCCTTTTTATTTTTTAGCCCCATCCCAGCGTCTCAGTGCGTGCACTGCTGCATAAGCCATAGGTGTACCCATCGTTGCTTCAATCACCAGTTTCGAACCATATTGGAAAGCCATCATCAGCAGGAGTTCGCGAGTAGAGACTACACCGGCAAAGGCGATGAGCACAAAGGGCAGTGTGTCGAACACGTAGCCCACCAGCGAACTGCCGATAGTACGCACCCACAGGCGGCGTCCCTTCATACGCAGTTTGATCTTTTCCATCAGCCAAGCGTTGGACAATTCTCCGAGCAAGAAGCCCACCAGCGAACCCAGCACGATACGGGGCACGTAGGTGAAGATATGGTTGTAGGCCTGTGCTGTCTCGGCCAAATGATCGGGCGAGGGCAACCACACGCCGACCTGCGTACATACCACCATCACGATGTTGCACACGAAGGTCGTCCATATCACCTTCTTTGCGGTGCGAAAGCCCCAAATCTCGGTAAGCACGTCGCCCAGCATATAAGCAAAAGGGAAAGTGATGGTACCAGCATCGAAATAGAACAAATCAACCAGTCCGATGACCTTGACCGCCATCACGTTTGAAACTAAATAAAGCGTTACGAATAGAGCCGTAACGAGCATCAAAGGCAGTCCATCTGCCGTTCGGTTTTTGAAAGGGTTTTCCGATACCTTGTCCATAAATGTATAATAGAAAGTTTCAGGTGCAAAGATACGAATAAGCGAGCGAAAGAATATCAAGCTTGCTTGAATATTTTTTTGCAGCGAGCGGAATATTCTCACGCAAATCTTGGGAATCTTGTGAAATTAATAATGGTTTTAACCACGAATTGACACGAATATTCACGAATGTTGCTTGGTTCCACTTGGGGCATATACCTATTCTATTATTTATTTTATAGATTCCCTAGATTTGCGTGAGACCCATCATTCGTGAGATCCGTGGTAAAAAAATTATCCAAATTTCCAAGATTCCCCAGATTTGCGTGAGACATCATTCGTGCGATTGCCTTTAGCCCCTACGGGCGGCGAACTTTGTTTCGTGATAAAGAAAAGGGGCGCAGCTGCTTCACAGCGCGGCGCCCCAAAAATCCATTATATCTAAATTAAAGTTCAGAGAACTTCCAAGTTTACCAGTAGCTGTTTCCAGCTTCTTCTTCCTCGTCACCCCAGATAGGGTTCTTCTTGTTGGTCAACTGACCGCCTTCGGCAGAAGTGTCAACAGTCTTATCGCTGATCTGTAACGACGCTGCGATCATACCTTCAGTAGCGAGGTTTACCACGAGTGTTTCAGGTTGAATATATGTCTTTTTCATGATTCTATAGTTTTATTTGTTTTTATTACTTCACGATAAACTTCTTGCCATTTTGGATGTAGATACCACCCTTCACTGTACTCAGTACGCGGCGACCGCTCAGGTCGTAGATAGGAGCGTTAGCATTTTCAGTTTCCACAGTTTCGATAGCAGTAGTTTCGCCGTCGAAGTTAAAGCGGAGAGCGTTAACATTGCTGCCAGTTGGCTTAGGCAAGTAAGCCTTGAAACCATTGTTGAGGAATGCTGTACCGCCTTCTTCTACTTTTTCGCCATCCTTGAAGTTCAATTTAGCTGTATAGAGACCAACTTCGCCATCAACCATACTCAATACATAAGCATTATCTTCGATGAATGTATCTGCATATGTTCCTTCGAGTAAAGATGTAGCTTCTGTTTCGTTGCCTTAATTTTGAGGAACACGCAACCATTTTCCACTTCAGCGCCATCTTGGTATTCCAATACTACACCCACACCTGCAGGAACTACAGTTTGTTCAACCAATGTAGCAGAAGTTTCAGAAACAGCAGATACTGTATATGCCTTAAAACGATTACTTGAAAGTTCCAACTCTACAGGAGAATAGATACTAGTCCAACCAGCTTCTACGTTTACAGGGATAGGCAACCAAGTTACTTCTTCGATCATCCATGCTGCATTAGCATCTTCTTGTCCATAAGTTACACCATACCAGTCAGACAAGCAATAACCATCTCTATTGCCATCTTCCTTTGTACGATACAATGCGTAGGTACCAACTACAGCATTATTTTCTTCTATATGCCAAGTCAAAGGTTCTGCACCCTGTGCTGCTGGATTCTGATATTTATTAATGTATTGACCATTGCTGAAGCTGATGAATGTATTATCTGCTGTGTAGTAGATCACACTTCTCAGTTTGCTATAGTTAGCATCCTTTTGAAGTTCCATACCTGCACCAGTTGCATTCACTTGCCAGTACTTACCTTTCTTTGCATCATCATTTGCATTCATGCTTTTAATGCGATAGAACTTACCAACAGATGGTTGATTGATTACAAATGTAGCTTTACATTTTGCAATTGCAGTACGAGCTTCCTCTGGAGTTGTTGCTGCATCAAGCTCAACTTCGGCTGTACTTAAAACATCATCATTGCAACTATACTGACCCAAAGCTGTGCCAATAGTACGAGCGGATTTCCATGCATTATAGTCAGCTACGAGTGCTAAAATTTCTTCTTCATTTGAACGACTTAGTTCAGCAACGAATGTAGAACCAGCATCTGCGCCACCTGTCCAATAAGCCAACTTTCCATCTCTACCATTCATTCTATGAGTTGGGTGGTCTTTTTGTGCAAGGAAGAAACCATTTTCTGCATGAGTACTAGGTGTAGGTATCCAAAATTCATTGCCACTAAGATTAGTTGTTTGTGTCATGACTGGCCACGTATTTGCTCCATCACCATCAATTGTAGTTGAAGAAGAAAGAACCCAACCTTCACCTGTTTTTTTGTTTACAATTTGATAGCCATCAAATGGATTACCTATGAATGCCCAGCTATGAGCATCTTTTTCATCAGAAACAACTTCATTTCTATCCAATTTTATGTGATCCTGATCAGCCTTATGGTAGAGGTAGTAATTATTATTTGCATGAAATTTGAAATAATACCAATTTTCAATGCTCGCATAATCTGCTGCGTAAGTAAATGGAAGGTTTGCTGTTGAAATTTCTATTTCTTTTTCAATCACGCCATCTATTGCATCTGCTTCTGCAACTTTTTCTGCAGGCTTTCCTGTAAGAGTAGTTACACCAAAAGGCATTGTCATAAATGCGGGATAATCTTCACCCACCAAGACCTTAGTTTCTTGAGTCTTCAAAACGATGCTATTGTGAGTAAACTTATATCTCACTGTTAATTCCTGAATAGCATCGGGATCTTGCTTTTCTGTAAATGTCCAAGCTGAGGCACTACCAAGAACACCACCATAATGTACAATATTACCACTTCCATTCACACCACCACCATGTCCTTCTGCATGAATAGTTTTATCACCCGAAATAATATTAAACTGATTTGCGCCAAGAGGTCTGAGTGCAAATTCTGTAGCACTATTTATCTTATTTGTAGCATTTATCCCATCAAGATATCTTGGCTCTGTCCAACCAGCCGTATTTGGCAATACCTTAGCATTTTTAAGAATAGTTTTACCTTCATGAATCACTGGAGTCCAATAGAAAGCTTTATCCGTCAAATCAAGAGTACCCCAAGCCAAAAGGCCTTCCATATTAATGTAAAGCGCCTTCTTAACGCCTTGTACACCTTCAAACAAAGGACACTCGATTACATACAACTTTTCACTTTGGGGGAATACATAAGTATCCGCCTTTTCACAAACGAAAACAGAACCAGCATCATTGGCATACCATCCAGTAAAATCAGGATTACCATCACCTGTGTTATAGTTGCAATCATTCCAACAATTTTGACCATTTAGACCGCCCTGAGGTCCAAATGCAAGACCACCACCCATAGGGGATACACCAACAGCCCAAACTGCACCTTCATCTGTCCAGCTACCCTTCGCTTTATTTCCATTGCCAATAGAAGCCAATTTCTTACCTGTAGCTGCATTATGAACATACAAAGCGTCATGTGAGCCAGTAAAGTAAAACTTATACTCGTCGCTAAGACTTGTAGAAATCAAACCATCTTTAATACCTACGTTATCACCAGCCCAATACATCAAACCACCAGGTTGTGTTGAACGAGTGTTGTAGATAGTGTAATAAATAGGATTTTCCAAATCCGTAGTAATCTCAGGCAAATCAGTAGGACCTGCCCATGCTGTAGCTACACACATGCAGAATAGCATTAAGAGAGAAGTAATTTTTCTCATTTTTGATTTAGGTTTAAATTATTGATTAGTATTAAAATATTAAGCACAAAAAATCCGCGCCGGGGAGTAGCGGTCACGATATACGGGCCAGCTGCTCTCCGGTGCGGAGCGTGTATGTCAATGGGGCACAGAGTTTACCTCCGAGTAGCGATTTACTACTTGGGGGGGGGTAATAACTTACTGATATTCTGTGCGTTAGAAATCATCGACTTGTATTGTATATTTATATTTGGATCTTATTCAGTGCAATGTGCGTAAGGTATCTGTCGTAGATATATACACATCATTGCGGTTGCAAAGTTAATGGTTTTGAAATCAATAACAAAACATTGGGGTGAAAAATTTTGTTGATGTCTCACGCAAATCTTTGGAATCTTGGAAATTTGATATTTTTTAAAACCACGAATTGCACGAATTGACACGAATGATACTTGACTCCAACGTATAGCTATTCAATTTTCTGTTTTATAGATTCTATAGATTTGCGTGAGATTAGAGTGGTGAAAAAAAGGTTAGGGCTTTTTGAAAAAAACCTAGGACTTTTTAAAAAAAGGTTAGACTTTTTTTGAAAAAGGTTACTGATTGTTTTTTGAGGGGATTTTTTAACCACGAATCTCACGAATAATGTTTGGCTCACGCAAATCTGGGGAATCTTGGGAAATTGATAATGTTTTTACCACGAAACAAAGTTCGCCGCCCGTAGGGGCTAAAGGCAATTGCACGAATTGACACGAATATTGGGGCTCCGGCGTATCTCTCGTATCTACACGTATTTTGTCTCACGCAAATCTTAGGAATCTTGGGAAGATGATAGTGGTTTTAACCACGAATTGACACGAATATTCACGAATTTTGCTTGGGGCATATATTTATTTATAGATTCTAAAGATTTGCGTGAGACAAAAAATACACGAGATACACGTGATACGTGGAGGGTTTTAACCACGAATTTCACGAATTTACACGAATGATACTTGGCTCCAGCGTATATATCCTATTTTCTATTTTGTAGATTCTATAGATTTGCGTGAGACCAAAAAATATTTGTGGAGATTCGTGTAAATTCGTGGTTAAACTAAAACATCTGTGGTTAGGGAAACAAAAAAACTCCTCGGCGAGGGATTCACCGAGGAGTTTTTGTTGAGGTTATATAAGAGAATTGAGATTATTCTTCGTCTCTCTTAGCGATCTTTTCGTAATCATCCATATCGCCTACGACGATGCGGTTGAATTCGCGAAGACCTGTACCAGCAGGGATCAAGTGACCGCAGATCACGTTTTCCTTCATACCTTCGAGGTAGTCTACCTTACCGCTGATAGCAGCTTCGTTGAGCACCTTGGTAGTTTCCTGGAAGGATGCTGCAGACATGAAGCTCTTAGTTTGCAATGCGGCACGTGTGATACCCTGGAGGATCTGAGTAGAAGTAGCTGCTTGTGCATCGCGTACTTGAACGAGTTTGAGGTCGCGGCGCTTGAGCTGTGAGTTTTCATCACGGAGCTTGCGTGCAGTGACGATCATACCCTTCTTCATCGTTTCGCTATCACCAGCATCGATGACTACCTTCTTGCCCCAGATGCGGTCGTTTTCTTCAGCGAAGTCGAGCTTGTCGACGATTTGCTGTTCGAGGAAGCGAGTATCGCCTGGCTCGTTGATTTGTACCTTGCGCATCATTTGGCGTACTATCACTTCGAAGTGTTTGTCGTTGATCTTTACACCCTGGAGGCGGTAGACGTCTTGTACTTCGTTGACGATGTATTCCTGTACAGCGGTAGGACCCTTGATAGCGAGGATATCACTTGGGGTGATTGAACCGTCGGAGAGTGGAGTACCGGCACGTACGTAGTCGTTTTCTTGTACAAGGATTTGCTTAGAGAGCGATACGAGGTATTTCTTCACTTCGCCCAATTTAGATGTGACGATGATTTCGCGGTGGCCACGCTTCACAGCACCCATGCTGATTTCGCCGTCGATTTCAGATACGACTGCGGGGTTGGATGGGTTGCGTGCTTCGAAGAGCTCGGTGACACGTGGAAGACCACCGGTGATGTCGCCTGCACTACCTACGACACGTGGGATCTTGATGAGGACGTCACCCGCCTTGAGTACTTGACCATCTTCGACAGCGATGCGACCGTTGATGGGGAAGTTGTATGTACGGATGAGTTCACCATTTTCATCGAGGATGTGAGCTGAAGGCACTTTACCTCTTTCCTTAGATTCGGTAACGATGCGTTCGCGGAGACCTGTTGCTTCGTCTTCTTCGACACGGAAAGTAACACCTTCCTTAACGTCTTCGAATTGTACGCGACCAGCTGTTTCGGTAACGATCACGGCGTTGAAGGGGTCCCACTTAGCGATAACCGTGCCCTTTTCTACAACGTCGCCTTCAGATACGAAGAGTTGTGAACCATAAGGTACGTTTTGTGAAGAAAGTACGATGCCTGTATTTTCGTCGACGAAGCGAACTTCTGCCAAACGACCTACGACAACCTTGCCTGCTACGCCGTCTTCAGAAACGGTGTCGACAGTGCGGAGTTCGTCGAATTCGAGGCGGCACTTGTGCTTAGCCACAACTGTAGCGTTGGCAGCAGCACCACCCGCGATACCACCGGCGTGGAAGGTACGGAGTGTCAACTGTGTACCAGGTTCACCGATAGATTGTGCTGCGATGACACCGACAGCTTCACCCTTTTGTACCATGCGCGAAGTAGCGAGGTTGCGGCCGTAGCACTTCATACATACGCCGTGCTTGCTTTCGCAGGTCAATACTGAGCGGATTTCTACGGTTTCGATAGGAGATGCTTCGATTTCGGCTACGATAGCTTCGTTGAGTTCTTCGCCAGCACGAGCAATCACCTTGCCTGTAGTAGGATTTATAATATCGTGTACAGATACACGGCCGAGGATACGTTCGCCAAGAGATGAGATGATTTCGTCGCCATCCTTGAGAGCTGAACATACCAAACCACGGAGTGTACCACAGTCTTCTTCGTTGATGATCACGTCGTGAGATACGTCTACGAGACGACGGGTGAGGTAACCTGCGTCGGCAGTCTTCAACGCTGTATCGGCAAGACCCTTACGCGCACCGTGGGTAGAGATAAAGTACTCGAGCACGGACATACCTTCCTTAAAGTTAGAAAGGATAGGGTTTTCGATAGTAGAACGTGTATCAGCACCTGCCTTTTGAGGCTTAGCCATCAAACCACGCATACCTGCCAACTGAGAAATCTGATCGGCAGAACCACGAGCACCTGAGTCGAGCATCATGAATACAGCATTGAAACCTTGGTCAGCTTCGGTCATTTGCTTCATGAGGGTGCGCTTGAGGTCTGTATTAACGTGAGTCCATGTATCGATAACTTGGTTGTAGCGTTCGTTGTCGGTGATGAAACCCATGTTGTAGTTCATGGTAATCTGATCGATTTCGTCGTTACCACGCTTCACGATTTCTGCCTTTTCTTCAGGGATGATGATATCGTCGAGGTTGAACGACAGACCACCTTCGTAGGCCTTGCGATAACCCAAGTTCTTGATACCGTCGAGGAAGTGGCAAGCACGAGCCATACCTACAGTCTTGATCACGTTGGTAATGATATCGCGAAGTGACTTCTTAGAGATAACTGTATTGACGAAACCACATTCTGCAGGGATGATTTCATTCACGATCACACGACCTACAGAAGTTTCAACGAGACGCTTCACTGGCATACCAGCTTCGTCGATATCGTCTACCAGCACTTTGACTGGAGCGTGTACATCGACGCGCTTTTCGTTGAAGGCGATAATAGCTTCTTCTGGACCGTAGAATGTGAGGCCTGTTCCCTTAGCACCTGGACGCATCTTGGTGATGTAGTAGAGACCCAACACCATATCCTGAGAAGGCACTGTGATAGGTGCACCATTGGCAGGGTTGAGAATGTTGTGGCTTTGGAGCATCAACATTTGTGCTTCGAGGATGGCTTCGTTGCTCAAAGGAAGGTGTACCGCCATTTGGTCACCGTCGAAGTCGGCGTTGAACGCTGTACATGCGAGTGGGTGCAACTGGATAGCCTTACCTTCAATCATCTTGGGTTGGAATGCCTGGATACCGAGACGGTGAAGTGTCGGAGCACGGTTGAGGAGCACGGGGTGACCCTTCATTACGTGTTCGAGGATATCCCAAATGATTGGTTCGCGACGGTCTACAATCTTCTTCGCACTCTTGACGGTCTTGACGATACCGCGTTCGATAAGTTTGCGGATGATGAATGGCTTGTAGAGTTCGGCAGCCATCAATTTAGGCAGACCGCATTCGCCCATGTTCAATTCTGGACCTACGACGATTACTGAACGTGCAGAATAGTCGACACGCTTACCGAGGAGGTTTTGACGGAAACGACCTTGCTTACCCTTCAAGTAGTCAGAGAGTGACTTCAATGGGCGGTTGCTATCGCTCTTGACTGCACTACTCTTGCGAGAGTTGTCGAAGAGTGAGTCAACAGCTTCCTGAAGCATACGCTTTTCGTTGCGCAAGATGACTTCGGGCGCCTTGATTTCGAGCAAACGCTTGAGGCGGTTGTTGCGAATGAGGACGCGACGATAGAGGTCGTTCAAGTCGGAAGTAGCGAAACGGCCACCATCCAATGCTACGAGAGGACGGAGTTCGGGAGGAGTAACAGGAAGGATCTTCATGATCATCCATTCAGGACGGTTGCGATCCTTGCTTGCACGGAATGATTCAACTACTTGCAGACGCTTGAGCGCTTCGTTCTTGCGTTGCATAGAAGAGTCTGAGTTAGCTCTGTCGCGCAATTCGTATGAGAGTTCGTCGAGATCGACACGAGAAAGCAGGTCGTAAACTGCTTCTGCACCCATCTTTGCGATGAACTTATTAGGATCAGAATCTTCCAGGTATTGGTTTTCCTTTGGAAGTTTCTTCAAAATATCGAGGTATTCGTCTTCTGTGAGGAGATCGTTGACCATCAACTCGTCGCTCATCACACCTGGTTGGATAACTACGTAGCGTTCGTAGTAGATGATAGAATCCAACTTCTTGGTGGGAAGACCAAGGAGATAACCCATCTTGTTGGGCAAAGAACGGAAATACCAAATGTGAGCTACGGGCACAACCAATTGGATGTGGCCAGCACGCTCGCGACGTACTTTCTTCTCAGTTACCTCAACACCACAACGGTCGCAGACGATGCCTTTGTAACGGATGCGCTTGTACTTACCGCAATGGCATTCGTAGTCCTTGGTAGGACCGAAAATGCGTTCGCAGAACAAACCGTCACGTTCGGGCTTGTAGGTACGATAGTTGATAGTTTCGGGTTTCAACACTTCACCGAAAGAATTAGACTGGATTTCTTCAGGAGAAGCCAAACCAATAGTAATCTTTGTGAAGTTACTCTTTATCTTGTTGTCTCTTTTAAATGCCATATTTTTACTTTATATGTTGTGTGTAAAGAGTTGTTGTTGATTAATCAAGTGTGATGCTCAAACCAAGACCACGGAGTTCGTGCAGGAGGACATTGAGTGATTCTGGAATACCTGGAGTTGGCATAGCGTCGCCCTTGACGATTGCTTCGTAAGCCTTAGAACGTCCTACTACGTCGTCTGACTTGATAGTGAGGATTTCCTGGAGTACGTGAGAAGCACCGAAGGCTTCGATTGCCCAAACTTCCATTTCCCCGAAACGTTGACCACCAAATTGAGCCTTACCACCGAGAGGTTGTTGAGTAATCAATGAGTATGGACCGATAGAACGTGCGTGCATCTTGTCTTCAACCATGTGACCGAGCTTCAACATGTAGGTCACACCGACAGTCGCCTTTTGGTCAAATGCTTCACCTGTGCCACCATCATACAACTGAGTAGAGCAGTAGCGTGGCAAACCAGCCTTGTCTGTCCATTCACAGAGGTCTTCGAGCTTAGCACCGTCGAAGATTGGAGTAGCAAATTTCACGCCCAACTTCTTACCGGCAGCACCGAGTACGGCTTCAAACACCTGACCGATGTTCATACGTGAAGGCACACCCAATGGGTTGAGTACAATATCTACAGGAGTACCATCTTCCAAGAATGGCATATCTTCCTGACGTACGATCTTAGATACGATACCCTTGTTACCGTGACGACCTGCCATCTTATCACCTACGCCAATCTTACGTTTCTTAGCCACGTAAACCTTAGCCATCTGGATGATACCTGAGGGAAGTTCATCACCAATAGTGATTGCAAACTTCTTGCGTTTGAGTACAGCATCCATGATATTGTACTTCTTCAAGTAGTTGATCACCAATTGACGGAGAAGTGTATTAGTGTGTTCGTCGTCTGTCCAATTGCTCAATTCAATAGATGTATAATCAATTGTATTCAACAAAGACTTGCTGAACTTAGCACCCTTAGCGATAACTTCTGTACCGATGTTGTCCAACACACCCATAGAAGTCTTGTCCTTCAAAAGTGTCATCAACTTGTCGATCATGATACCCTTCAATTCTTCTGCTTCTGCATTGAATTCGTCATCCAACTTTTGAAGGGCAACCTTATCTTGTGCCTTTGAAGCACGAGTCTTCATTTGCTTAGAGAACAACTTTCTGTCGATGATTACACCAGAAAGAGAAGGATTTGCCTTCAAAGAAGCATCTTTCACATCACCAGCTTTGTCACCAAAGATTGCACGGAGCAACTTTTCTTCTGGAGTAGGATCGCTTTCACCCTTAGGCGTAATCTTACCGATAAGGATATCGCCAGGTACTACGCGAGCACCGATACGGATGATACCATTTTCGTCCAAGTCCTTAGTCGCATCTTCGCTAACGTTAGGAATATCGTTGGTCAACTCTTCCATACCTCGCTTGGTTTCGCGTACTTCGAGCGCAAATTCATCTACGTGTACAGAAGTAAGGATATCTTCGCGTACCACACGTTCGTTCAAAACGATAGCATCTTCGTAGTTGTAACCCTTCCAAGGCATGTATGCAACGAGGAGGTTGCGACCAAGAGCCAATTCGCCGTTTTCTGTAGCATAACCTTCTGTCAAGATATCACCAGCCTTAACACGTTGACCCTTCACACAGATAGGACGAAGGTCGATAGTCATGTTTTGGTTAGTACGACGGAACTTAGGAATTTCGTATTCCTTAGTTGCAGAATCAAAGCTTACGAATTCTTCGTCTTCTGTACGATCGTAAGTGATACGGATTGTAGTTGCGTCAACATAATCAATTACACCTTCGCCTTCGGCAGTAATCATTGTACGAGAGTTTTCGCACACTTGCTTTTCGATACCAGTACCAACGATAGGTGCTTCAGAACGGATCAAAGGAACTGCCTGGCGCATCATGTTAGATCCCATCAATGCACGGTGAGCATCGTCGTGTTCCAAGAATGGGATCAAAGAAGCTGCGATTGAAGCAATCTGTTGTGGAGCTACGTCCATCAAATCTACTTGTGAAGGTGGCACAACAGGATAGTCTGCATCTTGACGGCACTTTACCTTATCGCGTACAAATGAACCGTCTTCACGAAGAGGTGCATTACCTTGACCGATAATCTTACCTTCTTCTTCTTCTGCGCTCAAATAAACTACATTATCATTATTGAGGTCAGCGATAGAGTTTTCAATCTTACGATATGGTGTTTCGATGAAACCGAGTTCGTTGATCTTAGCATATACACAGAGTGAAGAAATCAGACCGATGTTTGGACCTTCTGGAGACTCAATAGGACAGAGACGACCATAGTGAGTATAGTGTACGTCACGCACTTCGAAACCTGCACGTTCACGAGAAAGACCACCAGGACCGAGAGCCGAAAGACGACGCTTGTGAGTCACTTCCGCCAATGGGTTTGTTTGGTCCATGAACTGTGACAAAGCATTTGTACCGAAGAATGAATTGATCACTGAAGAGATTGTCTTAGCATTGATCAAATCTGTTGGAGTAAATACTTCGTTATCGCGTACGTTCATACGTTCACGAATAGTGCGACTCATACGTGCCAAACCGATAGCAAATTGATTTGCCAATTGTTCGCCAACTGTACGAACGCGACGGTTGCTCAAGTGGTCGATATCATCCACTGCAGCCTTAGAGTTGATCAACTCAACGAGATACTTAATGATTTCAATAATATCTTCGCGAGTCAATACGCGTACGTCATTATCTGAAGCAAGGTTCAACTTCTTGTTAATACGATAACGACCTACTTCACCCAAGTCATAACGTTTTTCTGAGAAGAAAAGGTTATTGATTACTTCGCGTGCACTAGCATCATCAGCAGGATCAGCATTACGCAACTGACGATAGATGTAAAGTACCGCTTCCTTTTCAGAGTTACTTGGGTCCTTTTGGAGGGTATTAAAGATAATAGAGTAATCTGAAGATACAGATTCTTCTTGGTGAACAAGGATAGATTGAGCACCACTATCGATAATCATTTCGATGTGCTCTGGTTCGATCACTGTTTCACGATCAAGAATCACTTCGTTACGCTCAATAGATACTACTTCACCTGTATCTTCGTCTACGAAGTCTTCAACCCAGCTCTTCAATACACGTGCTGCCAACTTGCTACCTACAACC
>JAFNXM010000039.1 GCA_017383485.1 Bacteroidaceae bacterium
ATACAGAAAGAGTTATTTGAAGTTATGCAAAACGCAGAAGACCAAAACACTCTGTATATTGCTAATTCGTAACCCAATACATATTCAACCAAAAGGTCGTCATTCATTCTCAATAATTTAGACCTTTTTCGTAACTTCGTACTACAAAGATACAATATTTTTTTGCGAAAAGCAAATCGGGTTTAACGGATTTTAAGAATTGTTCCACGAAATACCCTCAAAATATTTTCATATCACAAATAGGATAAATTTAATGACTTATAAACTCTCAAGTGGCTGTGCTTAATAGTGAGTTTTCAATATTATTATTCTAGGTCTGAGAAGTCATCAACAAATACATCATATAACGATAAAGAGTATTTAGGATGGTCAGCTTTCATAAAACTCGCCACATCAAAAACAACAGACTCTTCACCTTGATCATCTTCACTATAATTTCTCCCAAATTCTTCTTCGTGTTGTTTATAAAAGTCTTTTTCGTATTGTTTGGTATTTATGTAATTTAGTACTTCATTCCACGGAGAATCAAGTTTGTCCTCAATGTATTGGTGAGGGCCCTGATCGGCTATGTGATAAATTTTATCACAATTAAACGCCTTTACATATTTTTTTGATAGAGTTCGGTATTCCTTTAAGCCGCAAGAAGTTCTCGTATTCCCATCTTCCCTAAAATGCGAATAGAACCCAGACCATCTAGCAAAGAAATCGTTTTTAAATGACAAATCAAAAGCTTCTTGATAAATCGACAAGTAAAATATTTCACATCTATCATCTGCGCTATCTGCAGGTTCTAGACTTAGACTAATTAAGTTCCTATTATTTATAGCACAAGCATTTGTGTCTGAATATTCAGACAAAACATAAAGTGGGGCATTTGAACAAAGTTTTATTTCTCCATATTCAATAAATTCATCGTGTGTCTCGTGTCCGTATTTGATATTTGCCTGAAGTATTTGGGATAAATCTTCTGCTGTATGCTTTATATCATCAACACGGAGACCATGCTTGCCAATTATGTTGATATCCCAACCCATAAATCATGACTTTTATTAAATCTACACTATGTTTGTTCAAAAGTCCTATCGACCTTTCAGGATTTTCTGAATGTCGTGCAGTTTGTTGAGCGACTCCATAGGCGTCAGGTTATTGACATCGAGGTGCAGGATCTCATCGCGGATTTGCTGCAATACTGGGTCGTCCAATTGGAAGAAGCTCAGTTGTGTTCCGCCTTGGGCTGATGCGCCCATTTCGCCCTTTGGCATAGCAGACCCGTCGCGCGCGTTGCTACGTTCCAACTCCTGGAGCACCGTTTCGGCGCGCTTTACAATCACGCCAGGCATCCCTGCCAATCTTGCCACGTGAATACCAAAGGAGTGTTCGCTACCGCCACGCATCAGTTTACGCAGGAAGACCACCTTGCCGCCTACCTCCTTCACCGATACGTTCCAGTTTTTCACCCGCTCGAAGGTTTTCTCCATCTCGTTCAGTTCGTGGTAGTGTGTGGCGAACAGGGTGCGCGCATGAGCACGTGGATTCTCGTGGATGTACTCTACGATAGACCAAGCGATAGAGATGCCGTCGTAGGTCGAGGTACCGCGGCCCAATTCGTCGAAGAGGACCAGACTGCGCTGCGTCAAATTGTTCATGATATTCGCCGCCTCGCTCATTTCCACCATAAAGGTACTTTCGCCCACGGATATATTGTCGCTGGCCCCTACGCGTGTGAAGATTTTGTCTACCCAACCAATCTGCGCAGACTCGGCTGGGACAAACGATCCCGTCTGTGCCATCAACGTGATTAGGGCTGTTTGGCGCAACAGAGCACTCTTACCAGCCATGTTCGGACCTGTGATGATGATCACTTGCTGTCCGTTGCAATCCAGCTGGACATCGTTGGCTACATATTCTTCGCCCGGAGGCATCAGAGTCTCGATCACGGGATGGCGGCCTTGGCGAATATCTATCGATAGGCTCTCGTCGATCACTGGACGAACGTAGCGTCGCTCGCGCGCTACGGCTGCCAGAGAATGCAAGCAGTCCAGTTGCGACAGTGCTGCGGCATTGCGCTGCAAGTCGGTGATGTAGGTGGCAGCATCTTGCAGAAGATCGTTGAATATCTGCGTCTCTAGTGCCAGGATACGGTCTTCGGCGCCGAGAATCTTCTCTTCGTACTCCTTCAACTCCTGCGTGATGTAACGCTCCGCTTGCGCCAACGTCTGTTTGCGTACCCACTCTGCAGGCACATTCTCCTTGTATGTATTGCGCACTTCGATATAGTAGCCGAAGACGTTGTTAAATCCAATTTTCAGACTGGGAATACCTGTCAACTCGCTCTCGCGTTGTTGGATTTGCAAGAGGTAGTCCTTGCCGGAAGAAGAGATTGTGCGCAGTTCGTCTAGTTGTTCGTTCACGCCCGAAGCGATCACGCCACCTTTGTTAAGCATCACAGGGGGATCGGGGCGCAGTGTGCGCAGGATGCGTTCTTTCAGTTCACGACAGTAAACCATCTCTTCACCCAGACGTCTTATATTTTCTTGTTCAGCTTCAAGACAAGCATTTTTCAGTACTTCCACGCTCTCTAGGGCAATACGCAATTGTTGCATGTCGCGGGGATTGGCACGCCCCACCGCTACCTTGGACAAAATACGTTCCATATCGCCGACACGTGCTAATTCTTCCTGACAAATATCTCTGAAGTCGGGATTGCGGAAGAAGTGTTCGACACCATCTTGTCGGCGCTGAATGGCCGTAACATTACGCAGCGGGAAGAGCAACCAACGGCGCAGCATGCGTGCACCCATTGGCGTGAGTGTGCGGTCCAATACCGAGAGCAAAGACTGACCGCCCTCGTTCATCGGCGCAACGAGTTCGAGATTGCGTACGGTGAATTTGTCCAGACGCACAAAGCGATCTTCCTCGATACGTCTGATCGAAGTAATATGACCAGTATTGTGGTGGTGAGTCAGTTCCAGATAGCAAAGCACAGCTCCTGCCGCAACACAAGCATCTTTGAGGTGATCCACACCAAAGCCTTTCAAACTTTTTACTTCGAATTGCTTCAACAGTTTTTCCTTAGAGGTATTTTCCGAAAAGGCCCAGTCTTCCAACTCAAAGACAAAGTATTTGTTGCCAAAAAGACCGTTCAAACGAGACTTCATCCCACTTTCCACCAAAATCTCCTTGGGCGAAAAACCTACAAGTAATTTGTCAATATATTCTGGAGCACCTTCGGCCACGAGGAATTCACCCGTGGAAATATCTAATAGGGAAATACCGAGACTCGCCTTACCAAAATGCACAGCGCAAAGGAAGTTGTTCTCACGACTATTGAGCACATTGTCACTAATGGCTACCCCGGGCGTCACAAGTTCTGTGATACCGCGCTTGACAAGTTTCTTTGCCAACTTAGGGTCTTCCAATTGATCACAAATAGCTACGCGAAAACCCGCGCGCACCAGGCGTGGCAAATAGGTGTCCAGTGCATGATGGGGGAAACCCGCCATCTCGGTGGCAGCCTGCGAACCCTTGTTGTTGCGTCGAGTAAGCGTGATGCCAAGCACTTGGGAAGCGGTGACAGCATCACTGCAATAGGTTTCATAGAAGTCGCCACAACGAAAAAGCAAAACCGCATCGGGATGCTTTGCCTTGAGATCGTGAAATTGCTTCATCATCGGGGTGAGTTCTTCTTTTGCCATAGTCGAATTTTGCTTTATATCGTGGGATAATCTTTTGGTCTAATATATCGCAGCTGTGCGAAAGCAGACGAAGGGCAAAGTTACTGATTTTCTTTGATAGAACGAGGGGAGCGCAGGACTTTTTTACCACCCCAGCACCCTATTCCAGCGATTTATGATACAGATATTTTTAGGGAAAGTGGTGGTGAAAAAATATGCCGATTTTATAGCCTGAAAATTTCGCGACGCCTCGTTAAAAAAAGGTCTAACCTTTTTTAAAAAAACCGTTCTGGAATTTTAAAAAGGTTAGACCTTTTTTCGCCACGATCAAACGCGCCGTTTTTAAGGCTTGATCGAGAGGTGCAAAAATCTATTGTTGTATGGCTAAAATCCTGGCGTCAAAATACGCGATCAGAGAAAGTGCTAATAGGGAAACCATTACTGCCTACGACATTAGCCTGAGGAAACGAATCCCAAGCATATCGCACTTGCTGAGGCTGGGCTACGGCGTCGCTCCACACTTCTATGGTTTCGCCCACAATACGTGCTTTGGCGGGAACAAAGGCACCGTTTTTCCCTGCCACTTCGAATCCCTTGGGCGACTTGCCGTCGCTGGTGCGCATGCCTTTGCCGTATTGGAAATGCAGGAGGATTTTATTCGATTTGAGTTGTGCGCCCAAATAAACGGGACCACAGGGCACACCTGCCTGACCATATTCGTGTACCAAAGCGGCGGCGACTAAGCGTTCGGCTATCTCGCGCTTGCGCTTGGGATGGATATTTTTTGCTTCGCCCAAGTCGTGCGACACGGTCATATATGTGCGAGGCAAAACGCCGAGGCGGCGCTGGCTGTCGCGGAAGTATCCCCACGTGGGTAGGGTGGAAATGCCGGAGAGTTGGACAAAATAGAAGGGTAATTCGGGCGCGGCGAAATGTGTGCGCCAACTTTTTTGCAACAAGGGAAACAATTGTTCGTGCAACGTGGCATTGTGCGCATTGCCCTCGCCTTGATACCACAACACACCGGCCAGTGTCAATCCCTCCAAAGGTGCTATGCCGCAGTCGAACAGATAGGATGGCGCATAGGGATGGTGTGGCAAGGCCTCGGGATGGTTTTTCAAATTGGTCTTGGCTCGATTTCTCGCCCACTGCTGTATGAGTGGCTCGGTCCACCATTCTTTATTCAAATCGGGACATCCTGACGCAAGGGTCTGACTATCTATCCACGACTCGCACAGCGAACCATCCACGGCGTTGCAAATGATACCGACGTGGCAGTCTAATTTTTCCGAAAGCAGACGTCCGAAATGATAACCTATAGCAGAAAAATCCGCCACGGTCTTTGCATCGCATTTGGTCCATTGTGCAGGCAAATAGTACTCGTTGCGTTTCAAAGAATCGACGTAGGTTTTCTCCCAGGCTTCGGCAAATGGAATACGCGACGGACGCATTTGGTACAGATGCACGCACTTTTGCTCTGAGGCGCTGGCAATATCTTCCGCAGCTCCCATTGTTTCCCGCACAGGCAGTTGCATATTTGACTGTCCGCTACATAGCCACACTTCTCCTATATAGATATCGCGCACTTCAACTTCTTCGCCCTCGCTCTCCACCTTCAAAATATAAGGACCTCCCGCCTTTTGCTCAGGCAGACAGACCAGCCATCTCCCATCCTTATCACAGGTGACTGTTTGCTGAGACTGCAGAAAATCCACATGTACCTTTTCGCCGGCACCTGCGTAACCTTGTATGCGAATAGGCTGGTGGCGCTGTAATACCATTCCACTTGTGAAATAGGGGGCAAGGCGTAGCGAAGAGTCTGCCATGGCGCAAGAGATAAAAAGGAAAGGCAGCAGCAAAACAAATAGATGAAATAAATAGCGTCTGTACATATTGTGTATATATATTATAGGAATGAAAAAGAGATGCGCCAGTATTTTGACGCATCTCAATCTTTATTTATATTTCCCCTATAATGGGAAAATGAATCTCAATTATTCAGCTTCGCCAATCACTCTCTTTTTGCCCAAAGTGCGGTATGCAATAGGAGCAGCAAGGAAGATTGAGCTCAAAGTACCGAATGTTACACCCAAGATCATTGCGAATGAGAATGAACGGATGCTATCGCCACCCAAGAAGAAGATGCAGAGCAACACGAGGAGGGTAGTGAACGAAGTCATGATAGTACGAGTCAAAGTACTATTGATAGATTCGTTGAACACACGCTTAGTGTTGCGCTTAGGATAGAGACCCAAGTTTTCACGAATACGGTCGAATA
Source organism: Bacteroidaceae bacterium (assembly GCA_017383485.1). Classification (GTDB taxonomy): domain Bacteria; phylum Bacteroidota; class Bacteroidia; order Bacteroidales; family Bacteroidaceae; genus Alloprevotella. Next base: position 5,953 of record JAFNXM010000039.1, read on the forward strand.
CTACCACCTTGTCGTTAATTGAATAACCGATAGCAGTCAATACAGCCGCGATAAAGGTTTGG